>JAAHGL010000018.1 GCA_010692635.1 Symploca sp. SIO2C1 | reverse complement strand
GGGAAACACCCGCTTAAATTCCGAATATGAGGTAAAAGTAAGCAGATTTTTAAGAGCTACTTTCACTTCAATTAATTGCCTCAAAGAGTTGTGCAGCAAGCGATAGTACACTCTTTACTTGTTACTTATTACTTATTACTCACCGTTCGCCCATTTGAAAACGAGTTAGAGAAATTGAGGTAAAGTTCTCTCGACAGAGCAAGTAGAATACCGATTCAGTAATAGCAATTAATACTGATGTACTATTATAACTGAGTTAATGGAGCTCAATAATGCCAGAAATAGGAGAGGAGGGAATCTTGTTCGCGTGATATTTACGCGAAATAGGGTTAAGAACTAAATTTGAGTTTTTACCAACCTTGAGTAAAACTATCACAACAGAGTGTTGGATAATATTATAGTGAGTAGCTGTTCGCGTATCATCTACGCGAACAACTGCTCAGCCTTGAGTTGTGAATACAGTTCCCGACCCCATGTCGAAAAAAACTGAAGACCTTGAAAAAAGAGCCGACCTGATTAGTTCTGCTCTTGCCACCATTTCTTCACAAATCCAACAACTTAAATCAGCAGGAGCTGTCGCGCCGCCTGGATGTTGTGTATTGCGCTATCAAGCACGAGGAAAAGACCGGACTTATTGGTACTACAAGTTACATGCCACCGAGCCAATTTTTCCCACAAAATCGGGAAAGATGAGTAAATATAAGCATCTTGGCTTCATGAGGTAGTCCCACTCATATTGATGCACTCATGCAAGTGACCAGGCGTACTCAAATCGAAGGATTACAAAGAACTAAGGCGGCTCTCCATCAATGTTGGTCTGACTTATATGACAACAGGGGAAGTGCTAATAAGTAAGAGCCCTTGAAGTCGTATTTATTCGCGTATTTAATACGCGAATAAATACTTTCCTCTTTCCTCTCCTTGATCGTATGATAGTTAATCAAGAAAGAATAGACGATATCCCCTTACTTCTAGCCCAATGCGAAAAAATGGGGTTGCAAAAACTCCTAGATCAGCATTTTCCCACACACGGAAATTGGCAGCGGTATTGAGGAAGAAGGATTATTTCAATGGGGAAAAAGCAAGGATCATCGACCAGACTTAAGACAAGTCAAAATCATGTTATCCACCTTAGACCCAATGGGAATGCCCGTAGCTACAGAAATTGTAGCAGGTCATCTTGCCGAT
This sequence comes from Symploca sp. SIO2C1, assembly GCA_010692635.1. Classification (GTDB taxonomy): domain Bacteria; phylum Cyanobacteriota; class Cyanobacteriia; order Cyanobacteriales; family Coleofasciculaceae; genus Caldora. The sequence goes on along the minus strand of JAAHGL010000018.1, from coordinate 50,928 downwards.
GACCCCTTATACATTCCCGCCGTCAATCGAGTCAGAGAAACTCTGAAGCAATCAGGACTACTCTACATTGGAGATTGTAAAATGGCGGCATTGTCAACTAGAGCCAAAATTGCTAAAGGAGGAGATTATTACTTGTGTCCCTTGAGTGCCAAACAAGTAAGTCATGAACAATTAACCGAGTGAGAGAGGTTTTCGGCGTTTAAAAAATGCTCCTCTGTCTCTGACTCCGATGTATCTTCAAAGAGACGACCACATCAAAGGTTTGATTCGTCTTCTTTCGTTGGGCTTAAGAGTTTTGACTTTGATTGAGTGGAGAGTCCGACACAATTTATCTCAACAACAAAAGAGTTTGAGTGGTCTTTATCCTGGTAATCCACGACGAGCTACTGCTCGTCCTACTGCAGAAAAACTTTTGGCGGCTTTTGCCGAGATTACTTTATTGTGGATTGTTGTCGATGAGACTACTTATGTTCATCTGAATCCTCTGACTTCATTACAGCAGGATATTTTATCTTTACTTAATTTGACCACTGATATTTATACTCAACTGGCACAATCAGAAACCAAACCGCCATAGTAAGCCTTCGTTGAGCCCACAAATCCGTCGAGAACTCCCAATTTCTCTAACTCGTTTTCAAATGGGCGAACGGTGAGTTATTACTTATTACTTCAAAACCAGAAAATTACGACTTTTTCAGCAAGCCCTATTTATCATAATGACATCAATTGATGTATTTAAAATTCCAAATTGACACTAAATGATGTCACTATAGTAGAAATCTGATGTAAAAGAGTAAGATTGTGTTATCAAGAGAACTTCAAATGAATGTGAGCAAACGAATTCAAGTCACATTGCCTGATAGGTTGGCTGATGACCTGCAAAGATGGGCTGACTATGATGGGAGACCCCTCTCAAATCTAGCAGCCTTTCTACTCGAAAAAATTGTGTTTGAAGCTAAAAGTAAAGGCGTTCAATGGGACGACCAAAAGAAAGAGTAGCTAAAGCCAGAAGGAATGGGGGAAGAAAGAAAATGACCCACACACCAGTAAAACTGACCTTTGAGCAATATCTCGAATATGACGATGGTACAGATAACCGCTATGAATTGTTCGATGGGGAACTAATACCAGTGCCACCGGAATCACAAGAGACTTATGGAATCGCTCGTTTTCTGTTTGTTCAACTCCTAAGTTTGGTAAAACTCGAACAGATTTTTATCCACTCACTTGAATTGCAAGTTCAAGGTAAGACTCAAAACCGCTTTCCTGACTTAGTGGTAGTAAGTGAGGTACATCTTGGGCTAATGGACAAGCGAATAACTATCGCACTCGATATGCCTCCCCCACCATTTGTAGTTGAGGTGGTTAGTCCCTACAGAAAACAAAAAGATGACAACTACAAGCGCGATTATATTGATAAACTACATCAGTACCAACAGCGCGGCATCCCTGAATACTGGATTGTTGACCCGATTGCACAGTTAGTCACTGTACTAGTGTTGGTCAATGGGAAGTATCAAGCTACTGAGTTCACTGGTAGCCAGCAGATTGTCTCTAGGACTTTCCCTGAACTGGAGCTGACTGCTAAGCAGGTTGTGGAGGCGAGGAAATAGGGGGCAAGGAAGCGATCGCAAATGACAAACGAATTATTAGAGTCTTTTCGGGAAGCTTATCGGAATCTGGAGTTGTTGCCACTTTTGGATCAAAGGGAGCTAGAAAAGTTTCGGGTAGATTATGGTAGGGAAGTTTTAGAAGATTTGGAACAATTGGTGGAAGATAGTCCTTCTGGTAGAGGCAAGATTATCTTCACTGGACATCGCGGTTGTGGTAAGTCTACTTTGCTGGCGGAGTTTAGCCGACAGCTGCATGATGACTATTTTGTGGTCTTTTTCTCGATATCTGACTTGATAGAAATGTCGGATGTTAATCATATTAATATTTTGTTTGCGATCGCGGTGCGTTTGATGGAAGAGGCACAGAAGCAGCAGATAGAAATTAAGCAGTCAACTAAGGATGCTTTTTACGAATGGTTTGCTAAACGCACCCGCATTAAGACGGAGGAATTGGGTGCTGGGGTTAATGTTGGTTTTAATTTGTTTGAGTTGATTAGTGGAAAGCTGAAGGCAGATGCGGTGATTCGCAATGAAATCAAGCAGGAGTTTATGCGCAAGGTATCGGAGTTAATTGCGCAGATTAATATCATAGCCTCGGTGGTGCAGGCTGCTAGTAAGAAGGAGATTATTGTTATTATCGATGATTTGGATAAGTTGGACTTGAAGGTAGTGCGGGAGGTATTTCAGGAGCAGATTAAGGCACTATTTCAACCTAATTTTCAGATAATTTTTACTATCCCGATTTCGGCTTTTCGTGAAGTATCTCTGGCTGCCACGATTCAGACGGAAACGAATGATCAGATTGTCCAAATGCCTGTGAGTAAGCTGTTTCAGCAGGGGGAGCGTTGCCAAGCTGGAGTGGTCCCTCAACCGGAGGCAATGAAAATACTGCAAGCGGTTTTGCACAAGAGAGTTCCTAATCACCTGCTCGATCCTGAAACCGCTGAGCAAATTATTATTCAAAGTGGTGGAGTGTTGCGGGAGTTAATTAGAATCGCCAATCAATGTTGTCGCATTTGCTTGAAATTGGTGCGGCGTCAGCCGGAGCGCAAGGATATTATTATTAATGAGGCAGTACTCCAAGAAGCGATTACCAAGTTTAGTATTGATTTTGATACTCGCATTGGTAATGCTGACTATGAAATTTTGCAGACAACTTACAAGAACTGCCAGCCTAATGATCCCAAAGAGCAACGATTTCTGGATTTGCTCCACGGTTTGTATATTTTAGAGTATCGCAATGCTCGACTTTGGTACGATGTTCATCCCATAGTGACTCAACTATTGACGAAGAAAATGTAGGATTTAGAAAAAATTAATTCTAAATTCTTCATTTTATTCTAAATTATAAAAATTCTATGGCGAATGAGGATAGTTATGAGGAATTGTTGGTTTCGATAGAAGCAGCTGCTGATAAGTTGAACTTGCTGCTAGCAGTTTGCGATGACAGTAATTATCGAGAACAGCTCATTAAGCGCTATGAAGAGGAACTAGAGTCAGGCATCCGCTGTTATCAGGTGATGCTAGCACGAGGAGAGCCGAGCCTGAGAGCTGCGATCGCACAATTGGTGGCAGCAGAGGAGTACCTGCGTCAGGGAGGTAAGGCAGTGGTGACGGTGACGGGTGCCGAGAAACTGTATTTTCTCAAATTAGGCCAAGAGCGTTCCGAACAGGAGATATTTTTTGGTTACTTACAGTGGACAAGAGAAGCCTTGCGAGAGTTTCCCTTCTCTATAGTTCTCTGGGTAACTCACCAAATTGAGATTAACTTGAGTAAGCAAGCTCCCGATTTTTTAAGTTGGTGCAAGGGAGTATTTCGGTTTCGTTCCTTCAAAAGTACCCTGGTTTCCAGCTCCGATGTTGCTCCTTTTCGGGTAGCTGGGTTGGAGCGCGAATTTTTGGTTACAGAGGAGGAAGATAATCCCTATTTCCTGCCTCTTGCCGACTTGCAAGAGTTGATTGAGCAGACAGAGAAGGAAAGGGGAGTCAAGGAACCCAACTTAGCTACTTTGTACGCCAGAATGGGGGAAATTTATTACAGAAGATTGCGACAAGGGAAATGCCAGGATTATCAGCAGGAACAAGCACTGGCAATTGAGTATTTTCGCAAGGCAGTTAACTTGCAACAAAAGCTGGGTTTGGAAGAAGATTTAGCTACCGACCTCAACAACTTAGCTGGATTGTACAAATCCCAAGGACGTTACGATGAAGCCGAACCATTGTATGAACAAGCGCTCGAAATTGACAAGCGCTCTCTACCCAAAGATCATCCTTCCTTAGCTACCCACCTCAACAACTTAGCTAATTTGTACGAATCCCAAGGACGTTACGATGAAGCCGAACCATTGTATGAGCAAGCGCTCGAAATTGACAAGCGCTCTCTACCCAAAGATCATCCTTCCTTAGCTACCGACCTCAACAACTTAGCTGGATTGTACAAATCCCAAGGACGTTACGATGAAGCCGAACCATTGTATGAGCAAGCGCTCGAAATTGACAAGCGCTCTCTACCCAAAGATCATCCTTCCTTAGCTACCGACCTCAACAACTTAGCTCAATTGTACAAATGCCAAGGACGTTACGCTGAAGCCGAACCACTGTATGAGCAAGCGCTCGAAATTGACAAGCGCTCTCTACCCAAAGATCATCCTTCCTTAGCTACCCACCTCAACAATTTAGCTAATTTGTACGAATCCCAAGGACGTTACAATGAAGCCGAACTATTGTATGAGCAAGCGCTCGAAATTGACAAGCACTCTCTACCCAAAGATCATCCTTCCTTAGCTACTCACCTCAACAACTTAGCTGGATTGTACGAATCCCAAGGACGCTACGATGAAGCTGAACCTTTGTATCTGGAAGCTTTGAGAATTTGCGATCGCTCTTTAGGGTCAGAGCATCCTAATACTGTCACAGTGCGAAAAAATTTTACCAGTTTTACCAAGAGTCGCCAATCTTACAACATCCCGTGGTACAAGAGATTTTGGCAATGGTTAAGGAGAATTTAGAATTTAGAATTTAGAATTTAGAATTGGGAAGTCTCTGTGCGATCACATGAAAATTGATACAGGCACTGAAGCCTGTTCCACATTGATAGTAATATTGGTACTTTAGGTAAAGTTTTGGTGATAACAGATGAACAAAGAACTTACCCAAACAATTGCTTCAGAGGTTCAAATCTTCCAGAGCATTGAACAAAAGGAAAATTTTCTCTTTTTAATTGGTGCTTTATTGGCTAGAGTAATCAGTCTCAAGAAAGCCGCAGAGATCATGGAGCTAGAACCAACCGAATTGCTCAAAATTTTAGAGCTAATGGGAATTGAGTTTTCCTACCTTAGTGAAGAAGATGTTGCTTTAGAAAAAAGTTGGTGAATGAATGGAAATTGTTCTCAATTCGTCACCGCTGATCTTCTTAGCTAAACTGGGCTACCTAACTAAGTTTATTGAATCTCCTGATAGTTTTTATATTCCTCAATCGGTCGCAGATGAAATTAGTGCTAAATCAGATCGAGCCAACCAAACAATTCAAACTTTGATAAACTCTGGAAGTCTTCAGGTTCGCTCATCTAAGCTGATACCCCTTATCAATAGCCTAAATCAACGATTGGGCAAAGGAGAATCGGAAGCAATTGCATTAGGAATTGAGCTAAAAGCAGAATATGTTTTGCTGGATGACTCAACAGCTCGAAGAGAAGCTAGAAGATTAGGTTTGAAGATCAGAGGAACCTTAGCTGTCATTAAGAAGTTAGACAACGATGGCAAAATCACCATTGGAAGCTTGGACGAGTTTTACCAAGAGTTGATGGTAATTGGTTTTAGGGTAAAGCAATCTTTGTTTAATCAAATCTTCTCTGAAAATTGAGGTTACGAATTTTATCATTTTAAGCTTGCTGCGCCATTACATGATATAAAATTCGGGTTTGCGATCGCATTTTAGGTGTTAGGTGGAATGGGATTCATTGTGGAATTGGCATCCTGCTAGTGGAGCGGCGACGGTTATCCAACCACTGTTGCAAAATTATAGCAGCAGCCTTGCGGTCAATCAGAGCTTTATTGCGGGAAGGAGAGCAATTTTGGGCTTTCAGTAACTCTTCTGCAGCAAAAGATGTCAGTCGCTCATCTACATACTCTATAGGTAGTCCAAGGTTTGCTGACAACCTGCGAGCAAACTTCTGTACTTTTTTCGCCTGGGAACCTAAACTTCCATCCATTGTATAAGGCAAGCCAACTACCAACAGCTGTACTTGTCTTTGCTCAACCAACTCTTGCAACTGCTCAACATCTCGGACAAAAGAAGTGCGTTTAATCGTCGTCAATCCTGTAGCAATCAGTCCAGTGCCATCACATCCTGCCACACCAATGCGCTTATTTCCTACATCCAACCCTAATACCGATATTTTTTCCATTATTCTAATCTGAAAATAGACGCGGAGACACCAGAGTTTTCATCCTTCGTTGTGAGGTGAAAGTTCATGGGAGTCTGACTTGAAAGTAGGGTTTGCTGAATAAGTAACAAGTAACAAGTAAAGGGGGAAATCTTGTCCTCCCCCTTACTAAGGGGGAGCTAGAGGGGGTAAACCCCCAGCCAATTCGCCAACAACATCTTCAAATCCAAGGCTAATAGCTGAAGTTGACACGAATGAATGGCGATTCCCCCTACTTTCTACCTCCTGCCTCCTGCCTCCTGCCTCCTTAATACTAGTTCCAAGTTTCTGAAGATTCAGAAGGTTGCTTTACCTCTTTAGGTATTGCCCTAGGAGGTATGGAGACAGAATTAGTTCCTTCCGTAGTTGATGGATGGGGTGACTTAGTGAGGGAATGCCATAAAGAAATACGACTGGGTATGGGAGTACGAGCTCGTTGTAATCCTTGTAGAACTTCAGACAGCTGTAATCCTTCTAGAGGCTTGGCTTCTCTTAACTTATGCCAGACGGAACGAGACATCAGCAGTGTATGCTCAATCCGCTCTGCTCCTAGTTTTTCTAAATATTCTTCCCTTTCTGGTTGATAGTCAGCAGAAGCCAAATGCAGTGATTGAGCGGGCAAACTTTGAACAATTCGTGCCATTTGAGAAAGCAACTCTGGATACAACCAAGTGTAAGCTGGATGGACAGTCAACTCAGCTTCATGGGGTTGGTTGCCATTGCTGCAAAGCTTTAGCTGAAAGTAGCCAATTGCTGCCTTACGCTGCGGTTCAAATACGTAGCCACTGACTAACTCAGTATGATGGAACCACTGCTGAAGATGTCCAACTAATCCATTGACAAAACCCGTTTTAAAGTCCTGAATATGACGGTCAAAAACCTGTCTTACTAGGGGGGGTGTTGCCCAAGTATCCAGCTGATAAAGCAGCTGAGCATCTGCATTACTCACTGGTAACAGATTCGGTAAATCTGGCTCATGGGTAGAGAGTTGTTCAAGTAGTTGTGGCGCAATTGCCCAATAAGTCATTTGTGCTAGAGGCTGAAATCCATTCTGCCGATAAAGCGCTAGTTTGGTTTTGTGATGGATATTAGCTTCTAGTATCCATGTTCTTGCTTCCCAAATCGTCTCGAAACAATGCCGCAATAATCCAGAACCCAGATCTTGTTTTCCAGATAGATTTTCTTGTTGTGGGATATTGGCATCAACTAAAACCTGCTCTACCCGCCAAGTGCTGAGGGTGCGATTAAACGGAGCAACCTTGATTAACCCATAAATCTGTTGGAAAGATTGGACAACATACACACAAAAGCTGTATTGATAGGGGTTGGGGAACCAACTTAAAAACTTCAGTAACCAATACCAGCGCCTAACCTGCTGTAGTTGCTGAATCAATCTCACTGAGCAACTTTGGCAATCATCATTAGTTGCTCTTTGACTGAGCTGTTCGATTGCTTCCAAATCACTGTTTTGGATGGGACGAATCACATTGTTAGCGTTTTCTGGGAGAGGTGAAGTCATGTTGGATACAGATGCGATGAAGCCAATAACCGAGGCAACCAGGTCCTCTTGTGCTGTAACAAGCAACAGCAAGACGGAGGCTACTGCCAATATATTAACGATTTTCTCACCCTACTAAGATTATTAGGTTTGCCTGCTCCCCCACTTTTTTGAGATAACAAGGATACCTCACCCGGATTTGGTAACCATGCCTAAAACAAGAAGATTAGCCAAAATTACCCTATTCCTGCTGAGTGTGGTTTTGGTTCTATTCTTAGGAATATATAGACCTGTTACAGGAGTAGATAAAACCGAAATCCTTTGGGATAGCTGGGGAGTACCTCATATCTATGGTAAGGATGCAAGGGGGCTATTTCAAGCTTTTGGCTGGGCACAGATGCAAAGTCATGGAGATTTGATTCTACGGCTATATGGACAGGCACGGGGCAGAGCGGCTGAGTATTTCGGAGAAAAATACCTCGAATCTGACAAGTATGTGAGAACAATGGGTATCCCTACTCGTGCTCAGGAATGGTACGAGGCTCAAAGTCCGAAAATGCGGGACTATCTTGATGCTTTTGCTGCTGGGATTAATGCTTATGCTCAAGATAATCCTGACCAAATTAATGATCAAATGGAGCTAGTGCTGCCGGTGGATGGGGTGGATGTTTTAGCTCATCTACAGCGGGTGATTTATTTTAACTTTGTAGTTAGTCCTCGTAAGGTAGCATCTGTTGTTGGGGGTGAACGAAATTTACAGTGGCTTTCAAGAAATAAGGCAGAAGGCAGAGGGCAGAAGGCAGAACCCACCCCTAACCCCTCCGAGGAGGGGAACAGAAGGGAAGAGGATTTGAGAAAAGTTTCGACCCTCATTACTCATTACTCATTACTCATTACTCAAAAAAGCTCTCCCACACCTTTTTTCGTTCACCCTGTTGTTGGTTCCAATGCTTGGGCGATCGCACCTAACTATTCAGAGAGTGGCAATGCAATGCTGCTAGCTAATCCTCACTTACCTTGGTCAGATTTATACCTATTATACGAAGCTCAGTTAACCGCACCAGAGATCGATGCTTACGGTGCTACTTTTGTAGGAATGCCCCTATTAGCGATCGCATTTAATGATAATTTGGGCTGGACAGCAACAATTAATACTTTTGATGGCGCAGATTTCTACGAATTAACCCTAGCTGATGGTGGTTACCGCTGGGATGGTGGGATACGCCCTTTTGAGAATCAAACACAAACACTGAAAGTCAAGCAGCCAGATGGCACTCTGAGGGAAGAACAGCTGGTAGTGCGTCGCTCAATTCACGGGCCAATTGTTGGTGAAAAAGAAGGTAAAGCCACCGCGTTGCGGGTGGTTGGCTTGGAGGAACCGCAACTGATGGAGCAGTTGTGGGAAATGGCAAAAGCCAAAAATCTCCGACAGTTTGAGGCAGCTCTCAAGCACTTACAGTTACCCATGTTTAACCTGCTCTACGCAGATCAACAGGGGCAGATTCTGTATTTATTTAACGCTCAAATGCCCTTGCGATCGCGAGGAGATTGGAATTATTGGCAAGGAGTTATCCCAGGGGAGCAATCTGATACTTTGTGGACTAAATACCATTCGTACCAAGACTTGCCTCGTCTCCTCAATCCTACCAGTGGTTGGCTACAGAATACCAATGATCCTCCCTGGACAAGTACCTTTCCACCAGTGTTAAATCCTCAAGATTACCCACCCTATTTTGCTCCATCTTCCTTAGACAAGGGAGGAAGTATGTTGCGAACTCAGCGTTCAATCAAGATGCTGTTGAAGGATGAGCAAATAAACTTTGAGACAATGATTGCAGATAAGTTCTCATCCCAAATAGAACTAGCAGACCGAATTTTGGATGATTTGATTCCAGCAGCACGGCAATTAGGAGGTGAGTTAGAACATCAAGCAGCTGATGTTCTAGAAGCCTGGGATCGCCAAGCTAATGCTGAGAGTCGGGGTACAGCACTTTTTGGTTTATGGGCACAACAAATACTACCTTCTCAGTTATTTGCTACTCCCTGGAATAAGGATTCTCCCTTAAATACCCCCGATGGTTTAGCTAACCCTACTCGTGCAGTGCAGGCATTACAGGAGGTAGCCTGGCAGCTTAAATTAGTCACGGGGAAACTAGATGTACCTTGGGGTGAGGTGGTGCGGCTCCGCTATGGCGAAGTCGATTTACCAGCAAGTGGTGCTCCAGGAGGATTGGGAAGTTTTCAGGTAATTGATGTACTACCACCGGAGGAAGTATCTGGTAAGTTTCAAGCAGTTGCTGGCGATACCTACATTGCAGCAATTGAGTTTTCCAAGCCACTACGAGCCAAAGTGCTAATGAGTTACGGGAATGCTACTCAACCTGGCTCACCCCACATTGGTGACCAGTTGTCATTATATATTCAAGGAGAGTTACGACCAGTCTGGCGAACTCGGGAAGCAATTAAAGCACACTTGGAATCGCGCCAAGTTTTTTGAAAGAGTCCTAGTTCCCCAAAAGAAGAAAATTTTTTTATTTCTTCGTAAATGAAGAACCCTTAGACCAAATTTATCAATTATCAATTACCAATTATTCATTAATAAATTGGCATGGGGGCGGTGGGACTTGAACCCACACGACCTAATCGGTCAACGGATTTTCATTCTCCCGTAGCTTTCGCTACTGCCATGGCTGGCTTTAAGAATTGGACTCTCCCTTTACCCTCGTCTTGACGTTAGGGTAGCTCCCGTCGAGTCTCTGCACCTTCCGAGCATTTCTTCCCGGCTTGGCTCAGGATTGCCATATCTGTTGCCAGACTTAGGTTTCCCTGAATTTGAGAGCATTCACTTGACAGATTTCTCTATCAGTGCTCAATTATCTTAAGTCCGTAGCGTCTGCCATTCCGCCACGCCCCCGCATTGAGTTGCATTTAGTTGACGAGTCTTCTGTTGAAGAACCGCATTTATCTATTGGAACATTAAGTAGGTCTAATATGCAACTACAAGATCAGATAACTGACACATTGTACAATAGTGAAGTTAAGTTGAGCTAAAGTAATTTGGCTGCTCATCTCCCAAGGCGTGATTATAGCCTGCCCCAAGGTTGAGCCCTGTTTGTCTTCATTTACCTAAAGCGCAAACTATGGTTGACACTATACTTATTCCCCTGCTGTACCTAGTTTTAAGTGGACTCTACCTCTTAGTAATTCCTGGTGGTCTGTATCTCTACTTGCAAAAGCGATGGTATACCGCTAGCTCCGTCGAGCGAGTTTTGATGTACTTCTTGATGTTCTTTTTCTTTCCAGGAATGTTACTCCTAAGTCCTATATTGAATTTTCGTCCCAAGAAGCGTCAGCTACAAGGTTGAGAGAACTCAGTTAGATGAATTGTATAAATGCGAAGAATTGATGCGATCGCAATTACCCTGGGTGCTTTTGCCTTTGGTGGTGTTACCTATATAGTTTTGCAAATAGCTGGGGTAGATGGCCAACAGGCAGGTATCTGGACTCAGCTATTATTGGTAGTTGGCTTACTCGGCTGGGTAGGCACTTACCTATTTCGAGTCGCAAACAAAAACATGACCTACAACCAACAGTTAAAGGACTATGAGGAAGCTGTCATGGAAAAGAAACTCGAAAGCATGACACCAGAACAACTGGCTCAACTGCAAGCAGAAATAGAACAGGAGAAGCGCTCCGAAGCGACGGAGCATTCACAAATTGACAATGGATAATGAACAATGGATAATTAGCTCTCCTTAAAAGAAGAGGATTGAAATCCAGGATAATCTTTTTTTATTTCTTCTTTGACAAAGAGGTCTTAGACCAAATTAATCAATTATCCATTATCAATTATCAATTATCCAATGACCAAAGTTTCCCATTGTTTCGAGTCTCTGCGCGATCGCTCTGAGTGTGCTCTGATTCCTTTCATCACCGCCGGCGATCCAGATTTACAGACAACGGCTAAAGCTCTACAAGTTCTTGACACCTCCGGTGCGGACTTAATTGAGTTGGGGGTTCCTTATTCCGATCCCCTGGCAGATGGCCCAACAATTCAGGCAGCGGCTACCAGAGCCTTACACCAGGGTGTACGCTTGGATGATGTTCTGGGTATGGTTAAGGAAGTTGCTCCCAAGCTCCAAGCTCCCTTAATCCTATTCACCTACTACAACCCAATTCTTAACCGAGGTATTAAATTATTTTTAGAGCAGATTGCTAGTGCTGGTGTCCAAGGCTTGGTAGTACCAGACTTACCTTTAGAAGAAGCAGAATCACTCCTCAAACCTGCTGCTGAAATTGGGATCGAGGTAGTTTTGCTGGTTGCACCAACAACACCTAAAGAGAGAATTCAGGTAATTGCCCAGCAGTCTCAGGGATTTATTTATCTCGTCAGTGTTACTGGTGTTACTGGGGTAAGAAGCCAGTTGGAATCGCGAGTGCAAGATTTACTCAAGCAGATGCGTACAGTTACAGATAAACCTATCGGTGTTGGCTTTGGCATTTCCCAACCAGAACAAGCGCAACAGGTAAAAAATTGGGGAGCAGATGCAGTCATCGTTGGTAGTGCTATTGTCAAACGCTTGGCAGATGGTACACCAACAGAAGGATTGTCTGCTATTGGTGAGTTTTGTGAAAGTTTAAAGTCTGCAATTAGGGATTAGAAGGAAACCCAACAAGCATCGATCAAGTCGACAATATCCACACAACCTACTCACCTGCAGACAGCAAGATCATAGTGTATAGCTGACTACTGACCCGCAACTCAACATCATTAATCAATTGATCCATCAGAGGCTTTACTATAGACAGCTTGTGGAATAATAACTCTGCCGTAGAGTTGTTGCAAAAGCTCCAACCGTCCTATGCCTGCCAGACTGGTAATGGGTGAAGTGTCACTGACAACAATCATAATCTGCCCAGTGATCTTAGAGTGTTGAGATCAGATTCAAAATCCTTAACATCATAATTGATTGTCAGTCCTCGCTTACCCAGTTCCCGGCGAAACTCAATCAAATTTATTCCTAACCACTGACAAGCTCTACCGCTACTAATTTTCTCCTGCTTATAGAGCATAATGGCAACTTCTAGTTTCATTTGCGTTTCCGACATCTTCGTAGCCGCAACAATGTCCTTGGGAATAACCACATCCATGTTAGTTCTCCTGTATGCGTGCTTGCCTCACCTCAAATATACAACTCTTAGCCTAAGCCACCACCTGATCCAAAAAGTGTTTGTCTAGTTAGGACAAAATCACTGGCAATACGATTGGCAAGCGTTGTATTCTGGGCTAAGCGCAGCTTAAATCCAGAGAATTTCCTGACTTATTTGAGTATCTTGTGAACATATCGGTGAGTTGCCTCAACCGAGGAAGTCGAGAAAATCATCCCAGCCTGAAATTTTTACCCTGCCTACTGTCCCGTCTTAAGTTGGTAGCCTACGATGTCGAATAAAAAGAATAACAAGAAAGAACCCAGGGGATGTGGATGCTCAAATATTCCCATTTCTCTAATCTTACTGGTATTAGGAGGTGGTTATTGGTGGTTTAACCATCAAGGAGGTTTCGCCATTAGCAAGCTTTTACCTCAAAATCTACCAATAGCTATTCCTGGTTTAAATTCAACTCCAGCTGAATTAGAGCCTTCGGCTTCCCCTGAGTCTCCGGTAACTGCCACACCTTCTTTACCAAATGCCCCAATTGTTCAACCTAATAATCAGACAACTTCACCAACACCTCAAGCACCTCAAACAACTCCAACTCCTCAAACAACTCCAACTCCTCAAATCACTCCAACTCCTTGGGATAACAAAGCAATCAGAGGAATTTATATAAGTCGTTACCAAGTAACTAATAATGCCAGTGAGCAAAAGATTAGAGAAGAAGTTCGCCATTATCACTCTCAAGGAATTAATACGATTATCCATGGTGTTTGGGGTAATGCTTGTACTATGTACAACAGTGAAGTTATGCAAAAAACTTTCGGTTATGAAAGTTGTCCTAATTTATTTCGCGATCGCTGGTTAGATTGGTTAATTGACGAAGCACACAAGCATGACATGGAAGTTCATGCTTACTTTGAAAAAGGTATCAAAATAGATAAAAATAGCCCGATTTTTGATTTAGCTATTGAACGCAAATGGGTCGTACCTGGAGTTGATCGCACCTATCCAGGGATAGAACATTATATTCTTGATGTAGAAATTACTGAAGTTGCTGATTTTTTTAGAGATATTTTAGTGGAATTTGTCCAAAAGTATCCGGAAATAGATGCAGTTCAATGGGATGATTATCTGGGTTATCATGCAGAGCTACCAGGCAAAGTAGATCGTACTAATAAGCTAACTACTTTTACACAAGAAATGATCGGTGCTATGAAGCAAGCTAACGCAAAAGTTAGTTTTGACTTGTGTCATCATAATCCTTACTGGGCTAAAACCTATTTTGCTGCTGACTGGGAAAAATGGAATGTAGATCGAGTTTTTATTCAAGCTTATAATGATAAGAATTTTACAGAAGAAGTAAATTATGCCCAAAAATATGATGGAATCGCTATTTCTGATGAACAATTACATCGCTTACCAGAAGTAATTGCCAACACCAAAATTAAGGGCATTTTGGTGTTTCCTAATGCTAATGCTCCAGAAGACACAGCTTCTAAGTTAAAAGAAGAGTTAGCAGGGAGTAGGGAGTAGTTCGGGACTGATTCTACGTAGGGTTTGCTGAAAAAGTCGATTGATTCGGGTTTTGAAGTAATGAGTAATGAGTAATGAGTAATGAGTAATGAGTAATGAGTAATGAGTGATGAGTAATGAGTGAATGACCCCTCGATTAGCTCCCAGATTTTTTCCATTGTGCAAGCTTTTTGAGCCAAAAGGTATAATTTCCTTGCACTTATTTGGCTTGCAAAATGCTTGAAAGCTGTGTTTGGCATAGCTTCCACACTTGTTCAGCAAGCCCTACGTAGGGTTTCCTTAATGAGTGTGAATGCTATAGCAGCCAATGGTTTCATCCTAGTTTTTACCCCACTCGGTACAAGGTTTTTGAGACAAAAGATAAAATTTACTTGCACTGATTGCGGGAAAAAAGAAAAATTAGTGTTTTTTGGGAACTCAATCAGCATTAGCTTAGTCTCTATAGACTAGAGATAGTAGTAGCTGAGAGTAAAATAAAATTTTAGGAGAATTAATTCTATGATGCCTCAGAAGTTTAATGATAATTTTAGTTTAATATCTTTTGTCAGCAAAAAATTTGGTTTGGCAGCTGGTGTTGCCACCTTAATGGTAAGCGGTAGTGCTTTTGCTTTTGATAACAATCAAATACCAGCTAACTCTGCCACTCAGCTCCAGGATACTACTACTTTGGCTCAGAACACTGAGGAGCAAACACCATCCCAAACTAATAATGATCCTCGGTTTACCTGTCAGTTTATCAATGGTGACTACACCGTAATGTACCATCCTGAAAGTAAACCGGGTCAAGCTTATCCCTGGGCAGTTCCCAGTGCGATGGGAGGCGGCTGGACACCAGAACTTCGTTGTAATGAGATTAGCCGACGCTTGGAGTTTTATCGCCCTGATGGCTTGCTAGAGATGCGAACTTCGGTAGAGAATAATTATGATACTATTTGTGTGACTACTCAGCTAAACTCAGACTGCCGGATTGTTCTAACCGTTCCTCCTAATCAAGATCCAGAAATAACTCGTAACCTTGTATTTGAAAACTTGACTGTTGCTGATAGTGGTCAGCAAACTCAAGGCATCAACACTTTTGTAGATGGAGACAGGGGATCTCAGTTATTGAATCAGGTATTAAACCAAGGCTTATCTACTTTAGGTCTCGGCGGCAACAAAAATCCGATTAGAGGTTCTAGTAACATCGATTTACGACCTTTCCTTGATGCAGCTGACGGTGGTACTGGCACCCAGTTGCGAGGTGGAAGTTCAGTCGCACCAAATCGACGCTTAAATCCTGACAGATTTCGTTAAATAGGGTTTGCTGAATAAGTAGTCAGGAGTCAGGAGTCAGGAGTCAGGAGTCAGGAGAATAGGAGTTTAGGAGTTTAGAATAGTCTTTAAAGGGGATTATGGGTTAAGAAGATGCAAGGTTTTTGAGCCCATCGATACAAAAACCTTGTACTTTCATGGGAAATCCCTGAGTAACCTTGGAGAATGGAAGTGCTCAAAACGAGCATAAATGCTTCATTCCTTCTTACTTGTTACTTTTTACTTGTTACTTGTTACTTATTCAGCAAGCCCTAAATAGCAACAACGCCGCAGGAAAATCACCGCTTGGTTGTTTGTTATTTGTTATTTGTTAGAAAGTTTTTCTTGACAAACAACTAACAACCAACAACAAATAACGCTTGCATCCCACGTACTTTAGTCGTGGGATGAGCTTAACCTACTTTCTTATTTCTTAGGTAGAAGGCGGCTGGAGTAGCTGTCTCTCACGTAAACTGGGACACGCTCAGTGTAGTCAATCTCACTACCAGTAATACCCTGGAAGTAGTCTGAAGTAGCAATTACAGAAGCAGCAAGCCAACCAACGATAAATAGGGAAATTAAGATAGTCATGTAAGTTTTCTCTTTGTTTTGTGTAGTTTTGTTAAATTTATGTAAATAAAAGTAACAAATACTTACTACAACTGTCAAGTAATACTGAATCCCCTTCGCTGGTGGAAGGATCAGCTTAATCAATTCAAACTGATCTTGGGTCAGATTACTCTTTTCAGCCGCTACCNCTGGGGTTTCCAGAGGGGCTACTGCTGGGGCTTGCACTGGGACTGGCAGAGGGGCTCGCACTTGGGTTAATAATAGTGCCACTGTTCCCATCAATAGTAGCATTAGGCGAATCAACTGTAATCTCATTGGGAGGACTTGAAGAATCTGGAGGTGAACCAAATAACTTATCTAAATTAAAAGCATCATAAACAATAGCAGCGATAACGCTCAATAAGATGGCAACTATTGAGGATATTACTGCCTTTGAGGATATTACTGCCTTATATTTTTGCTTTTTGCGTTTACCCATTGTTAGTCCTTCTAATTGGTAAATTAAATCCCTGGTAAATCGAATCTATATCTATTTTATGTGCATACAATAGAAAGCGTCATCCCTAATATCCTCCCCTGGAAAAATTAATTATTTCTTTAGTTTTGTGCAAAGAACTGATATTGTGCAGATCATATTATGCAGAAAAGTGCATAAAGGACCTTATAGAAAATGACCAGAAAAATTAACCCCAAATCGCTCAAAAATCTGACTCATGATGGAAGACCGACAATCCATAATGAAAGAAAAACGACTCACAATATATCCATCACCCCAACAGGTTGGAGTGGACTTAACAAAATAGCTAAGTCTATGGGATACTCTAGTGTTTCTGAATTTATTGAACGAGTAGGACGAGGTGAGGTTAATTTGAAACCCAAAGTGGATACAAATTTAACCAACTTACAGAATGGGACAAGCCTAAATGACTTATTAAACCGTATCTCAGCTTCCGAAACTAGAATTAAAGAAATTGTTGAACAAAAGTTTAACGAGCTTAGTCAGCAAGTAAACGAACTAGAAAATTAAGCCAATAAATTAAAGACTAGGTACTTTTTCTTAGAGTCTAAATAATTTTTGGCAACAGACTGACAACCAATCCCGTAGCACTATGTTCAGGAGGAAGCATTCCCATGCAAGCAAAAGTAGTGGGAGCATCTTGCTCCCCTCTTATTCCCCTCCTCGGAGGGGTTACGGGTGGGTTCTGCCTTCTGAAAAATTGCAGTAGCTGAGAGTTGATATCGTGCATGTAGTATCTCCCCGGTTTAGATTAGAGCAGACTTAATCACTTGGCACCTTATTACATTCAAGACTTGAGCTGCTCATTTCGGAAATTTGATCAAAAAAAAATTTCTCTCCAACTGGCACAATCGGTATTTTGGTAATTTTTAATGCTCAACCAGTAATTTTCAACACATAAACCACGGAATTTAGGCAGCTATTTAATTGCTTATTCTCTTTTGCCTATTACCTTTTGTTTATTCCCTGTCTCCTAAAGTCCTTAGTGTGACACTGTAAGACATCTAATGTGGAAATGAATTAAACATGCTAGATTAGCTTCACAAGAAATTAATCTAACTAAAATGTACCCCCTGCGATTCCCCTTCGTGCTTCACAGATCTTGGAGGCATCTCCATCAAGGTTTTCGAGAATCACGATGCTTCTCTATCGGAACCAAGAAGATGTTGGATGGGGATTTTGAGGGGGCTGTTTCCTTATTGCAGAAAGTCTCTCCTGAGCACAAATACTATGGATTAGCTCAGGAACGCCTAAGGCATATTGAATATCTCAATAATGCACCCTTTGAATGGTTTGAACCATTGTTGCGGTTTGCCTTGGACTCAAGACAATATATTGGTATGTGGATTATCGCAGTAAGAGGAAAACAACGATTTCCTGCTGATGCTACGCTCCAAGAACTGTTTACAATCTCCTCAGAACGGATGCAAGAATTTTGGCAAGGAAGCTGCAATCTGTCTCCTATGACTGCCAAAGTGGAGCAGCTTATCACTAAAGCCGAACAACGACTCAATCAACAAGCCTACGAGGATGCTCAACAGCTTTATCAAAATGCTCTTAAAGAAAAGCCTCACGATCCTCAAGCACTTATCGGGATAACTCAGTGCCAAGCTTTACTTCATGCTCCCTTAGAACACCTCATTCCCTTGGCTGATGCTGCTTTGAAGATAACAAAAGAAAAGGGTATTGCACAACTCTACATTCACCAAGCTCTTAAACTCAAGCCAAATGATCCAACTGCACTAAACTACCTCTCACAGATAGAGCAACTGATTAATGGATAATGGATAATGGATAATGGATAATTTGAATGGCACTAAGATAAGCTTGTGGTAATAATTCTCGGAATGGCAGCCCCACAGAAAGCCTAAATTTATCCTTGAGAATTTCCGTGCGATTTGGCACTCTAGATCTAGACATTTTTTTTGACCTTCTCCCTTTCTATTCGGGTGAGGTGAAATTTACAGTGGCTTTCAAGAAATAAGTCAGAAGGCAGAAGGCTCTAAGGGAAACTGACTTGTTTCTTATTCTCTTTTTCGACGTGGAATTTTACCCTGCTCCCTGCTTCCTGCTCCCTGCTCCCTGCGTCGTCAGACGCTCATTACTCATTACTCATTACTCAAAAAAGCTCTCCCACACCTTTTTTAACCTCACCCTCTCTCTCTATTCCCTGCTCCCTATTCCCTGTATGATACTAAAACTTATTCACTGGGCTGTGGCTCCTGTCTTAATTGCTGTTATCACTGGATGCGCTAGTAGTAACCAACAGCTTCACACTACTACACCGACAAAATCAATTGCCCATGCTGTCGGAGGAAATGGGTATCGCTGGGCGAATGTAGCTATCGGAGGGGGTAGTTTTGTCACAGGCGTTTATCTGCATCCACTACAAAAGGATCTGGTTTATCTCAGAACTGACATTGGTGGTTTTTATCGCTGGAACGCTGTTGATAAAAGTTGGATTCCCTTAAATGATAGCTTTTCCTTTGCTCAGAAAACCTACTACGGGGGAGAAGCTTTAGCAGTTGACCCCAATGATCCTAATATTGTCTATATGGCAGCGGGCAAGTATTCTGCATGGAAGCCTAAGGGTTCAATCTTTAAATCTACGGATCAGGGAAAAACCTGGACTAAGTTGAATTTAGACTTAGGGATGGATAGCAATGGGAAACAGCGCTGGGCAGGAATGAGACTGGCAGTGAATCCCTTTGACTCCAAGCTCATCTTCTTTGGTTCTCGGCATGATGGGTTATGGAAGTCAGTGGATGCAGGGGTAACATGGGCTAAAGTTACTACTTTTTCCCCTAAGCTGGCAAAAGGTGTTGGTATCCTGGGTATCCTTTTCGACAAGCAAGTGCCCGGTTTAGTCTACGCGAATGTTTATGGAGACGGGATTTATCAATCTAGTGATACAGGTGTTACCTGGAGCAAAATTCCAGGAAGTCCCCAACACCCACAGCGCCTGAGTGTGACTAGTAACGGAGTGCTATATGTAACCCATGAATCTGGGGTGAGTAAATATAGCAGAGGTACTTGGAGCAATATCACCCCCAGCGGCAAACCTAACTTCTTCAATGCCTTAGCCGTTAACCCAAACAATCCCAACGATATACTGGTAGCCTTGGGTCAGTCAGTATCGAGTAAAATCTACAGAACCTTAGATGGAGGAACTACTTGGAAAGAACTGAAAGTATCCCTTAATCATACCGTTCCTTGGTGGGATGACCCCATGTTTTCTATCTGGATTGCCGCGATGGAATTTGATCCCAAAGTTCCGGGAAAAGTTTGGCTGACTAATGGGTTTGGCATCTGGCAGACGACAAATATCAATGCTAATCCAATAGTCTGGACTAATTATCAGCAAGGACATGAAGAGATAGTTGCTTGTGCTCTAACTGCCCCTCCTCATGGAGCTGTATTATTGAGTGGCACTGCTGATGTCAGTGGTTTTCACCACAATAATGGACTCAAAACTTATCCGTCTAACAGGTTGCAAGGTACTCCTCAATGGCGGGAAACTTTTGATATTGACTACTCTATCACTCAGCCGTTGCGCTTAGTTCGTGTTGGTGGTGCTCGCTGGAACTCCAATTATACAGGGGCAACTTCTACAGACGGTGGGTTGACGTGGCAGCAATTCCGTTCATTTCCCACTAACACCATGCCGCTGCGGGTAGCAGTATCGGCAACTAATCCCAATTTGTTCGTTTTAACCGTTAGTGAGGGGCAGCCTCTGAGGACAACTGATAATGGTGCTTCCTGGAGTACAGTATCAGGATTACCTGATGGTCCTAAGGGCCCATGGTATTGGCAGCAGCCCTTAGCAGCAGATACAGTAGATGGCGACACCTTTTACTACTACAGCCAAGGTAAAGTTTATCGCTCTACTGATGGAGGTGTATCCTTTAAACTTGTACATTCATCCCTGCCTTATAATAAATGGGATTGGTATGCACTCAAAACAGTCCCTGGAGTTAAAGGTGAAGTTTGGCTCAGTTTAGACAAAAGAGGTTTGTTCCGTTCCATTGATGGCGGCAAAACCTTCACTAAACTTTCCTCCGTAGAAAGGGCGCATCTCTTTGCCTTTGGGAAGCCACCGCCAGGAAGCACAACTCCAGCGCTTTATCTTTATGGCAAAGTTACTGACATGGAGAATACTAGGGGTAGTGTTACTAAAGTAAGAGAAAGTCCGGAACAAATGTCAGGAATCTTCCGTTCTCTCGACAAAGGAAAAACCTGGACAAGCATCGGTTCTCTAGAAAACCCCATTGGTAATGAACCTAATGGGATGGAAGCTAGTTGGCAGCAGTTTGGACTGGTGTTTATTGGCACTAATGGTAGGGGAATTTTCTACGGAATTCCAGACAGTCCCCGGAAGTAGGGAGAGATGGGGGAGTATGGGGAGCTGGGGAGGATAGGGAGGATGAGGCAGACAAACCAGATATTTACAATTCCCAAACAACAAACAACAAACAACAAACGACAAATACTTATGAAACTAAAATCAGCTATTACTAGTTGTTTGTTATCTACACTAGCATTTTGGGCAATCCCGCCTAAAATTGCTGATGCTCAACGCTGTTGGGTGCAGTGGCGGGTGAACATTCCTCTAGTGATATGTGCAAAGCCAGAAGAAAGCATTTTCACTTCACCTAGCTATATTCCAGGTAGAAAAATACTATTTAAGAGTCAATGTATCTACGCTCTTAGGATAGCTGTTAGAATTACGGATACGACTGACAATTGGGTAACTTTAGGTTGGTGGACACTCCCCCCCAATGAGGACATTGTACTAACCACTGATGTTCGAGATATAAGAACTAGAAATGGAAAATTTTATTTGTACGTAGAGAGTATAGATGGGAGTGATTACCGTCGCTCAGGAAACTATCTCAGCAACTTCGGTGACATAACCTTGAAAATGACTGAGGAAAGATTTTCCGTAAACACTGATGGTGACTTTACTCATACCATCGATTGCAGCATTAGTAGGTAGGGTTTGCTGAATAAGTAACAAGTAACAAGTAAAAAGTAACAAGTAAGAACCAATTAAGCAAGCCCTAGGTAAGTATTATCATTACAGCATATTTCTCCTCTGCTCCCTACTCCGAAGCTCACCTTTGGCAGGGGAGCTTCGGAGTAGGGAGATAGGGAAACAAAGGCAAACTAATAATCTTAGAGGATATTTCGCTAGAAATTCCTTCCCTAATTTCGCTCACCCTCTGCCAAATGGGATATTTTTTATTTGGAAGTCCCTTATTCTTGCACGCCACTTTCTTGAACCACTTTTGATGCTGCAAACCTAGGGGGTTTTGTTAAATATGCAAATATTGCTGAAACTAATGAAATCATACTTACCAAGACAGTCGAAATTGCCAAAAATACGAAAGCAATCCCTGTAAATATCCACATTAAGAGGACAGAGAGTAGTTGCTTGATGGCGGCTCCAACTACTGTAATTAAATGGTTCACTTTTGACCCAACAAAACTTTTACTTTACATATAGTAGCAAAAGTATTAATTTAGATAGTCACCAAGTTGATAACTTTATTGAATCTTTAATCTTCCTAGCTATAGCTTTAACATAGATTTGCATAAATAATAAGATAACTTTATACTCTACAGACAAATAATCACATGAGTTCGATTACAATTGCTGACGCTCAATCTGACAAAAGAATATTAGCTTAAATGGGACAAGGCACTCAGTAAAAATCAAAAGGAGAATGCAATCTATCTTTTTTATTTCATTGTAATAAAATACAGTTTAAATGCACAACAACTTAAAAATCGCGATCGCAGAACCTTGAGCCAAGATCATCGAAACTAAGTAATATAATGTCATTTATACTTGCAAATACCAGTATCAGGAGACTATACCTTTGACATGTGTGGTATTGTTGGGGCTCTATCTTTTAAAAACTTTATAATCACTGAGTCATATATCAACCAGATGCGCGATACAATGGCTCATCGTGGTCCAGATAAAGCAAGAACTTGGATTGCCGCAGATGGGAAAGTCGGATTAGGACATCGTCGCTTATCCATTGTCGATCTCTCTGAAGCCGCAAACCAGCCCATGTCTAATCAAGCTCAAACTCTCTGGTTGGTTTTCAACGGTGAAATCTATAACCATGGCGAAATTCGTGCTGAACTTGAACGAATTGGAGGGTATCACTGGCAAACGGATCATTCCGATACTGAAGTGATTCTCCACGCTTTTGAAGAATGGGGCATTGACTGCTTAGATAAATTCCGAGGCATGTTTGCCTTTGCTCTGTGGGATATCAAACAACAAGAACTCTGGCTCGTTCGCGATCGCATTGGCATCAAACCCCTTTACTATAGTATCCATAATGGGCGGCTAACCTTTGCTTCGGAAATCAAAGCCCTCCTTCAAGACTCTGCTCAAAAGCGTGCTGTTGACGAAGAAGCTTTTTACCATTACTTATCCTTTCTCACCACTCCAGCTCCTCAAACCTTATTTGCAGGAATTAAAAAATTACCTGGAGGAACTTGGCTGCGAATTCGCGAAAATGGAGAGCTTAAAGAACATCGTTACTGGGATGTTTGGGATTACACAACCCCTTTAACCCATGCTTCGGAAGCAGAAATTGCAGAACAGATTTTAGCTGAACTCCGAACTGCTGTTCAACTGCGGAAAGTTAGTGATGTGCCTGTAGGGGTTTTTCTTTCTGGAGGAATCGACTCTAGTACTAATGCCGCCCTGTTTTCTGAAGGAGAAGTCAATGCTATCAAAACTTTCTCTATCGGTTATCAAGGGAACTACCAAACTTACCAAAATGAACTACAGTATGCTCAAATCATGGCGCAGGCTGTAGGAGCTGATTATCATGAACGCTTGCTAACGATTGATGACTTATTGGATTTTCTGCCTCAAATGATACGTCTTCAAGACGAACCCATTGCTGATCCAGTTTGCGTACCGGTTTACTATGTTTCTAAACTGGCACGAGACAATGGAGTTACTGTTTGCCAAGTGGGCGAAGGCTCGGATGAACTGTTTTGGGGATATCCTAGTTGGAAGATTTTCTTAGAACTGCAACGTTATAATAGCCTTCCGGTTCCCCGAGCTCTTAAAAAATTAGGACTAGCAAGCTTGAGGCAATTGGGTAAGCACCAAACCTTGTATTATGAACTCTTGCGTCGAGCATCCTTAGATTTACCCATATTTTGGGGAGGAGCAGAAGCTTTTACTGAGTTACAGAAGCAACAACTCCTTTCCCCTCGCTTACGCCAAAAATTTGCCCACTTAACTTCCTGGGAAGCCCTTAAACCCACTTGGCAACGTTTTGAAGCCAAAGCTTGGGAAAAATCTCACCTCAATTGGATGAGTTACCTTGATCTAAATCAGCGCTTACCTGAACTGTTACTGATGCGGGTTGATAAGATGAGTATGGGCGTCAGCTTAGAAGGGCGAGTTCCTTTTTTGGATCATAAGTTTGTCGAATTAGCAATGAGTATTCCGACAAAAATTAAAACTAAAAATGGTACACTCAAACATATTTTGAAGCAATCTGTACAGGGATTGATTCCAGACGAGCTCATCAAGCGGAAGAAGCAAGGATTTGGTGTACCTGTGTACGAATGGTTATTTGGTCGATTAGGGGAAAAAGCTGCTCAAGAACTCAAGACTTTTGCCAATCAAACTGATTTTTTAGATCCCAAAGGAGTAGAACAGCTACTAGCAAGAAATAAAGGAGCACAGGTTTGGTACTTGCTTAATTTTGCTTTATGGTGGAAAGAATATATCCAAAATGGGTAGAGATTGGTTAGGTTTAATTCGTCGAGGCTTACGCAAACCTCCAAAAGTTATTATTCAACGTTTGTTGAGTGAGCTCAGTACAGAAGTTGAACGCTTTGTTGCACCGCGGCGTGCTCAAAGGTTTGGCAAGCAAGCCCTATTGAAAGCAACTGATGCTGATTGTTTAGATACGCTGTGGGAGAAATTAGGTAATTATCCTTATCCTGCTCAAACAAAGCCGAATATCAGTACCACCCTAGATGCCATTTGTCCTGAGGATCGACAAATAATTTTAGCAAGAGCGGAATTAGCTCTTAACCACCAAGTTAATCTCCTTGGTTCAGGATTAATTAACCTTGGAGCTGAGATCGATTGGCATCAAGACTATAAAACCGGGATTTCTTGGCAACCTGCCTACATCCGCGATATCCAATATAGTACTCCTTGCGATCGCAGTGATGTCAAAATTCCTTGGGAAATTTCTCGTCTTCAGTGGCTCATTCCTGTAGGACAAGCTTATCTTCTCACCCAAGATGAGAGTTACGCCATTGCTGTCAAAAATGTCCTCGATAGTTGGATAACTGATAATCCCTATGCCTACAGCGTCAACTGGACTTGTACAATGGAAGTGGCGCTCCGAATTCTAAGTTGGACTTGGTTTTTTCGAGTTTTTCATCAGAGTGAGGCTTGGAGAGATGTTCAGTTTCGTGAACAATTTCTCTGTACCCTGTTCTTACATGGGGACTTCACAGAACGCCATCTAGAATATTCTGATATTAACGGCAATCATTACACCGCCGATGCCGCAGGCTTAGTCTTCGCGGGACTATTTTTCGGTACAGGAACCACACCCCAACGGTGGCAACAACTGGGATGGGATATTTTACAAACAGAACTTCCCCGTCAAGTTTTCCCCGATGGTGTTGATTTTGAGGCATCGGTTCCCTATCATCGCCTTGTGTTAGAACTCTTCTTTCTCCCCGCCTATTATCGAGAAATTTGCGGTTTAGATATTCCCTACTCTTACCGAGAAAGAATCATCAAGATGGCACAGTTTGCCACAATTTATTCTCGTTCTTGGGGAACTGTCCCTCTCTGGGGAGATGCGGATGATGCCAGAGCTTTACCCCTAGGCACTCAAGCTTTAAATGATCATCGCTACCTTACAGGTATTGTGGGAGTAGCTTGGCAGGTTCCGGAACTCTGTCAGTTTTTTGGAGGAACTAGAAGCGAAATTTTTTGGTTACTTGGCTCTGAGGCGGCGGCATCACTTCCCCAAGTTGAACAACCTCTGAAGTTGCCTTGCTCAACTGCCTTCCCTGATGGGGGATTTTTGATTATGCGCAATCCCCAGGAATGGGAGTTGGGGGAGCTGGGGGAGTTGGGGGAGTTGGGGGAGCTGAGGGAGCTGGGGAAGTTGGGGAAGTTGGGGAGCAGAGGGAGAAGTAATATTGCTCAGGATCATATTTTTATTGATTGTGGTCCGGTAGGATTAGGAGGAAGAGGAGGACATGGACATAATGATTGCTTGGCTTTTGAAGCTGTTTTAAATGGTGTACAACTAATTTCTGACTGTGGAGCCTACCTTTATACCGCTTCCTATGAAGAGCGTAACAACTTTCGCTCTACGGCTTATCACAATACCCCTCAAATTGATGGAAAAGAAATTAACCGTTTCATCCGTCCCGATTATCTCTGGAATCTTCACAACGATGCTCAACCAGAACTGAGATATTGGGAGACAAATACCCAACAAGACATCTTTTGTGGTTCTCATACCGGTTATCAACGATTAGCAGATCCTGTTACCCCTGTACGAACCCTAATCTTAGATCATGGTTACCATGCTTTAATAATCGAAGACCGATTTGAAGGGAAAGGAAAACATCAATTCGTCATTCCCCTGCATTTAGCTCCCGATGTCATTGCTCAACAACAAGCAAGTAATCAAATTCACTTGCAAGTGGAGGAACAAACTTTTATCCTCGTTTGGAATAATGAGGATGAATGGCAATTTACCAAGGAGCAAGGAAGAATTTCTCCTAGTTATGGTGTAGTCAATTCCAGCACTCGCTTAGTTTGGCAACGTCAAGGTAATTTGGAGACAGAGCTGGTTATTTGTTTGATGCCTATGAGTTATTCTCCCCCAAATCCTCTAGAATGGGCATTACGAAGTCTTGCCACAAGAATGGCTTAAGGGAAACTTAAAGGTAGAAAGCAGCTCTTTAAAAAAAGCGTATACAGCATTTCTCAGTCTAGTGAGGTACAGATCCAATTCCCTATTCCCCATTCCCCATTCCCCATTCCCAAAAACCAGGCTCTTTGTACCTCATCTAAATGAAAAACGCTGTATAGATTAGCGACGGGATTCTTTGAGTCGCTTGAGCAAAGCTTCAGCTCGCTCGACACCTTTGTTATCCTCCTGACTCTGGTACAGTTTACGGGCTTTTTCAACAGCAACAATCGCTTCTTTGAAACGATCGCGTTCTTTTAAAGCTAACCCGAGATTATAGTAAACTTTTGGGTTTTCGGGAGCTAGTTCCGTTAAACGTTGATAGGTAACAATTGCTAAGAGATATTGTTCCTGTTTTAGTAAAATTTCTCCAATAGACGCCTTTGCTTCTACAGAATTTGGTTCAATAGCACTAGCCCTTTCAAAAGCTTGTAGGGCACCTGCTAAATCCTCTTGTGCTTGCAGAATTTTACCAATTTGGATCTGAACTTGAAAATTACGGGGTTCCAACTGTGCTGCTTTTTGAAAAGCTTCCATCCCAGCAGCAAGATTGCCCTGACTCACCAAAACAGTTCCCAAACTGAGCTGTACACGGCTACTTCTAGGAGCTAATTGTGCTGCCTTGCGCAGTTCTCTAAGTGCTTCTTGGGAACGCTCCTGTTTTACCAGTGCTGAGGCAATCAACTCATAGGCTTCAGGGGTTCCTGGATTGAGTTCCAGAATTTTTTGATAAGTAGCTATCGCTCCATCATAGTCTTTGGAACGCATTAGCACTGTCCCCAGACCTATATAGTTATTGAGATTATTGCCGTCTAAATTAATAGCGCGACGATAGGCAACAGCAGCACCAGCATTGTCTCCAGCATTGGCAAGGCTGTAGCCTAGGGCATATTGCCATTGGGGATTGTTAGGTTCAAGGGAGATTGCCTGTTGATAGGCTTGAGCTGCTTCTGGGAAATTACCCTGATTCGCGTATAAATAGCCTATGCCGGAAAAAATTTTGGGGTTTTGGCGATCAATATTAGCTGCTTGTTGGTACGTAGTGATAGCTCGGACATAATCCCCATTATCTACCAAATCCCGCCCCTGACGGAGTAGTTCATTGAGCTGTTCGCTGGCTTGATTCTGACTCAATATTAGGGGCTGATTTGCTTGAGCCGCTACATTCAATTGGGTTGTTAAGCCGGTGAACAAGAGGCTACTAACTAGAAAAAGAGTCTGTTTTTGCACTGTCAATTTTCTTTGTGGTATTTGGTGCAATTTACTTAATCTACGCTCAGTTGGGCTTTTCATCAGGAATAGATGGTAGTCCATAAATGGCACTGATAATAGCCATTTGTGACACCCAAAATTGAGCGAAGATGATTTTAACCAAGAACAGTTGATGATTTTAACAAAAATTTACGTAATTCAAGTTGTAGTTCTTGAAATTTCTTTGAGAGCTTTACTTATTGAGGTAATAATTAAATTTTATATTCCCTAGGGTGGATGAAAATATCCCTGGTTTTAGGGATAGAAAACAGATATCAATGATCAAACTTTCGTGGGATAGGCATCTTACCTGTCCTTGTCTAACTCAGTTACGTTCAACAATTGATAATGAACAATGGATAATGGATAATTACCTCTCCTTGAAAGAAGAGGATTGACAATCAGGAAAATATTTTCTTTTTATTTTCTTCATAAATGAAGAGGTCTTATACCAAATTAACCAATTATCAATTATCCATTATCCATTATCAATTATCCATTATCAATTATCAATTATCAATTATCCATTGATAAACTTACTGTACTTTCTTAATAACGGGACTGGCCGGATTCGAACCGGCGACCTAGCGCTTCAGATTTGTGTGAGTTTCCCCACTCTCTGGACTATACCTTCACCTTAGCCGGATTAGGCTTTAGGTGGTGGCCATTACGTTTAGGGAGGTTTGTATTTTGTAGAGCATACTTTCGTGGATGTAGGGACTAATAAAAGCGATAAATCTTTTACCTTCCCTAGTTCCCATTCGTAGACGGTAATCAGCTTTATCTTTACTCAGACCCCACTTAAATCCCCAGACTTGTTGAAAATAAGCAACAATGGTCTCATTTTCTTCCTTGGAGATATAAGTATTGAGGTAAAAAGTTACAGAACAAACTTTTCCCTGTCTTTTTTTAAAGGACTTGGAACCATGATCCATAAACCAGATAGCTATTCCTTGGGGGGTTAGCAGGTTGAGAAACTTTCTAGTAATTGTTTTCTTTCCTGCTTGATAGAGCTTTTTGATTAAGACTCTTGTCAAGGGGATTAACTTAGGTTCTACACGAATTTGGTTATAGCCCTTTTGGGTTTGCCATCTATGGATATTTACTGGTTTTCCTGTTATTTGTTCGAGAAGTTCTTTTTTAAAGAAGATATATTTCTCTTGGTTAGATGACTGTTGGATCAAGAAGTTTTGTTCTCTTTTTCGACCATCACCTAATAACATTCCGACCAGGATACCCCGTTGCTCTACTTTTGATGAGACATTGTAGTCCATCTTTTGATTGCTCCCTGAACCAGTCTCTGCACCTTCTCTACTTGGGTTTAACCTTAGTTGGCTACACTTCAAAGTAGAGCTTGGCTCAAGATTACCTTACCTGTTGCCAGACTTAGGCTTCCTTGAATTTGACCACATTCACTCACCCGGTTTCCCTTGGTAGTGCCCGATTTGTTCAGGAGGCGCTTGCTCTATCCATCTGAGCCACAGCCCCAATGTCTGTAAACACTATTATAACCAAAGCTGGTAAAGATAGGCAGACTACAGCCAGATTTGGTATAACCTTCTAGGAAAGCTACTCTTGACAGAACAGACAGAATATGAGTCAAAAAAAGCTTGTGCGATGCGATCGCTAACTGGTTCACGCATAACAATAATTTTGGGAATCCGTAAATCAGCAAGATTCACTGCTAATCCTAATCCTTGGCAAGAGTTGATTATTAATTCTAAATTCTACATTCTAAATTCTACATTCTAAATTCTCTTACCCATTGGCGGAATAGTTTCATCGTTTTATTTCGACCAATACTTTTACTTGTCTGGACATATTTTGGTAAGTTCTCGATGAGCGGCAAATCAGGAAAAATACTGCTGCATTCTCTTCTGGCATATTTGCCATCGGGTTGTAAGATATTGATTTGTAACTCACCTTTCTCAAATCGCCATAGTTCGGGAACACCTAAGGCTTCGTAGATGTTTGAATGAGTTCGAGAAGTGATATCAATTTCCAAAGCTAAATCTGGTGGTGGATCTATGGTAAGGTCTAGGCGATCTTTTCCTCTAACATCAGCTTCATTTTGGATATAAAAACAGTCATCTGGTTCAATGCCTTGGAGCATGGCTTGATTTTTAAAAGTCGTCGAGGCATTAAAATTGGCATAATAATGATGTAAGTTGGAGGGGAAATAAAATGGCCACTCTGACAAAACTGACACGCAAAGACCTAGAGAAACTCCAAGCCGAGCATCCTGACTATCGTATGGAGTTAGTAGACGGAAATATTTCAATTATGAGTTCATCAGGGTACGAATCAGATGAAGTCGCTATTACAGTAAGTGCTAAACTATGGAACTGGGTTAGACCGCGTAAGTTAGGACGGGTAACTGGTTCAAGTGCTGGTTTTGAGCTTCCCAATTCTGATGTGAGAGCACCTGATGTTTCCTTTGTACTAGCAGAGCGGATGCGACGCACTACCCGTTCCTTTGCCGAACTTGCTCCTGATTTGATGGTTGAGGTTAAGTCTCCCACAGATTCGCTCTCAGCTCTAAGGAAGAAGATTCAAGGTTTCCTCTCTCAAGGAACAAAAGTCGGTATTCTGATTAATCCAGAGATGCACAGGGTTGAGATTTACCATCCTGGTGTTGAAGTGGTAGTTTTGGGTGATGGTGATGTTCTGAGTATTCCCGATTTACTTCCAGGTTTTGAGGTAGCGGTTGCCGACTTATGGTCCCCCGAGTTTTAATGGCGGATATGTTAGATCCACCACTCAGAGAACCTTCAAAACGTCATCAGCTTAATCAAGTTAACCAAAAAACTGTAGCAAAAAGATTAAACACAGTCATTGAGCCTTTTGTGGATATATCTAATGATGTAAGTGCAATTAATGCAGGTAGAGCTACACGTCAGGGCAATAATTTTATTATTAATGGTCGCACCTATGGAAGCCATGATGGAATCCTTTTCCCAATATCTGGTCCAGGTTTTCATCAGCTTGATCGAGGAGCCTTCAAAGCCCTAGGTGTTTATAATCAGTTTGGAGATACATCCAGAGCAACTGAAATATTGGATAATATGGCTATTAGTAGTGAGCAACGTCAAGCAGCACTGAGGGCCTGGAGAACTGGCAGAGGGGGTAAATGATGATTTGGGAAATGCTTATCGACCGAAATCTTACTGCTAATGAAATAGTAACTACAATATCAGAGCTACTTTTAATTCCTTTGGCAGATATTCTAGTTGTTGATGATATCACCAGTGTAAAGGTTGACCTCAAAACCAAGGTGGTTTGCGAAAATACAGCAATCGAAGGGGATTTTTTGATGATACTCTCGATTTACTTACGTGATCCTAATTTGGGGCAATTGGATATAAAAGCAAGCACTGGTCAATTCTGTGGTATGTTACGTTGCAAATGTCTGATTTCGGATGAATCAGCTAACCCTTACTCATGGCTTTTAATACAAGGAACAACAGATTGCCAGATTGTTTATCTGGATCCATACAAGTTGGATGAGAATGAAGAATATGTCGTCAAAACCATTGAGGTGCTGCAAGCAGTCACTAACTAGTACCGCTGCGCGGAATTAAGAATTAAGAATTAAGAATGGTCTTACAAAAGAGCGCCAAAGCATTTACGTAAAGCTCAGAGAAAATTAAAGTCAGCACAACGAAAAGTATCCCGTCGTAAAAAAGGTTCATTACGTCGTAGAAAAGCAATTAAAAAATTGGGTATCAGACACAAGAAAGTAGCTGATACTCGCCGAGATTTTCACTTCAAGACAGCTAAAAAACTACTCAGCAAATACGATGTTATTGCAGTGGAAAAGCTAAATGTTAAAGGACTTGCTAGGACAAGATTGGCTAAGTCGATATATGATGCTGGTTGGAGCCAGTTTATCAATATACTTTCATTCAAAGCCGAAAATTATATATGGAAATACCCAAGGGGTCAGAAAAATTGTGTTTCCTCTTCTTCATCTCCGCGTCCCCGCGTCCCCGCGTCCCCGCGTCTCTCTTGACAACGGCATTTTTACCTTAACTTGTTACCAATGGCAATTAGCAATTAGCAATTAGCAATTAGCAATTAGCAATTAGCAATTAGCCATTAGCCATTAGCCATTAGCCATTAGCCATTAGCCATTAGCAATTCTCAATTCTCAATTCTCAATCTTTCCTAGAAAATAGAATTGATATAGGTTATTGCTTAAAGAGCCCAGTCCCCATGCGAGAACAACCTGACGATTACTCACTCCCTTCTTCTGCGATGCAACAGCAACCTGAGAATACTCCAGTCCCCCCAGCTCTTCAACGCATTGCCTCAATGCTACGCCTGACTGGTTTGGCTACCTTTTGGTCTCAGTTAGCGCTAGGAATTATTGCTCTGATACTTTTGGTAGTCTTTGCCATTTCTCACGCTAATAGAGATCCTAATACTCAAGGGGGTGGTGGAGGCACTGGATTTGGTGTATTTTGCGCTTTGTGCGGACTGGTAACCCTAGGTATAGGAATTTATTGGGCGTTCCGTTACACTCGTTTTTCTGCGCAGCTAAAAGCTGCTAATACTGCTAAAAGACCAAGTAAAGCGGAGACGTTGCAATTACTAAAGTTGGGACTGATTACCAACTTAGTCGGCATGTTCTTCACTATTTTGGGTTCAGGGGCAATTGTTGGTAGCCTGCTGACAGTCGCTTTGGAAGCTACCCAAATTGGACCTTTCCAAGGTCGTCAGTTTGTTAATTCCGTCGATTTATTTGGCGTACAAGCTAATATCATCACTGTGTTTGCTCATTTCATCGGTATTATTGCTCCTATTTGGCTGTATAGTCGAGTGAATCGATGATTTCGACAAGAAGTCTATTGTACTTTGAGAACGAACTGTGGCAGATTGGTATTTTGTACACGAGTATTCTCAAGCGATCGCTAGTGCAGCTTGGCGGAAATAAGTGACCAGTTAAAAAAGGTTAAAAAGCTTGTACAGTAAGCTTTCTTCCCTCCTGCCTTCTGCCTCCTGCCTTCTGCCTTCTCGTACTAACCTCTTACAGAAATTGGTAAGCAAGTATTGAGATGTTAAGCGATCGCCCCAAGTCTGGAAAAAAATTCTGTGCTTGACTTAAAGCAAATTCGGCAAAATCCCCAAACTATCCAAGAACTACTAGACCGACGTGGTGCTGGTCAATATGACCTCAACCCGATTCTAGAGCTTAACCGACGGCAGCGGGAACTAGAAACCTCCCGTACCCAGTTGCAAGCCCGTAGTAATGAAATTGGCAAACTGATTGGTCAAAAAATCAAAGCTGGTAGTACCCCAAACTCACCCGAAATTCAAGCATTACGGGAAGATGGCAATCAGGTCAAATCTACTCTAAGTGAACTCGAACCCCAAGAAAAAGAACTGAAGGCTGAGTTAGAGACACTCTTATTAACCCTGCCTAATTTACCCAGTGAATCAACACCTATGGGTAAAAATGAAGAGGAGAATGTAGAAATACATCGTTGGGGTGATGAATACCTTCCCCAAAATGATCAAATTCTCCCTCATTGGCAAATTGGTGAACAGCTAGGGATTCTCAATTTTGAGCGAGCAGTGAAAGTTGCTCAGAGTCGGTTTGTCACTTTAATGGGTGCTGGTGCAGCTCTAGAGCGGGCACTGATTAGCTTTATGCTCAACCAACAAACCACAGCGGGTTATGTGGAAGTAATACCACCGATGCTCATCAATACCCAGTCTCTAACGGGTACCGGACAGCTGCCAAAGTTTGCAGAAGAAAGCTTCAAATGCGAAAGTGATGATTTGTGGCTTGCTCCTACTGCTGAAGTACCATTAGTCAATCTCTACCGAGACGAAATCCTCGAAGCTTCCCAACTGCCCATCAATCACTGTGCCTATACCCCTTGCTTTCGCCGAGAAGCTGGTAGCTATGGGCGAGATACCCGGGGACTAATTCGACTGCATCAGTTTAATAAAGTTGAGCTAGTCAAAATTGTCCATCCCAATACTTCAGAAGAAGAGCATCAAAAATTGCTTAAGAATGCCGAAGGAATTTTGGAAGGTTTAAAACTACCCTACCGCACTATAGAACTGTGTACTGGTGATTTGGGCTTTTCTGCTAGCAAAACCTATGATCTAGAAGTTTGGCTACCCTCTTCTAGAAAGTACCGCGAGATTTCGAGTTGCTCAAATTGCCTGGACTTTCAAGCACGGCGTAGCAACATCCGCTTTAAGGAAGCTGGCAAAAAGGGAACCCAGTTTGTTCATACCCTCAACGGCTCTGGTTTAGCAGTAGGACGTACTATGGCAGCAATTTTGGAAAACTATCAGCAACCGGATGGCACAGTAAGAATACCGGAAGTTCTGCAACCTTATTTGGGAAGAGAAGTTCTTTAGGACTCTGAAGAAACACGCTCAAAGCTAATGGCTAATGGCTAATAGCTGATGGCTAATAGCTAATGGCTAATGGCTGATGGCTGATGGCTAATGGCTGATGGCTGATGGCTAATAGCTAATGGCTGATGGCTGATGGCTGATGGCTAATAGCTAATCTCTGAAAAAACACTGAGTCATATCATGTCTGCCTAAACAGTTATTATCAATGGATAATTGATAATTGATAATTGATAAT
Source organism: Symploca sp. SIO2C1 (assembly GCA_010692635.1). GTDB lineage: Bacteria > Cyanobacteriota > Cyanobacteriia > Cyanobacteriales > Coleofasciculaceae > Caldora. The sequence goes on along the minus strand of JAAHGL010000018.1, from coordinate 16,464 downwards.
TGGTTAATTTGGTCTAAGACCTCTTCATTTATGAAGAAAATAAAAAGAAAATATTTTCCTGATTGTCAATCCTCTTCTTTCAAGGAGAGGTAATTATCCATTATCCATTGTTCATTATCCATTGTTGAATCCCTTCTACCTTGCAACCTTCTTCCTTCCCTTGGAGCCTTCTGCCCTCTGCCCTCTGCCTTATTGCCACCAAAGTGTAAGTGTTCAACCGGACATGATATCAGGAGGCATGAGGGAAGAGGATTTGGCTTGTTTGTTCTATTCATAGCTGGTGGTGCACTGCCCGTCGGGCGGCTTGCGACAAAACCCGCCCTGATTAGGGAGCACCCCAAAACGAAGAATTATAAACACCCTTTAGAATGTAAGTTATCGTTACATTAAATACTTTTATTATGTCAATTTTGGCCGCGATCGCAGTCTTGGCAGTCTTAATCGTAGTTCATGAGCTGGGTCATTTTCTAGCAGCTCGTCTGCAAGGAATCTATGCAAATCGCTTTTCTATTGGTTTTGGCCCGGTTATCTGGAAGTACCAAGGCTCAGAAACTGAGTATGCATTACGAGCTTTACCGTTAGGGGGATTTGTCGGTTTTCCTGATGATGATCCTGATAGCGAGATTCCCCCTGATGATCCGAACCTACTCCGCAATCGACCAATTTTAGACAGAGCAATTGTCATTAGTGCTGGTGTGATTGCGAATTTAGTCTTTGCTTACTGCATCCTAGTTATCCAAGTGGGAATGGTAGGCGTCCCTGACTTAAGCCAGCCTGGTGTTTTGGTTCCTCAAGTGGTTCCAGAAAGTAGCTTAGTTGCAACGGAGGCTGGCATCAAAGCCGGTGATGTTATCTTAGCTATAGATGGTCAAGATTTGGGAGCAGGTCGGCAGGCAATTGATTCCCTACAGAAAGATATTCAACAATCTGCTAATAAACCGTTAGAACTAACTATCCAGCGAAGTGAAAAAATCTTATCGGTTAAAGTCACACCAGAAGTAGGAAAAGATGGCAAAGGGAAAGTGGGCATAGGTCTACAATTACACAAGCGCTCCCCTAATCTTGTGGAAGCTTTTGGCAATGCTGCTGAAGAATATGAACGCATTATTGTTTTGACAGGGAAAGGCTTTTGGCAACTGATTAGTAACTTCGAGGAAACTGCTGGTCAAGTTGCTGGTCCTGTTAAAATTGTTGATATTGGAGCTCAAATTGCCAGTTCAGATCCTCTAAGTCTCTTTCAATTTGCTGCCCTGATTAGTATTAACTTGGCGATTATTAATATTTTGCCTCTACCAGCACTGGATGGTGGCCAGCTGGCATTCTTGCTAATTGAGGGAGTTCGAGGTAAGCCCTTACCTACTGAAATTCAGCAGAATGTCATGCAAACTGGACTAGTTTTGCTATTAGGTTTGGGTATTTTCTTGATTGTTCGAGATACAGCTAACCTACCTTGGATACAAAAGCTTTTGCAGTGAGTTATTAGGTATTAGGTGTTAGGTGTTAGGTGTTAGGAAACCTAACACTTAACATCTTTTGGGAGAGCATTCTAAATTCTAAATTCTAAATTCTAAATTCTAAATTCTCACCGTGAGCATTACCCGTAAATGGTCCGCCAAGCAACAGCGGACTCTAGAAATTCTAATTCGCCTCAAGCAACTTTATCCTGAAGCAACCTGTACCTTGGACTACCAAACACCAGTACAGTTGCTAGTAGCAACTATCCTCTCTGCTCAATGTACCGATGAACGAGTCAATCAAGTAACGCCAGAGTTGTTTAAGCAATTTCCTGATGCCACAGCCCTCGCCAATGCTGATTTAGAAGTGCTAGAAAACTTAGTGCGTTCTACTGGCTTCTATCGTAACAAGGCGAAAAATATCCAAGGTGCCTGCCGCAGAATAGTGGAGAAGTTTAACGGTAAAGTGCCAAAACGCATGGAAGAACTACTGGAGCTGCCAGGAGTTGCTCGTAAAACAGCCAATGTGGTTCTTGCCCATGCCTATGGCATCCATCAAGGAGTTACTGTAGATACTCACGTTAAACGCCTGACTCAGCGTCTGGGTTTAACAGAGCACAAAGATCCTATTCGTATCGAACGAGATTTAATGCGACTGTTACCCGAAGCAGATTGGGAAAATTGGTCAATTCGGCTAATCTATCATGGTCGAGCCATTTGTCAGGCACGCAAACCGGAGTGCGATGCTTGTATCTTGGCAGATTTGTGTCCTAGTGCAGCGCCGCGGAAATAACCCACCACTGAGCTTTCTTCCCTCCTGCCTCCTGCCTTCTGCCTCCTGCCTTCTTGCCCTAGCGCCGATTTATCTGGTACAACTCCTGAGGCAACGGGTTAAGATAAGAAACGGTGTCTTTATTTAGGGAAAGTTAGATGATCTATGGCTAAAAAAGCAATGATCGAGCGGGAGAAAAAACGCCAAAAGTTGAGAGAGAAGTACGCAGACAAACGAGCAGATCTCAAGGAGCAGTTTAGAACAGCTACTTCTCAACGAGAGAAGCTGGATCTTCATCGGCAATTACAACAGTTGCCCCGCAATAGTGCTCCTAGTCGTCGGCGAAACCGCTGCTGGGTAACAGGACGTCCTCGCGGCTACTACCGGGATTTTGGACTATCCCGCAACGTTTTCCGAGAGTGGGCTCATGAAGGTTTGTTACCAGGAGTGGTTAAATCTAGCTGGTAGAAACAGGCAAAAGGCAAAAGTAAAACAAGACAATTCTTTTGCCCTTTAACTTCATTGTCCACAGCAGTTATCAATACCAAGACTCTGTAAGAGTAAGTCACTAACAGCATTAGCGATCGCAAATTCACTGTAAAAACTTTCTCGAAAGTCAAACGACTGCATCTCTGCCACAATAGCAATCACTAGGGAGCCGAGATCATTCTCCCCTTCCATCCGTTGGCGAACAAAGATTTGAGAGGCTCTGTGAGCAATTTTCTGATTAACTGGTTCTGGGAGAAATTCTTGATCTAGCCAGTTGGCAAGAGTCTCTCGTAACCATTCACCTTCCTGTTGGGGATTCTGAGCCGGTGGAAGGGTAATAGGTGGAATCGGTTGAGGCATAGATTCATTAATGTGGCAGTTGTCTGGGAATCATTTTAGCTATCTGTATGGAACTTGACATTCCTTCTTTGATTCAGGGGTATGCCCAAGGCTACTTTCTGATGGCAGATGAAAATGGGAATCTAGGATGGTATACCAGTCGCAAAAGAGCGATTATTCCCCTTGATGAGCGGTTTCGCTATCCGAAATCCCTGCAGCGTGTTCTAAATCAAGAACGTTTTAGTATTGCCATTAACGGAGACTTTCAAAGTGTCATTGCCGGTTGTGCGGATAGAGATTCTACCTGGATTTCTAGCGAGCTCCAGGATATTTATCAAGCACTTTATCAAGCAGGTTGGGCGTATAGTTTTGAAACTTGGCAGGATAATCAGCTAGCAGGAGGAATTTTAGGCATAGTTATCGGGGGAGCTTTCATTGGTGAATCAATGTTCTATCGGATTTCTGAAGGCTCTAAAGTAGCTATGGTAAAGTTGGTTGAACGACTGCGAAACCGTGGCTTTCATCTCTTTGACGCTCAAATGAACAATCCCCATTTAGAACGCTTTGGTGCTTGTACAATTGATGAAGAGGATTATAAATTATTACTGCGGCAAGCATTGCAACACCGATGTCATTTTGAGTAGTAGTTAATACAGCGGTTTTCCTCTAAGTGAAGTACAGAATTTGTCGCTTGAAGGCAGGAGGCAGAAGGCAGGAGGCAGAAGGCAGGAGGTACCTCATTAAGCTACAAAGTGCTGTAAGTTAGCAATGACACTTTGAGGTTTCGCACTCCCAACTAGTCTAGACAAGACAGAGCTTTAGCAAACCGACACGTTAGATAAGGCATGATCTGTGAGAGTTTAAAGCAGTTATTGTTACAATAATTTACAGAGCTGCTCCTATCGGTTTACCTACTAGATATGAATCTAAAAAAAGTTTCCCCCATCTCCCACGAAATCAACTCAGAAGTCTTTGTGGAGGAGTCAGTTGTGCAATTGCCTACCGAACCGATAGAAATTGAGCATGAGTTAAGTGCAAAAGAAGTGCCACCAGAAGAGTTACTGGCTAAGTCATCACCGCTGGGTCAAGAGACTTTGCGTTACGATCCAGTTGCGATCGAGGCTCAATATGGTAAAAAACCGTTACAAGTATTCGGGCGGGTTGTAAGTATTTTTTTGCCATTTGCCTCCTTTAGTATTGGTATCTGGTGGGATCGTCTTCGGGGAAAAACCCTATCTCAGGGACGGGATAGAGCAATTCAACTGCGGGAAATTTTGACCGAACTTGGACCAGCTTACATCAAGGTAGGACAAGCACTCTCAACCAGACCAGATTTAGTGCCCTCTGTTTTTTTAGAAGAGTTATCTCTGTTGCAAGACCAATTGCCAGCGTTTCCCAACGAAGTTGCTTTTCGATTTATTGAAGAAGAATTAGGTGCTCCCCCGGAAGAAATTTACGCCGAGCTTACCTCAGAACCTGTAGCAGCGGCTTCCCTAGGACAAGTTTACAAAGGCAAGCTCAAAACTGGGGAAACTGTAGCAGTGAAAGTGCAGCGACCTGGATTAGCGCAGCGCATTACCCTGGATATGTATATTCTGCGCAGTGTTGCTGGGTTGGTGAAAAAGACTTTTAAGCAGGTGCGGAGCGATTTGGTTGCCATTATGGATGAATTTGGCATCCGCATTTTTGAGGAAATGAATTACACTCAGGAAGGACGCAATGCAGAACGTTTTGCTCAACTTTATGGTCATTTGAATGACATTTATATTCCTCAAATTTATTGGGAATATACAGGGCGTCGTGTCATAACAATGGAATGGATCTCTGGGACTAAGCTGACTAATATGGAAGCAATTAAATCCCAAGGGATTGACGCCAAGTATTTGATTGAAATCGGTGTTCAATGTTCACTCAGGCAACTCCTGGAACATGGTTTTTTCCACGCAGATCCTCATCCCGGCAATTTGTTAGCAACAGAAGATGGAAAGCTTGCCTACATTGACTTTGGCATGATGAGCGAAGTGAAACCCTATCAACGTTACGGTTTGCTTGAAGCGATTGTTCATTTAGTGAACCGTGACTTTGAAGGCTTAGCACATGACTATGTGAAACTAGAATTTCTTACCCCGGATACCGATCTCACACCAATTATTCCTGCTCTAGGGAATGTTTTTAAAGATGCTTTGGGAGCTAGTGTTGCAGAACTTAACTTCAAGAGTATCACTGACAAATTGTCAGCTTTGATGTACGAGTATCCCTTTCGAGTACCTGCTTACTACGCGCTGATTATTCGCTCTTTAGTGACTTTAGAAGGTATTGCGATTAATGTCGATCCCAACTTTAAAGTGCTTAGTAAAGCCTATCCTTATGTAGCCAAGCGCCTGTTGACTGATCCTTCGCCTCGATTAAGAGCTTCTCTTAAAGATTTATTGTTCAAAGATGAAAGTTTTCGCTGGAACCGTCTGGAGAATTTGTTGCGCAATGCTTCTAAATCTCCCGATTACGAACTCAATCAATTGTTAAATCAAACCTTGGAGTTTCTTTTCTCAGAGCGAGGTGATTTTATCCGCGAACGGTTGGTGGATGAAATTGTTAAGGCGTTAGATACTTATGGTCGTCGGACTCTTGGTAATATATCCAAGTATCTGCGGGCAACTTTGGGGTTACCTCAGGAGCAGACGCAGACACCGGAAATGACAGCAGAGGCAATTAAGAGTGCGGAGCATATCAAAGGAATTTGGGAAATTGTCAAAGAAACTCCTGGTTTTGATCCAATGCAGCTGGTGCCAGTGATTCCTGAATTACTGATGAAGGAAGAAACTCAACGCATGGGACAAAAAATTGCTGGTGGTTTAGCACAACGAGTAATTGCACGAATGATTCGGGAGGCTTTACTTAAGGATGCTACTGAGGAGGTAGTAGTACCCAATGAAAAGAAAATAACCCAAGAGCCGAAAGTAGTGACACCAGCTCCTAAATTAGTTCTGCCTCCTGCTGCTGCCATCCAGTAGAAATGTTATCAATGGATAATGGATAATTGATAATGGATAATTGATAATGGATAATTGATAATGGATAATGGATAATGGATAATGGATAATTGATAATTGATAATTGATAATTGATAATTGGTTAATTTGGTCTTTGACATCTTCATTTATGAAGAAAATAAAAAGAAAATATTTTCCTGATTGTCAATCCTCTTCTTTCAAGGAGAGGTAATTATCCATTATCCATTGTTCATTATCAATTGTTGAATGAAGAATTCATTCAACTAGTATTCTTCCGACAAGAAGCTAGTAAGTACTAGTGTAGCTTGGCGGAAATAAGTGACCAGTTAAAAAAGGTTAAAAAGCTTGTACAGTAAGCTTTCTTCCCTCCTGCCTCCTGTTCCCATCCTTGGAGGGGTTAGGGGTGGGTTCTGCCTTCTGCCTCCTGCCTTCTCGTACTAGTGCAGCGCGGCAAAAGTCACTGACCAGTTTGAGATCGTTAGAATCCTTACTCTATAAGCATTCTAAATTCTAAATTCTAAATTCTAAATTCCGCGCAGCGGCACTAGTTGGCTGCAAAAACCTAAAAATTATCCGGTGGCTCTTTAACAAAAGCATAATGAGGTCTGACACGACCATTGGTCATACTGATCCAAGCTAGTCCTTCCATCGTACCTACCCATAATTTGTTGCCAGTGTCAGGAGATAGAGAAAGGATACTATTAGAGGGCAGGTTGGGAACCTGACCAAGAACGGCTCCATTATAAGGGTTGAGTTTGAACAAGCCGTTCTCTGTACCAACCCACACACTATTATCTTGAGAAAAGCCGATAGACATCACATTGCGTCCTCTCATTGGCGTGACTGAACGCAACACTTCTCTAGTTAAAGGGTCAATAACTAATAAGCTGTTGGGAGTTCCTACCCAGAGCATTCCTTGTGGATCCAAGGCTAGGGTTTGTACTGTAGTGCCTGGTAGATTAGTAATGCGACCGATGATCAGAGCACTAGCAGTATCTACTCGCACTAGTCCTTTTAGAGTGCCTACCCAAAGTTGCCCTTCATTGTCCAAGGTTAAAGCATTCGCGCTAACCCCTGGTAACTCTTGCAATGTGGTCATCAATAATGCTTGATCAGGACTAATCAGACTTAAACCGCGATCGCTTCCTACCCAAAGATAGCCTCGACGATCAATTAATAAGGACAATACCCGGTTAGAAGGTAAGGTGAAGTTGTAAGCCGTAACTTCATCACTCCGGGGATCTACCCGTACTACTCCTTCGTAAGTTCCCGCCCAAATCCTACCTACTCGATCTTGGGCTAAAGCACCAATTGTATAGTTAGGCAGACTAAAGCGAGCTAATACTTTACCAGTATTGGGGTTGATTCTAGCTAAACCAAGCCACGAACCAATCCAGAGGTTACCAGTATAGTCTGGTTGCAAGGCACTTACCCGAAAATCAGCAGGCAGGGGTTCCACTTCTTGCCGTATTCGATTGGGGGGTAAGGGATCACCTCCTGGGGGTGGTGGATCACCTACATACCTGGGTTTAGGCAATTCTTGGTCGATGTTACTTTGGGCTAAAATCCGACTAGCATCAGTCTTTAGCTGTTTTCCTTGACTTATTCTGTACATCGGCAAATTGAACCACAGCAAGGTAACACCAACAATCAGACCAATACGGGTACTCAAAGATGCCATCGCAATTCTCCTTATCTCTACCTTTTCTACTAATTTGCAAAACTATTGATTATTCGCTGTACTCACTTGGTCTTAACCTATATTTCAATTTATGCTCACTTGGGTGATGAACTTGCTATAGCAGATTGCTTAATATCATCAAAATGTACATACTCATTATTTTTAATAAAACTTAATAAAAAGTTGCAATTGTTGATAATCTATAAAATAAACTTATACAATTCTCAAGAATATTTGAAGTTGAACTTATTGAATTCCTGATATAGTAACAAAACAATTAAGAAATTATGTATTACCTAGGTCACAAGGTTTGTGGGCAGCAAGACTATCTATTTTAGATTTTTTTGTTGTCAATTTTACCTGTGCATGGTAATCCCAGGCAAGAGCCAAGGAATGGGAAATAGGGGTGTGGTGTTGCATCCAGTAGAAGGCTAATGTTAGCAGCTTTTGACAAGATTTTAGTTCTGAGTAAGAAAAATCTACAACACAAACAAATCGACTTAACCTGTCGCAACATTCGGTAGTTTCCAAGGAAGAAAAGCATGGCTTATTCATCAACCAAAACTCAGTCAAAAGCTGGGTATCAGGCCGGGGTAAAAGATTATAAATTAACTTATTACACTCCGGATTACACTCCTAAAGATACGGATATTCTCGCGGCTTTTCGCATGACCCCACAGCCTGGGGTTCCTCCTGAAGAAGCTGGTGCAGCTGTGGCAGCTGAGTCTTCCACTGGTACTTGGACAACTGTATGGACAGACTTGCTGACAGACCTCGACCGTTACAAAGGTCGCTGCTATGACATTGAGTCAGTACCTGGGGAAGATAACCAATACATCGCTTTTGTTGCCTACCCCTTGGATCTGTTTGAAGAAGGTTCTGTTACCAACATGTTGACCTCAATTGTAGGGAACGTGTTTGGTTTCAAAGCTTTGCGTGCTCTGCGTTTGGAAGACATGCGGATTCCAATTGCTTACCTCAAGACTTTCCAAGGCCCACCCCACGGTATTACTGTAGAGCGGGACAAGTTGAACAAGTACGGTCGTCCCCTACTAGGTTGTACGATTAAGCCTAAGCTTGGTCTATCAGCTAAGAACTACGGTCGTGCAGTTTATGAGTGTCTCCGGGGTGGTCTAGACTTCACCAAAGACGACGAAAACATCAACTCCCAGCCTTTCATGCGCTGGCGCGATCGCTTCCTGTTCGTACAAGAAGCTATTGAGAAAGCCCAGGCAGAAACCGGTGAAGTTAAAGGTCACTACCTTAACGTTACCGCTCCTACCTGCGAAGAAATGATGGAGCGTGCGGAGTTCGCTAAAGAAATTGGTACACCCATCGTTATGCACGACTACCTCACCGGTGGTTTCACTGCTAATACCACCTTGGCTAAGTGGTGCCGTCGCAACGGTGTATTACTGCACATCCACCGTGCGATGCACGCGGTCATCGACCGTCAGAAAATCCACGGTATTCACTTCCGGGTCTTGGCTAAGTGCTTGCGGATGTCTGGTGGTGACCACCTCCACTCCGGTACTGTGGTTGGTAAGCTCGAAGGTGAAAAAGGCATCACCATGGGCTTTGTTGACTTAATGCGGGAAGACCACATTGAGCAAGACCGTGAACGGGGGATTTACTTCACTCAAGATTGGGCATCTATGCCTGGTGTAATGCCGGTAGCTTCCGGTGGCATCCACGTTTGGCACATGCCTGCGCTCGTAGAAATATTTGGTGATGATTCCTGCTTACAATTCGGTGGTGGTACTCTAGGTCACCCTTGGGGTAATGCTCCTGGTGCGACAGCCAACCGCGTCGCTTTGGAAGCTTGTGTCCAAGCGCGTAACGAAGGTCGTAACCTCATGCGTGAAGGTGGCGATGTCATCCGCGAAGCCTGCAAGTGGAGTCCTGATTTGGCAGTTGCTTGCGAACTTTGGAAGGAAATCAAGTTTGAGTTCGAGGCAATCGATACCGTCTAAAACAGTAGAGACGTGCCATGGCACGTCTCTACTCTATACTTGATACTGCAAAGGGCATCGGGTCAGAAGATGGATCTAAAACGAGTTGCTAAAGACACTGCCAAGACGTTGATTAGTTACCTGACCTATCAAGCACTGCGGATTGTCCTGGATCAATTGAGAGAAACAGACCCTCCCCGGGCGTATTGGTTAAATTCCTTTACCTCTGATCACAGTATCCAAGATGGAGATACTTATATAGAGGAATTGCTCCGGGTGAAACAAGATCTGGCTTTTCGGATCATGACGGTGCGACAAAATCTGGCGGAGGAAGTGACTGACTTCTTACCAGAAATGGTTCGCACTGGTATTCAGCAGTCGAACATGGAACATCGGCGTCGGCATTTAGAGCGGATTACGCAACTCACCATTTCTGAACCCCCAACCCCTCCTGAACAGCAACCTGATCCAGAACCCTAAGAAGGTATAACCGATATACCACCAATTGCACACTATACTTCAATACAACCGAAGCATTAACTATGCAGACATTACCTAAAGAGCGTCGTTACGAAACCCTTTCCTACTTGCCACCGCTGAGCGATTCCCAGATTATCCGACAAGTAGAGTACATTTTGGAGCAGGGTTTCATCCCAGCGATTGAGTTCAGCGAGTCTTCAGAACCAGAACAGCACTACTGGACAATGTGGAAACTGCCCCTGTTCCATGCTCGCACTGCCAAAGAGGTGTTGGGAGAAGTGGATGAGTGTCGTTCAGAATACCGCGACTGCTATATCCGCGTTGTTGGTTTTGATAACGTGAAGCAGTGTCAAGTTCTCAGCTTCATCGTCTACAAGCCAGGTGGCAACCGTAGGTACTAAAAAACCTCAACAATAGAATATTCTGACATTGATGTAGAGAGGTAGTTCGCTACCTCTCTTTTTTTCTGTCAACTCTCATACCAAATCCGCAGCCTTCAAATGAGCGAGATCATTCCTACAACGTTAAAATTCCCAGAGAATTATGACTCAAACCTTCACCAACCAACACCTTTCCCCAGAAGCGATCAATCAGCTTGTTAATTATTTGCCTGACTACATAAAAGTTGCACTCTTAGAAAAGTCCACTGAACTTGAGTGTTCCCTCGAAGCTACAATTGAAATGGCAATTTCTAACTTCCTAGACGAAGAAGCATTGAGTTTTGAGGATTGTCTACTTGCTCAACGTCTGAAAAAAGGAAGGAGCTGAAATAATTAGAAACTTTACTGCTAAGGAACCCTATTACTGGGAGCATCCCATTTTGGAAAAAGGGAAAAACTTATTCGCGATTATTAATCGCGAATATTATCTTGGCTTTCAATCATGTTCCAAGCCTTAGGAGTCCCAGGTTTTCTGGTAAAATACCTCAAAACCCTTGCACCGCGCTGACGGTAAAATGTACCAAAAAGTTGACTCACCGTCTACCCAACCGGAAAATTTTGAACTACTATAACTCCCTGAAGATCAAACTGGATAAAAAACCAAGAACTCACCGCATTATAGCAAGGATTGAGTATCTGAAATTCGCCAAAAAGAGAAGACCGTCTCAAAAACAAAGAAGAAAGGCAGTCAAAAAACAACTCCAATATCTCAAACGAAATTTGGGACATATTGAGAGATTAATCGAGAAGGGAGCTAGTCTAGAACTCTTAAGTAAAAGGCAATACAAGAATTTATTGGTCTCAAGTGAAATTTATCGTCAACAGCAGTGGATGTGGTCAAATAACAAAAAGAGTATCGAAAATCGTATCGTCAGTCTAACTCAACCTCATATCCGTCCAATTGTTCGAGGTAAAGCGGGAAGCAACACGGAATTCGGAGCTAAGTTATCAGTCTCTTGTGTAGATGGCTATGTATTAATCGAACGCGAGTTCATCGGGCTTGGTGTAAAGAACGAGGTATTCGCTTGAGTGGACCACCCTTAGGAAGACCTCTGGGAAAGGTAAGCCGAGAAGTTAAAAAACAGGCTCAAGAGGATGAGGGTATTCGCAACGAAATTGAGGGAAAATTTGGACAGGCGAAAAGAAGATTCAGCTTAAATCGAGTCATGGCTAAACTTTCTAATACTTCAGAAACTTCGATTGCAATGACGTTTCTAGTAATCAATTTAGTGAAACTGTTGAGGCAGTTTTACTGTCTTTTTTTGTGTCAATTTTTCCCAAATATTACCGTTTTACAGAAGAGTATTAAGACCAGTTATGAAAAGAATCCTCTTTCTCAATTAGGGCTTATGCTTTGGACAAGGCGACTGTCTAGTTCATTTCCCACCCCCTGTTTTTTCTAACTTTTTCAGCAAGCCCTAATTAATTCATCTTGGGAGGAAACAGAGGAAGGTTTGATTTTCTGACTGCTACATCAAAAAATAATGCGTTATTGTTCATTATTCTTTTGTGTTGAGAAAATCTAAGAAAATCTCCAGTAGAATTAAATTGAGCCGTGCAGAAGAAAAGACGCCTATCATCTGCTGTATTGTAGACGAGGAAAAGCCTATTATTAAATTCCATCAGCGTAATGAAGAAAGCAGGATCTTCTGAAAGCTCCCTTGTAGTCCCTAACCAGTTGTCATCCTTATATACAGCGCATTCAAGCCTGTGAACACCTTGGTCAGTGTTTGTTGCAGTTACGACCAACTTATCCTTGAATGGTGAAATTCCTAACTGGCGTAGTTGACCTGTAGTACCACGATTAAGCAGATGTTCCCAATTTTCTGACTTGTCCATAGCAATCAAACTATAGTAAGCTTTACCAACATCCTCGTGTCGACAAGCCAAATAAAGTTTGTTGTTATATGCGGCAATTGCTGGACTGCTTTGAGGTACGTAATTGCCGATTTGTTTAGGAGAAGTCCAAGCGTTGTTGTTGCGATCAAAGCTTGTATAAAAGAATCTCGGAGTTTCGGGAGTAGCGATGAAGACGCAGTAAAGTTTATCATTAAACTCTGCAAGTGCCATCTCCGAGTAATACATAGAAGTGTCATTATTAGATAGTAATTTTGTCGCCCATCCAAACTGATATACTTCTGAGTAACCTAATCCTCTCATCGGATACAGGGGAAAGAATACTGAGTAAAGGGTTTCCTTATTTTCATACCAAGCAACTGCATGATATTTTCCTTTACTTGGCGCTACTTGAATGCCCTTATTCCATTCCAGGTCATCGTTCTCTTCTGGTGGCCATTCTAGAGCAGTATAATCAAACTGATATAACTGATCATTATAGTCATACACTACTGTTAGTACTGGTCTGGTTTCGCCAGGGATACCATTTTCCTTGAGATAGTCTTGGTATGCATCCTCCATTAATTGCCGTTTGAGATTAATCTCGGGTTCATCTTCAAACAATTCTGGAATTAGAAGCTCATAAACCAGGGCGATTTTAATTTTGACTGGTACAGGATTATCTGGAATAGTTTGTATCCAATCTTCAAGATCAGCTATTCCTACACTACCTCCTTCTGTAACTATTCTATGGTAGTACTCGGCTGTTTCCTCCTGAAAGCGCCTCATATTTTCTTCTTCAAAATCAGCCCCTACCTGTCCAGTTATTTTTTTAAATGACCACTCAGCCCCCAGATTAACATTTGTACCTTCCCCTTCCAAACGCTCATAGGAATCTTTGCTAATGTAGGAATAGTTATTTTTCCTTCCTCCAAAACCGACTTGCCAGGTATAGTGAGTGCCTACATCTTCGATGAAGTTTTTATATTTTTCCCGATCTTCTTCATCATCTCGGGAATTGGGAAGTTCCTTAACTCGGTTCTGAAATTCTTGCCCTAACTTAAAGTATCTTTTGATTTGATCAACTACTGCGTTCTCAGACTCACTTAAAGCTAGTCTGTGGTTCTGTACATACTGATGAGAGTAAACAGCTAGTCGTGTCTTATCAGTGCTTTCTTCAACAAACCTAGTATAACTACGACTGAAAGTAAAACCAAAGATACCACCGAACAGACCTAGACCAAGTGACAAAGCAGAGGTATGTTGTTCGTAATATTCAGAAACATTCCGTTGATATTTGGCAAATACCTCGTCTGTCATTGAAGGAGTAGACTGGTAAATTGTATTCTTTGGCTTTAAATAGGGCTGATCTCCAGCAGGTTCAAATCCCTGGGCATTGAGATCCACTACATTTCTGGGGTTGGTTGCAGGTGGTGGATCGTCCTTCAAATTTTTGTCACTTTCTATCTCCATTAGATCAGTAGGATCTAATGTGAGGATGTTATAGGAATAGCCCAAGTATGAGTAATTACGCAGTACAGGGTCATCAAAAGTATTCATTTATTTCTCCTTAATGTTTTTGTTCAATTGGTTTCTCTTAGCAGTGAGTAAGAAATGATTTTCTCTACTTGAGAGAATACTCGACAAATAGCGTCTTTGATTGTTGACTTTACAAAATGAAATATTTAAATAGGTTCAGGGTAAGCTCATCTAATTTGGCAGCAAATGTACTTGACAAAAAAGGAAAAATGTAATTTTTAATTGCTAAATAATTCTGATAATAAGCTGTTGCGCATTTAAACTGTGACAACTTTATTACCTTTTTTTTTAGTTTTCGTCCCCATTTAATAATAAACCATCCTTCATTTAAAAGTTGAATAAAAATGGGTTGAATTACAAACGATAATCGTGGTTGAAAGAATTCGTCATCTCTGGAATAAGATAACTCATGAAGTTAACTTTTATCTTTCTTCTTTACCTGTTGATGCTCAATTATTAGGAAATATTATTCGTCAACACTGGCGTATTGAAAATCAAGTTCATTCTTGTACACTGTGTTGGGTTTCACTTTGTTCCACCCAACCTACCTATTACTAGATTGCTACGCTCCAAACGAAGTGAGAATTGCCTTTGTTACTTCTAAACAACCCTATTACTTGCTTGAGGCATTGCTTCAATAAGTGCCCGAAGCACCTTATTTACTGCTTCCGGTGTCGAGAAAACCTCGGCAACATCCTCATCCAAAACTACAACTGTTAGTTTTGGCTTTCCACTTCGATGGGCAAATCGGTTGGGCTTTGCCTTTTTATAATCAAACTGGTACTCTGGCAACAGCTCTTCTTCAGAGTTTGATGGTTGCTCAAAAGGCGTTTTGTTCATAATCTTCACGCTCCCTACGAGTGGCAAGACGCGCACTAATGATACGAATTGCACTACGACGTTCAGTATAGCTGACTAACAACACCCGATTATTACAAGAGTGACCGATGATAATTTCCCGATACTCATCTACTGAATGAGCCTCATCATTAAAGATCAGAGCCAGTGGATTGTCGAAAACTGTCTCGGCTTCTTCAAAACTCACACCATATTCCCTACATTGTCAGATACTTAGGCATTGAGCAGAAATAATTTCAACAGTGCGATCGCAGATCTTGTAGGTTGGGTAAAGCGAAGCTCCAAGCCAACAATTTTGTGAACTAACCCATAGTCAGTGTTGGGTTTCACTATGTTCCACCCAACCTACCCATGAACAATATTTATAGGCGCACATCTATCCCATTATGAAGTAATAATAGCAAAAAAATAATGGTAAATGCAATCAACCTCTAAGTATGATATTTGGAGTGACATTGACAGTGATTTCATAGAACCAGAAAAATCTGAGCGTTTGTTGATTAATGAAAAACTGGCATTTACCTCCGCCTTGGTGGCGTTTTTTTATCCTTACTTTATTAGTGTTAGGAATTTTCTTTCGCTTTGTCAACATTGATAAAAAAGTCTACTGGCACGATGAAGTTTACACCTCAATTCGGATTTCTGGCTACACTGGAGATGAAGTTGGTAGAGAAATTTTTACTGGTCAAGTAATTGGAGCTAAAGAACTACAGAAATATCAGCAGCTTAGCCCAGAGAAAGGTTTAGATGATACGATCAAAGCTTTAGCTGGACACCCCGAACATCCCCCTCTTTATTACCTGATGGCAAGAATGTGGGTACAGCTGTTTGGTAGTTCAGTTGCTGTTATCAGAAGCTTATCAGCAATCGTTAGCTTGCTGGTATTTCCTTGTATATATTGGTTGTGCTGGGAATTATTTCATTCGGGAGCATTTCCTTGCCGCAGAAATACTCTCTTACCCAAGCTGCACTCAAAAATAGCAGATTTCTCTCCCCCAGCTCCCCATCTCCCCAGCTCCCCATCTCCCCAGCTCCCCATCTCCCCAGCTCCCCCCTCCGTGGGATGGATAGCAATCGCTTTGTTAAGCATTTCTCCCTTTTACATCCTTTATGCCCAAGAAGCACGGCAGTACAGTTTGTGGACAGTAACTATCTTACTTGCCAATGCTGCACTCATGAGAGCGATACGTCTCAATAACAGCAGTAGTTGGATAGTTTATGCAACAGCCTTGCTCCTGGGATTGTATACATCACTGTTTTCCGTTTTAGGAGCAATTGGGCAGGGAATTTATGTCGTTACCATAGAAAATTTTCGCTGGACACAAACAGTAAAGAACTATCTTCTAGCATCCTTAATTGCAATTATCGCTTTTGTTCCTTGGATTTTATTAACTATCTACAATTGGGAATCATTACAGCAAAACACCACCTGGACAAATATGCCAATGCCTCGGTGGCTTTTAATGTTTATTTGGTTACTGAATTTGAGCAATATTTTTGTTGATTTAATATTTCCCTTTAATCATCCCTTTACCTAAATTGGTGGAACAATATAGGTAAAGGGATGATTAAAGGGAAATATTAAATCAACAAAAATATTGCTCAAATTCAGA
>JAAHGL010000179.1 GCA_010692635.1 Symploca sp. SIO2C1 | reverse complement strand
TCCCTGCCCCTCGTTACCCTATTTCAGGGGGCAACTGTTGAGCAACAGGCCCTGCTCCTGCAGCAAAAAGCCGCTCCTCAAGTCTGGTCTCCCCTGATCCCTCTACAACCTAGAGGGAGTCATCCGCCGCTGTTTTTCATTCATCCTGGGGGTGGCAGTGTAATGCATTATCAGCGGCTTGTGTCCTATCTGGGGACAGGGCAATCGATCTACGGTATCGAAGCAAGAGGATTTGAACCTGGTCAGCCTCCCGACACGAGCATCAAGGCGATGGCTGCAGACTATATTAAGGTGATCCGAACGGTGCAACCCACAGGTCCCTACCACCTAGCTGGGTGGTGTTTGGGGGGAACGATTGCCTGGGAAATGGCACAGCAACTCCGGCTACAGGAAGAACAAGTCTCCCGTCTCATGTTCATTGATGTGGATTCATCCATGGCTATGGAACAAATTCCTGACGTGACCCAATTACTTGCAGAGCTCGTGGGATACTACCTCAACTTATCTACAGCAGATCTAGAGTCGCTCACAAACCACTTGCGTGCCATGACTTGGGAGGAGCAACTAGCCTATGTTATTGCCGAAGCCAAACACCGCAATTTATCATTGAGTTCAGGATTTGGGGTTGAGCAATTAAATTGCATTGTGCAGGTTCAGTGGGGGCATGAGCAAGCCGCTCAGCACTATGTTCCCCAACCCTATCCAGGTGAGGTGATCTTGTTCCAGGCTCAAGAGGGGCTTGCTGCGCAAGCAGAAGATCCGACCCTTGGTTGGTGTACCTTGGCTGAGCAGGTCAAACTGCATTGGGTCCCCGGTAATCATCTATCGATGATGCGCGATCCCCACGTCAAAGTTCTAGCGCAACACCTCAAAGACTATTTGGATGGAACCGAATAGGTCGATTGCTCAGGATGGGGACTTCCAAATCACTAATTTGAGAAACGACAATGGGTCAATTATTGATGCACAAGGAAAAGCCAGTAGCAACCGGTATGAAAGTCTTCATATTGATCTGGCTAGGCTCATTTGTCTCGATCTTAGGTGATGGTCTGACTGATTTTGCCTTAGATATCTGGATTCTCCAAACAACGGAGTCACTTAACTTCTATACACTCGGTATCTTGTGTATAACGCTGCCAGCACTATTCCTGGCTCCCCTGTCAGGAGCTTTGGTTGATCGCTGGCCGCGTCGATGGGTAATGATCATTTCTGAGATTGGGTCCGCGTTTTGCATTTTGGCGGTTGCCCTTCTGTTTATGACCCACTCCCTGAAAATTTGGTACATTTACCCCTTTATAGCCCTCAGTGCTACCTTCATGCAATTGAAAAACATTGCGTTCAAGTCCACCATTAGTTTGCTTGTTCCATCAGAAGATTTAGCACGTGCCAGTGGCTTAACACGAGTGGTGGATGCCACCTCTCAATTGGCAGCTCCGGTCCTAGCTGCAGTCCTCCTAGGACTGATACAGATCCAGGGCATCCTCTTAATTGATTGTCTTAGTTTTGTCATTGCCGTCATTCCCCTGCTGAGAGTTCGGATTCCAGAGGTGGAGGCTTCTACTCCTGAGGTTGAGCCAGGAAAGAACTCTTTCATATCAGAGATCACCCAAGGATGGACGTATTTAAGCAAGCACGCAGGACTAGTTGGTTTGATAGCTTTGCAAATGGTTTATACCTTCATCTCGACTGTAGGAACAATTTTATTTGTTCCTATGATTTTGAACTTGACCACAGCCAATACCCTGAGCTTCATTCTATGTATAGCCAGCCTAGGTGGTATCCTTGGAGGAATTCTGATGAGCACCTGGGCTAATCGTAGGAAGCAGTTAGTCCCAGTAATTTGTGGTTGTATGCTGGGTAGTGGTTTAGAGGCGATCATTAGCGGACTACGTCCCTCTTTAATCCTCATTACTATCGGAGCCTTTTTCTTTCTGCTAACCGTTCCTCTCCTTACTGGTTCCATCCAGGTCATTTTTCAGAAACAGATCGCACCCGAGTTACAAGGTCGTATCTTTTCATTAAGTAATGTAGCCACATCAATTGCTATTCTAGTTGCAATCTCATCCACCTTGATCGTGGATCGGCTCTTTGAACCATTGATGTTTTTTGAAGGTCCCTGGGCCAAGGGAATAGGTCAGATCATTGGTACTGGACCTGGTCGAGGGATCGGCTTGATGTATATCATTTTAGGGGGAATGGCAATACTGAGCGCTACTATTGCTTACCGATACCCTCCCTTATTGGAAGTTGAGCAATAACAGTATTCAATACAAATAAAACCTGAATATATTATTTAATTTGAAGTAGGTCTAAGAGTTATTACTCGCCTACTCCATAAGCTGTAAATCTCGTTTAGAAAAGGTTCATTAATAAAGTCAGTACCTTTATATTTTACCAAACGAGAAATTAACTCAGTAAAAGTTGCGAAGCTATTGGCATGAAGAAGTAGCTCAAATATACCTCTTGATAAGGTGATAGATACATTGTCATTGAATGTATTTCTTAAAAGATATTGCTCATTATCCAAAAGGGAAGTTCCACAGAGTAGCCAACCCTCTGAAAGTTTAGGCATAAGTTGAAGTAGTTTATTATGAATGATAGAAGGATTGATCTTCCGAATCAGAGTATTACCAATAACTAAGACGTCCAGATCTGATGTTAAAAAACAAGTGATAGCCTCATCAACTGAATTTACAATTGGTTCACAGTTATTATTAAATGACGTATTTAGCACGATGGGAATACCAGTTAGTTTATGAAAAGAGTTAATCAAATTCCAAAATCTAGGATTGATTTCTTTCGATACAGTTTGGATTCTAGCGGTATCATCAACATGTGTAACAGCTTCTAGCTTAGACACATATTCATCTTTTACATCAAACGTAAAGGTCATGAAAGGAAAGTTTTTAAGATGTGCTGGAATTTGATAAATTTCATGAGCATATTTTTCTAGTACAGCGGGTGCAAAAGGACGAAATAGCTCTCGCATCTTGACAATGGAATTGATTCGATCCTTATTACTACCATAGCGTGGATCTGCTAATATGCTGCGGTTACCTAAAGCGCGGGGACCAAACTCAGCACGACCCTGACACCACCCAACAATACTGCCCTGAGCTAAGCACTGTGCGGTAACTTCTTCGATATTAACAAACTGTTCATATTCACAAAAGTCTGACCATTTTTCTATTTGTTTCACAATAGATTGATCATCACCTATATGAGTTCCCAAATACACATGAGACAACGGTTCAATTCTTGTTGCAGAACTATGTGTATGGGCTAAGAAGGCTGCTCCCATAGATAGACCGCCATCATGAGATGCGGGTTGAACAAAAACATTCTCAAAAATTCCTTTTGAGAGGATTAGCTTATTCATGGTGCAATTTAATGCAACTCCACCAGCCAAACATAAATTTTTGTGATTTGTTTCACCTTGAAAGTAAGTAAGGACATGAAGCACAATTTCTTCCAGCGTTGCTTGAAGTGCAGCAGCTAGGTCACAATGTTGTTGAGTTAATTCATCAGCTTTTAATCGCCGTGGAATTATCTGATATAAACGTTCTTCTAATTCACTGAAATCAAAATCGTAGTTACCTTCCGACTGGAGGGAGTATAGCTCCTTAAATTTACTCCTATATCTAGATGAATCCCCATAAGATGCGAGCCCCATAACCTTATATTCATCAAATTCCTTAAAACCTAGATGAAAAGTCACGTCTGTGTAGAAGTTCCCTAGAGATCGTTGCCTGCTATACGTGCGCAACTGCTTCATTTCTTGATGAGTTGCACTATAAACGGCACCACAATAGCCTTGTCCTTCGCCGTCTATAGCCAGGACTAAGGCATGCTCAAAAGAAGATGGATAATACGCACTAGCTGCATGAGCTTCATGATGATTGACAAAGTAGAATTTATCAGGATTGACTGCTATATTAAATTTACGCATAAGCAGTTTTTGAAGAAACGTCCTAGATGTATAGCATCCAAAATCAGGCTGTTCTATAGCCATATGAGCTAGACTATGATCAAGAGATTTTTCTAAAAGAGGAATTGCGATCCAGTCTAGATCGGATAAAAGATAATTCGATATACTAAGGCACTCCTCTGCAGCTTTCATTGGAGCTTTATTGGTATGTTTATTCCGATTAAGTCGTTCCTCTTCAACTGCAGCTATAATTTTGCCATTTTCGATTAACGTTGCAGATGCATCATGCTGACTTCCAAAAGGGATCTTAAAGATATTTTCAGAGATTAAATCTAATCCACCAGTTAAGCCAAGCACTAACATAAGATATCTCCAGGTAAAAAATAAGTAAATAAATGGTTTGAATCCGATTGACTAACCATTATTTTTTGAATTAAATCATTTTATGATTTAATTCTTTGTCGAAGTATCCGTCTGCAAAGTCTTTCATAGTAAAACATTGGAGCTTCCTTTAACGCATATAAAAATGAAACCCACCAAATATTGAGAGAAATAGAGAAATCAAGTGAACGTACATAATGCGCCCAGCCACTAGGAAGATATAGAGTTTCACCAGGTTCCAAAACAAACTCTATGGGTGTCGCCTCTTTATACTTTGGATATTTTTCGTAATCAGGATTTTCATAATTTATGGGACTAAAGTAGTTTAGAGAGAGATTGGACGGAGTATAAAGTAAATCCTGCTGATCCTTGGGAAAGATGACCCATTTCTTCCGTCCCCAAATCTGGATATTGAAATTGGGTAGAGCGTCGTAATGAATGACAGTGTAACAGCCAGCATGACCCATCCAGAAAAATATTTTACGGTCTGCCAGACGGCGTATCGTTTCAGAATAATAGTCTAGAGATTTTATTTGCTTGTTGGTGATCGGGATGATATCAGTAATGGGCAGTTCCACAATATACCGAATGACTCCAACCTCTGGATTTGATTCAACTTCTTCCAAGTACTCGCGGATAGTCATTTCCTCTTCCTGTCCCTTCTCAAGGAAATAGCTTGGTTCACAAGCTTTATCGGCTTCGCGAATCTGTACTATCACCTTAATATCACCAAAGTTTTCCTTGAAATAGCTGGGTGACCAAAGATTCCTCGCCTCCCAGGATTCGATCGCATCCGTAATGATCACCGGCTGGCCAGGTCTGAAATATTTCCGTTTGAACTCTCTAGCTGAGAGCTTCGATAACCGCGCAATAGGCATCTGCTTATTACTCTGTGACTCTTCACATTTTACAAAATCTATCATGATGGCGTTAAACTAAGCCAGGTTGTTACCTACCCGACTCATCTTCAGAACACATCATGAGGTAGGGTAGGTAGCCAGCGAGTTACAAGTATTGGAAAGAACAATAAAGTTAAATGCTAGTTATACAGCGCTTCGCGCTGTTACGAGGTACAGTAAAATCAACGAGGAAAAAATCTATCAAATTTTGACAACTTATTCAGGTGTACCTCATTGCAGCGGTAAGCGCTGTATCAAGGCTTTCGCCTGCTTGTCACCCCTTGAGCATTTTTGGAGAAATACTCTCTTTTCCAAGCTGCACTTAAAAATACAGACCTCTCTCCCCTAGCTTTGGTTTACAATTTGCTTGCATTGGGATGCTCCCCATTTTTTGGTGTATCATGGCATGAATATTTTATCTCCTAATGAAAACATTTGTATCAGTTATCATTACTACATTCAATAAAGCCCAATATCTAGAACAGTCGGTTAACAGTGTATTAGGGCAAACTTTTCCTCATGTTGAATGCTTGATCGTAGATGATGGCTCTACTGATCATACTAAACAAGTTGTAGAGTATTTAGTCAGCTTAAATCCACAAATACAGTATTTCTACAAAGAAAATGGTGGAGTGTCTGATGCTCGTAATTTCGGCGCTCAAAAAGCGACAGGAGAATGGATTCAATTCCTTGATGCTGATGATTGGATTCATGAAGATAAGCTCAGTTTTCAGTTGAGTTGTCTGGATGGCTATGGCGAAAATGTAGTGCTATATTCCGACTATGAAAGAGTTCAGGTAGATACAGATGGAAAAGTTGTTAAAACAGTGCCTCATATCGTCGGTGACCTGACAAAAGAGCAATTGATTGAACGGCTGTTAATTTGCCCAGATTTTCTCGCAGATTCGCCCTTTCCACTACTCCAGCAGTCTATGTTGTTCCAGAAAACTCTGTTGAGGCAAAAACAATTTGATACTAGCCTTCAAGCTTGTGAAGATCGGGAATTTGTCTTGGAGCTATTGCTCAAGGATATAGCATTTGTATATACGCCAATAATTGGCGCTTATTACAGAAAACATCGCTTTAACTTGACAGATAATAATCTTTTAATGAGGAAGTCCTATATCGGGTATTTTGAACTGGTTCAAAAAAATCACCAACAGCTGGTTCCCTTATGTCAAAAGAGTATCAAATATTTGATTGAGAAAAGTTTTGAGGAAAAAGACCAAGGTAATTTTAAGAGGCTAGGTAAATTAGTGGAATTTCCTGTGTATCTTTGGCAGGGTAGAATTAAAGCGGATAATCTGGTGTTGCTGCAGATATTTTATCTATTGAGATGTGTTATACCAGACTTGTTGTTATATGAAAGATACCGGGGACCTCGCTCTCGAAAGCTGTTATCGGCTTTATCTTTATTGAGTGAACCACAGAGGCACAGAGAGCACGGAGGAAGAAAATAAGAAGGGGAGTTTTGGGATGGCGATTATTTGTCGTGAATATGGTTTACTATACCTGATGGCACCAAGAACTGGTTGCACAGCAGTAGAGGAGGTTCTGGAAAAGGAACTGGGTGGTGAACTTGTACCGCCGCAGGATATCTTGGATGAGAAGGGTAATTTCCGGATGCACAGAAGGCATCATTCTCTGCGAGCAATGTTCAAACATCGGCTGCTGACAAAAGAAGAAGCGGCATCTTTCTTGAAGTTTAGCTGTATTCGCAACCCCTATGATAGCTTGGCTTCAGACTATGTAAAGAGAGCGACGAAATACCAGCATTTTATTGCGGAGCCTACTTCCTGGGTTCACCGTTTGCCGGGTTATGTGGAAGATATGGAATTTTGCAAAACTCATTCTTTTGATGACTGGGTTGTGAAACATTATGGCTCTATTTATGGCAATAGATGGCAACGTAGCCTTGAGGGAGTTTTGCGTTCTAGTAAACGTAATCGTCTCAAACAGGCTCTTGGTATTCGGACTAAACCTTACTTAATGTATGGAGACTACACTGCTGATATAGACTTTGTCATGCGTTTTGAGAATCTACAAAATGACTTTGATCAGGTGCTAGAGAGAGCAGGTGTACCTTTTAAGGTAACTATTCCAGTAGTCAATAAAACTGATGAACGCAAGGCTGACTATCGGGAATATTATACCGAGCGATCGCGAAAAATTGTGCAATATGTTTTTCGGGAAGAATTAGAGCGCTATGATTATGGATTTTGATCTAATCATATTGATGTTTATTAGCCCACAAAATAAGCCCTAGGCTTATTGTAGGAGTTCTCGCATCCGTGAGGTACATATCCTATTCCCTATTCCCCATTCCCCATTCCCAAAAACCAAACACGAAAGGACTTGATCTAAATGAAAAACGCTATAGTCAATCATCCACTGCCGTTACACGCCAACTTAGCTTCAAGTTGATCCAGAAGTTCCAAAGGGTGACTGCTGCGATCGCAATTAAGTTAGCGAGACGGTAGTCAATTTTTAGGATATTAAATAACAAATTCAAGAGCAACACATTAAGCACTAAACCCACTAAACAGACAAGATTGAACTTTAATAATCGCTTCAGGCGCTTACCTGCTCCCTGTTGGTGACTAGCTAGATCCCTAAAAGTCCAAGCATCATTCCAGATAAAGTTATTAATAATAGCAACTTCAGCCGCAATAATTTTACTACGGGTTAGTCCCCATCCCAAAGTACTTTCATCATGGAGTAAGTAAAGCACACTCATATCCACGAATACCCCAGTTAACCCTACCGAACCAAAACGGATGAACCGCTTGAGGGGAAGGGGAAGCTGCTGCCTAAGCTTTCCAATTCGTCCTACGGAAAGACGCAAGCGTACTAAGTGGTGCAAATAATCTACATAATGTTTCCAGCTAACCTTACTTTTCCCTGCTTGACGTTCTTGAAAAACATAACCGACTTCAGCAATTTGGTTAATTTTTCCCTTAGCCAGCACCTCAATCATAATTTTGTAACCAAGAGGATTAAGGGTTCCTGGTTTAACCGCACTGCGATGCACCAGAAAGTAGCCACTCATAGGATCTGACACCCTACCTAAGACACGAGGTAAGATTACCAATCCCAACAGCTGAGCTCCTCGAGATAAGAAACGCCTAACAATGCTCCACTCAGAGACTCCACCATCTTCAATATGACGACTGGCAACTGCTAAATCAGCTCCCTTGTTGATCGCACTAAGCAGTTGTAATAATATTTCCGGTGGATGTTGCAAGTCCCCATCAATCACCCCCAATATTTCTCCCTTTCCTACCTGCCAGCCATGTATCACTGCCGTAGATAGTCCTCGTTCATGCTGACGGTGTATTACTTGCAACTGGGGATATTCAGGTATGAGTGACTGAGCAATCTCCCAGGTGCGATCTGGACTATTATCATCTACTACAATTAGTTCGTAGTTATCAGGTATGACTTCGTTGAGTAAATTGCTCAGTATCCTAACTATCTCTTTGATATTTCTACTTTCGTTATAAGTAGGAATCACTAAGGATAGGTAACACTCTACGGAATGAGCTACTGCTGGTGTTGTATAGTCATTACTGGTTTCCAAAGACATAGGAAGATGCTCAAAAGTTTGCAGGGAGCCTGATTTTCAGTACACTAGTGCAATTCGTCAGAAGGCAGTCCCAATGAAAAAAATTTTTTCACCACCATGAATGAAAATCAATCTCTCCTGACTCCTGACTCCTGACTCCTGACTCCTACTTACAAGTCAGGAGGGTAAGCTATTTTTACTATCTTCGAAGATTGTTGTTACTACAAATAGTATATACTAATAACAGGTCGATATTTAGCAGTACTAACGGTGAAAAGACAAGCTGTAAAAGTTAGGTTGTACCCCACAGACCAACAAAAACAAATACTTGCACAACATTTTGGTTGCGCCCGTTGGTGGTGGAATCACGGGCTCAATCAATGTATTGAAACCTACAAAGCAACTGGCAAAGGCTTGTCTCAATCTGCACTCAATTCCATGTTGCCAGCACTCAAAAAAGAGCCAGAGCTTGAATGGTTGGGAGAGTGTTACTCACAGGTCTTACAGTCTGTAAGCCTCAATCTTAGTCGTGCTTATCAAAACTTTTTTGCAGGTAGAGCCAAATATCCGAAGTTCAAATCCTATCGTCACCGTCAATCAATCCAGTATCCGCAAAAGGTAAAACAGGTTAATGATTGCTTGAAGTTTCCAGGCAAGGTTGGGGTAGTAAAAGCAAAAATACACCGACCCCTTGATGGAAAAATTAAAACAGTCACGGTTAGCAAGTGTCCATCGGGTAAATATTATGCTTCTGTGCTGATGGAGTACGACGGAGATAACCCAACACCAAATACTGATGGTAAAGTTGTGGGTATTGATTTAGGAATCAAGGATTTTGCTATTACCTATGATGGTGACAAGACTTCTAAATACGTCAATCCTAAATACCTGTACAAGTATCAAAAAAGATTAGCTGTAAAGCAACGGATTGCAGCCCGCAAACAAAAAGGGAGCAACCGCAAAAATAAAGCTAACAAGATTGTAGCTAGGGTATACGAACGAGTAAGCAATGTCCGGCAAGACTACTTACACAAGTTGTCTAGAAAGATAGTTGATAACAATCAAGTTGTGGTAGTTGAAAACCTAAATGTCAAGGGCATGGTTCGTAACCATAAACTAGCTGCATCTATATCTGATGCCTCCTGGGGAACCTTTGTAAATTTTCTCTCCTATAAGTTAGAAAAAGAGGGGAAAGTATTGATAGAAATAGATAGATGGTTCCCCAGTTCCAAGCTTTGCTCTAACTGCCATTATCAAATAGGTGATTTACCGTTAGAGGTTAGGGTTTGGACTTGCCCAAGTTGCGGAACCCATCATGATAGGGATGGTAACGCAGCGCAGAATATAAGAGCTGAAGGTATGAGAATGCTATCCTCCTCTGGAACGGGGGAGGCTAACGCCAGTGGAGAGGATGTAAGACCAACTCGCGGACGTAAATCCAAGATGCGGCAATCTTTTGTGAAGCTGGAAGCCCCCACCTAATCCGTAGGATAGGTGTGTGGTAGTTCACGCTTTAAACCCTAATTAATCGTTGTCATCTACCAAATCTTTACATTTTACCTCCCAATTTTTTGGGCAACGCATTAGCATATAAAGGTGACTCAACTGTACTATCCCTTACATTCCCTAAGGGAGGGTAACTGGTTTAAGCTCATCTGCGGAGCCAGCCTCCAACACCTCCCTGCCGTCCGAAATCTCACCTTGGCTTACACCCTCGCCGGGGCGGATTGTATTGACGTCGCAGCGGATCCAGCAGTTATTGAAGTGGCGAAAGACGCCTTACAAGTAGCTGGTGAACTAGCTGGTGTTGCTCAAAAGCAAGGGTTTAAAATCCCAAGCAAACCTTGGTTAATGGTAAGCCTAAATGATGGGGAAGACCCACATTTTCGCAAAGCACAGTTTAACCCAGATTTGTGTCCGGCAAACTGCCCTCGTCCTTGTGAAAAAATTTGCCCAGCACAAGCAATTGTGTTTCCAAATACTAGTGAGGTTTCCTCTGGAGTTATTGAACAACGCTGCTATGGCTGCGGGCGTTGTTTACCGGTTTGCCCCAGTGAACTAATTTATACTCGCTCCTATGTATCATCAAGGTCAGCGATCGCACAACTGATTTTGCAAACTGGTGTTGATGCTCTGGAAATTCACACCCAAGTCGGGCATTTTACAGATTTTCAACAGCTTTGGAGGGTAATTGCTCCCTGGGTAGATCAGCTAAAGCTTATAGCCATTAGCTGCCCAGATGGTGAGGGTCTGATTGACTACTTGTGGGCACTTTATCAATTAATAACACCCCTGGATAGTGCTCTACTGTGGCAAACAGATGGACGTCCTATGAGTGGAGATATCGGCATCGGAACTACTCGTGCTGCAGTAAAACTCTCTGAGAAGGTACTAGCAGCAAGATTGCCGGGATATGTACAGTTAGCTGGTGGTACTAACCACCATACTGTTGCCAAACTTAAAGCAGTTGGACTGCTTAGGGAAGCGGAAAGGCAGGAGAAGGAGATAGGAGGTGAAGAGCAAAATTCATCCTTCCCCATGTCCTATTCCCAACCCTATATTGCTGGTGTGGCTTACGGTAGTTACGCTCGTGTTTTACTTTCACCGATTTTAGATGAATTGGAAAAACTCAATGAGCAAGAAGTTGCAGGCCATCTGGCAGCATCTCAAAGTACTTCCTTCAGACATCTCGAAAAGTTCCCAACGCTACTCTGGCAAGCTGTGGCAAGGGCTGATTCTCTGGTTTCTCAACTCAAGGAACTTCGGAACAGGAAATAGGGAGCAGGGAGCAGGCAACAGGCAACAGGCAACAGGGAATAGGCAACAGTTTCCAATTCCTTTTTCCTCAGTTGGCAAGGGAAGCGTCCCCCGTTATCGTACTATTGTACTATTATTCGCGAAGCGTTCTCCCTTAGGAGTACTTCTGTTCGCGAAACATTCTCCCTTAGGAGTACTCCTGAACTAAAAAAGTTTGGCAAAACCGATTTTCTTTCAAATCCACAGACAACAGCAGTGATCGCTGTCTTTGATAAATAGAAACTTATGGTGAATACCAACAGTATCAATTCTTCTGATCAACAACTGTTATCTCATCAACAATCACCAGTTATAGATGAAAAACTCAATGCCAATAGGATGCAAACTACCGATGACCTCAATAAATTACTGGACATCTTACCAGAGAAAATTCGTTCCTCATTAGAGCAACATCCGCAGCGAGATAGTTTGATTGAAGTAGTAATGGATTTGGGACGCTTTCCAGAAGTGCGTTTCCAAAATAAAGCAGAGTACCTTTCCCAGATACCGATAACTCAGGAACAGTTGGCTCACTGCGTTCAGCGAGTGGGACACTTTAGCGGTGATAACCGTGCTGGGATTGAGCGTACTTTGCACCGGATTAGCGCCATGCGCAACCGCCCTGGGGAAATTATTGGCTTAACCTGCCGGGTTGGTCGAGCAGTTTTTGGTACCATTGGCATGATTCGTGACCTGGTGGAAACTGGTCAGTCTATTCTATTGCTAGGTCGTCCCGGTGTAGGTAAAACTACTGCTTTGCGAGAAATTGCCAGAGTCTTGGCAGATGATTTGCACAAACGGGTGGTAATTATCGATACCTCTAACGAAATTGCTGGTGATGGTGACATTCCCCATCCAGCGATTGGTAGAGCTAGAAGGATGCAAGTTGCCCGCCCAGAGCTTCAGCATCAAGTGATGATTGAAGCGGTAGAAAACCATATGCCAGAAGTGATTGTCATTGATGAAATTGGGACAGAACTTGAAGCCTTAGCTGCCCGGACAATTGCTGAGCGAGGCGTGCAATTAGTTGGTACCGCTCATGGCAATCGCATCGAAAACCTGATTAAAAATCCTACCCTCTCCGATTTAGTTGGTGGTATCCAGGCAGTTACCCTAGGAGATGATGAAGCAAGACGTCGAGGTTCTCAGAAAACCGTCTTAGAACGCAAAGCACCCCCAACTTTTGAAATTGCCATAGAAATGCTGGAACGTCAGCGTTGGGTAGTACATGAGAGCGTTTCTGAGACTGTTGATGATTTACTGCGGGGACGTCAGCCCAATCCCCAAGTGAGGACAGTAAATGAAGAAGGCAAAGTAACAGTTACCCACGAATTTCCTAGTGCTCCAGTAGGAAAACTATCAGAGCGAAGAGAGATGATTGCTCAAGGCTCTATAGATACTTCAACTAGACCAACTGGTTGGCGCTCATCTGGACAGATGAAGCCTCTATCACGCTCTACCTCAGAGCCCTATTCTGACAGTAGCTACTTTGAACAGCTGCTAGATAAATCCTGGCATCAAGGTGGATTTGCCAACGGAGCTCAAATGTCAGGACCAAATGGTGAAGATTTGCCCTTACATGTTTATCCTTATGGCATTAGTCGCCATCAACTAGAACAAGTGATCCAGGTGCTAAATTTACCTGTAGTCTTAACCAAGGAAATGGATAGTGCCGATGTCGTTTTGGGTTTGCGATCGCACGTCAAAAATCACTCCAAGATTCGATCAATTGCCAGGGCTCGTCATGTGCCCATTCACGGGATTAAATCCAGCACCATGCCTCAGATTAGCCGCGCTCTACGGCATCTGCTGAACATGGAAAATCCCAAAAACCCTGAGGCTATAGATCTGCGCTTATTTGCTCAGAACGGTAGTGATGATGAACTAGAAGCTCTAGAAGAAGCTCGTCTTGCCGTTGAGCAAATTGTGATTCCCCAAGGACAACCAGTAGAGTTACTGCCGCGATCGCCAAAAGTCCGTAAAATGCAACATGAGTTAGTTGAACACTATCGCCTGAAATCTGACAGTTTTGGCGATGAACCCAATCGGCGCTTGCGCATTTACCCAGCTTGAGAAGGGTAGCACTCCCCTGCTATTTAGCAGGGGAGTATGTCTTTAGTCATTAGTTCTTCGTTGTTTCCCCATCTCCCTATCTCCCTATCTCCCCATCTCCCAACCCTTTTTTCGCTCACTGTTTGGGAATTATCTATTCTTGGGACTTGACATGCAATGGGTAATAACTGCTAGGATAGTCAAGGCTAAAACAATGGGGTGTAGCCAAGTGGTAAGGCAGCGGGTTTTGGTCCCGCCATTCCTAGGTTCGAATCCTAGCACCCCAGTCAAAATAAAAATAGCAGATATCTCTCCCTGGGTGAGCGAAAACAAAGGATGGGGAGGTTGGGATATAGGGAAACACGCTCAAAGCTAATGACTAATGGCTAATGGCTAATCTCTGAATAACCCTCTTCTGTCAGACTCCGAAAAATGGGGTTCAAACCCTTACAGCGGTTCCCGCTGTTATGCGGTACACTTAATTTGAGTGTTGGATAAGGGTGATATAACGAATGAAAGCATATTCAGTCGATCTGCGAGAAAAAATCGTGGCAGCACATTTAGCACAAAAGCTATCAATTAGAACAGTTGCTGCCAGATTTTCCGTTAGTAAAAGTCTT
>JAAHGL010000178.1 GCA_010692635.1 Symploca sp. SIO2C1 | reverse complement strand
ATTCCCCAAGGTTACTCAGGGATTTCCCATCAAAGTGCAAGGAAAATAAGCTTCTATAGACCATTTCCTTGCACAAGGCTTGGTCAAAAAATCATTGAAACCACAGTCTGGTATAGCTTCCACACTTGTTCAGCAAACCCTCATTAGTGAAGCGATGGATATCAGTAATTACCTTTTCCCGTTGGGTTGGCTCAAATACTTCATCTAAGCCATCGAACATCACTAAAACCTTGCCCGTTTTCAGCCGTTCCTGGAGTTGATGGGGATTGAGGCGACAGATAACGTTACCCTGACCGAAGAATTCTAGCAGATCCTTGCACTCTCCAGAATTGCTTGCTATCTATCCGACGGCAATCTTTAGCAAAAGCTGTACCTAAAAGGGGCTTAACTTCCTGATGCCGGATAAATTTCCCCATCGGTAGTTGGTAGTTGTCTCTAATTTCAGCACCAGAAAGATAGCAGCCAAATTCTAGTTCGTCTTCTACTATCTTCAAGAATTGCTGTAGAGCTTCACCCAATGCCTTTTTCAGTACACCTGCCTTGGCTGACTCAATGCCTCCAGTAATGCAGTCTTTGAAGAAGTCTTTGATATCAAGTTCGGATAATTACTTATAATTCCCTTCTACCTTGCAAACTTCTTTCTTCCCTTCTGCCCTCTGCCTTCTGCCCTCTGCCCAATTGATACAGCGCTTACCGCTGCAATGAGGTACACCTGAATAAGTTGTCAAAATTTGATAGATTTTTTCCTCGTCGATTTTACTGTACCTGGTAACAGCGCGAAGCGCTGTATCACCCTCTGCCCAATTGATATGAGAACAAATACTTTATATATGACTTTATATATGGGCGCATACTTTACCCATTATGAAATAATAATAGCAAAAAATAAGGAATAACACAACAAACTCTCCCGTTGAGTTTTTAGCTCATCCTTTGCTCAACATAACTTTGTACATTTCTTTGATATTGGTATACTGATTGTTCTAAATCTTTAGCCGTCGCACCAATGGAAAAATAGGGCGACTTAAATGACCGTTGTTGTTGCTCACAGACATAAATATCCTCAGCCATAAAATCACCAGACGCGAGGGGATCGTCAGCATCACCTGTGCCATACTTATCCCATTTTCGATGCCTAAAATAGTTCCAAGACTTCCATTCCTGCATCAGATACCGCCAGTCAGACACAGGCATCACTTTAGTCCGAATTTCCACAATCGATTTATCAGGGGCAACTGGAATCACGTAGAATGTAGACCAGCTTGATTCCGTTTCACTCAACCCCAGATTGGGGAAGAGCATCGGTACATATGCGCCAATTTTATCCTTAGGTACATGGTCAATTAGTGGCAACGGGGAATTGTCCTCTATTCCTTTCAAGTAATCCTTTGCTAGCGGCTCATAAAAATAAAAATGATTACCTACAAATCCGGTCTCTTGTTGCCTGTGATCATACATAAATAGGGTTTCGGAATGGAGGTGAGCCAGATGATAGCCATCGATGTAGTTTTCAACAATGATTTTCCAGTTGGCGTTAATCTCATGACGAGCTCTACCCTCCACGTATTCCACCAGTTTTTCTGGCTGATGCGGACCTAAATAGGGTTCGACTGGACTAAACCAATCGGTGAGAGAGTCAGCATCAGGCTCGGGATGGACAAAGATTATACCGCGCCAGATACCCACCGAGGCTTTGTGGAGACACAGTGTTTTAAGATCGAGATCCGGAAATTGGGTTTTCCGCTCTGGCACTGCAGTGAGTTCCCCATCAAGATTGTAAGTCCAGTCATGGTAAGGACAAGTAAGAAATTTCTTGCCTTTACCAGAAGCTCGCAGCAGTTGAGTACCTCGATGACGACAGACATTATGGAAAGCACGCAGCTGTTGCTTCTCATCCAACAGTACTAAAATATTATTGAATCCTGCCTGTAGAGTTAGGTAATCACCTGGATCACTAAGATCTTCAACAAATCCAGCAAACTGCCAGGTACGGCTAAAGATATATTGCTGCTCTTGCTCAAACCAGTCTTGTGAAGTATAAGCTTGAACTGGTAAAATAGGCATGTTTTTTGCGATCGCCATAATTAAACTCCTCTCTTGGAAGTAATGAGCGCCTAACGGCGAATTAAGAATTAAGAATTAAGAATTAAGAATTAAGAATTCATTGATTGAATCGCCGAAAAAAAAAGGTTATAAACTAATCATATCAAGGTTTTCATACCTAAATCAGTATTTTTTAGTTTCTGAAGAGCTACCCAGGAGCGCTTCGCACCCCAATTGAATGGGAGAAACAATTCTCTTCCATTAGCTATTAGCCATTAGCCATTAGCCATTAGCTTTGAGCGTTTTTCTCAAGAGTAATGAGTATTGAATTAATTAGTATTGACCGGTGAGTGAAGAAACAGTCGGGAAAATCATCATCACACTGAAAGCAACCCAGGTTATCAGAATGAGCCAATAAAGAATGGGATTTTCCTTGCGTGTAATTGGTTCAATAAAGTACGTCACTCCAGTAAAAAAGTCAGGGATAATCCAGTAGAGGGAAAACACACCCCAAATCCACTGCCAATTGAGCGCAACAGCGACATACATCAAGAGCAAGCCAACTATAGTTCGCCACTTGAATCGCGATGAACGATTGGGGCCAATAGGATCATTATTCTTTGGCGATTTTATATTCTTGAGCGCCATAGCATCAATCTTTTAAGGAGAGGTAATTATCCATTGTTCATTATCCATTGTCAATTTGTGAATGGGTTATCTCTCTTGCTTGAATAGGTGCTGGAAATCCTCAAACCAACTGTTGATGATGATTCTGGCTTGCTCTAGATTGCCGTAGGTGATCAGGCATCGTGCCTGTTATTGTTTATCTCTCTTCTGTCAAACCTGGTTGAAACGTTGATTTTACGTTGGCTGTAATGGCGGAAATTTGTGGAAACATCCCAGAGTGACAGAAGAGCGATACCTTGTCTACTGGTTAGAATCAGGGCGGGTTTTGTATTGAGGTTATCTTGCCTGTTCCCAGATTATCCCTAAACCCGCCCCTACAAGTCCCTATTGCAATGAAGATCTACCTTCGAGCTGTTCCCCCAATTCCTGCCTTAAACGATATAGAATAGTATTTGGCTCTACTTGATTGAGAATGTCTTGAATTACGGTGCTTGGTCCTAATGGTCCCCAACTGCAACCTTGTTCCAAATAAACCTGCGCCGCTTGTCCAATTGCATAAGCTCCGTAACCAGCAATCCCAGCTTGGGTAATAGCTGTTCCTGCATAGGCTGTCAAACCTACTGAACTCTCAACAGTACTAGCAACTGCTGAGGCACTCTTCCCTAATCCTAGTAACATACTGCTACCCAACTCACCTAGCAGTAAACCTCCAGAACTAGCTATAATCTTCTTCCACAAGTTCCCTGCTTCATAACCAGTCATTGGTAAACCATACAGCTGAGATAGGGAGCGAATTAAGGCCAAATCTGCGATCGCACCTCCCATGACATCTAACATACCAATCGGATTAAGGGCAACAGCCAGAGCTTTATATTTAGTAAAGCGCCAGATTAACTCTTCGGCTTCAGTTTTCCTCATTTTTAGAGTTTTATTCGCAATGCTAGCTTCTGCATTCCTAGCTTGAAATAAAGCATTGAGAGCTAACAAAGAACGTCCCTCCCGATTGAGGATGTTCAAGATTTTCTGTTTGAGTTCATATACTTGAGGTGGTGGGCTCTCCCATTCATAACTCACCCTACCATCAAGCCACTCAACTCGCACTTCCAAAGGAGAAGGTTCTGCCGCTACCATCACAATCTCCTCTGTAGACAACATCTCTTGTAAACTGCGATCGCTAGGAGTACCTGTACCTAGTTGTTGCAATTGCTGGTAAATTGCTTTTCTGTCCTGCTCTGGATAGAGGTCAATTTTATTAAACACCAGAACCAGAGGTTTTTGGGCTTGCCGCAGTTCACACAGTGCCTGATACTCGGTACGGGTAATATCACCAGCAACAACAAATAAAATTAAATCTGCTTGGGAAGCCACCTCCCTTGCCATCTGTGCTCTTGCTTCTCCTTGAATTTCGTCCAATCCCGGTGTATCAATCAACTCCACTTGCACTTTACTAGTGGCACTGGGAGTCCAGCGTACAGATTTTGGCCATTGGGTAACACCGTGAAGGGGACCAGTTTGCAGCACTTTTTGTCCCACTAAGGCATTGACAACCGCCGACTTGCCGCGACTAACTAAACCAAAAGCAGCAATGCGAATTACTCCTTGGTCTAGTTTATCAAGGCTAGACTTTAAAACCTCCAAATCATTACGCACTGCTGCTTGCAGTTCCACCTCCGGAGGATGATTTTGGTGGCGGCGAGAGTTGGCATACCAGGATAGTGCTTGCCGCAAACAAGCACGAGTGCGGTTGAAGTGGCTTTCTTGGTGGTTGTTATTAGATGGGGAGAATTGAGAGTGACTCAAGGTTAAATCAGGAAGAACTGGCTACAAATCTATTTTCTCCTAATTAAATGACTAATGACTTTCAAGAGTGGACGGATATCCCTCCTATCCCACGGCAGGAATGAGCTTCGGTGTCACTTTTTGTCTTGTGATTATTGGAGATTGTCTTTGTGTTCTTTGTGACTTTGTGGTAAATTCTCCTGATGGATATTGCGGGAAAGAGAGCGTTGTTTCTATCCTATCGTTGTTTATGAACAAATTTCGCCTTCTCTGCTTTATCTTCTCGGTTTTCTTGGTAATCTTTGTTGTTACCAGGATTTCTTCTGCCCAGATAACTGATCCTATTCCCCAACCAATTGAAAAGTCAGAACTCTCTGTCGGATTGGCAGAGGTTGTTCAAATTCCCAACAGTCGAACTGAGATAAGTAACAAAGCTGCTCGTTTGAACTTGCTTACCCATGCAAGAGATGGTAGCGGACGATTATTTGTTAACGATATGCGTGGCAAATTGTATGTGATTGTTGACGGTACTGCTACTGTTTATCTGAATCTGCAAAAAATAATTTGTGCCGATTTAATTTATGAAACTAATCAACAGGGCTTCGCTTATTTTACTTTTCATCCAGAGTTTGCCAAAAATGGGATTTTTTATACTGTAACTAGCGAAACTAAACATAGCGGTAGTTCTGACTTCCCTGTTACTAAACCAATTATTGACAATAATAACCAGATTATCGAAAGTTCCCACCACGATGTAATTCGCGAATGGCAAGCAACAGACCCTTATAGCAATAGTTTTGTGGGAACATCCCGTGAGATTTTGCGCATTGAAGAGCCTTATTCAGATCATAATGTTGGACAATTAGGCTTTAATCCCAATGCTCAACCAGGAGATGATGATTATGGCTTGCTCTACATTGCTGTAGCTGATGGCGGTAGTGATGGCTTCCCTGTTAGCGATACCGATCCTTTAGATAATGGACAGGATCTAGGGACACCACTGGGCAAAATGCTCAGAATTGATCCCTTTGGTAATAATAGTACTAATGGTCAATATGGCATTCCTGCGGACAATCCTTTTGTTGAGGATCATGATCCCAAAACTTTGGGTGAAATCTGGGCTTATGGGCTGCGTAATCCCCATCGTTTCAGTTGGGATAGTGGTGGCGAAGGCAAAATGTTGATTGCTGATACGGGTCAAGCTTTTATTGAAGAAGTTAATCTTGGTATCAAGGGAGCCAACTATGGTTGGGGTGAACGAGAAGGTACTTGGGTTATCGAGGAAAATAATGAAAATGTTTTGTTGCCCTTACCCAAAAACGATCGCTCCCATGGCTATACTTATCCTGTTGCCCAATATGACCATGATATCCCCCCAGAAGTAAAAGGCTTCTACGGAATTGCCATTACTGGTGGTTATGTTTATCGAGGTAAGGCAATTCCTGAATTAATTGGTCAATACATTTTTGCTGACTTTGGTCATGATAGTCGCTTTTTTCATGTTCGAGTAGATGAACTTGTCGATGGCAAACAGGCAACTATTAAAGAACTTCGGCTCTTTGATGGAGAGCAAGAAGCTTCTTTTCTCGAAATCATTGGTAAAAAACGATCCGATGTGAGATTTGGAGTGGACGAAGAGGGAGAAATCTATGTGACATCCAAACAAGATGGTAAGGTTAGAAAACTTATTCAACAAGCCCTAACTAGGGATTAATGGCTTGAGTAGACCAATTTTCTCCCTCATCGAGTTGGTAAAGCCAGCGGCTTTGGGGATTGTCTCTTAAATTTAGGTGCTCAACCCGTGCAGGTTCGAGTAATACTAGACAAAAGTTAGGTAATGGCTTCTCTGGAGCTGGAGGCGATAGGAAAAAAGCACTATCATCTTTGTCTTTAACTTCACCTGGGTGAGGCCAAGTAAATTGTAAGCGAGCAGAGTCAGAAAGGTTCTGCCAAGTCGTTTTACGAGCATTTTGCCATGTTTGGTTAGGAGCATCTGCCCCTACCAGCATTAACTTACCAGCCAAACGAAATTGCTCGCGGGTGTCGGGAAAATACCAGCAAGCCTCTCCCCAAGACTGGTGTTGAATTTGCTCAACCTTCTGACTACGGGAATCAGTAATAAATTTGAGTTGGTTGGTGTCATCTAAAAATCCCCGGAATACAACAGTGCGGTTGGCTGGATAGCCATTGGCAGCTACTGTTGCTAACTGGAAGTAGCGGGAGTAAGGCAGATTACTATTTTTGTCAAGAGCACGAGTTAGTAATAGTCGCCAGGGAGCAATAGTCATGTTTTAATTGAAGTAGGTAAGTTAGACGAAGTGCTCCACCGCCCTGGAACGACAATTAGTTATATCCAAAGATGGAAGCATTGCTAATAGTATTGTAAAGTTGTATAGGCATCAAGAACTTTTTACTGAAATTTTTTATCTAACATTACGTAAGAATAATTTAAAAATCATGAACAAATATGTAATTAGTCTAGGAATAGTTCTACTGAGCGGAACAAACGCTATCGCTGCGGATTGTTCAACTGTCAGTATTGAAAGAGATGACCTTGAAGTGTATAGCTTGATTAATAGCTCTACTGCCCAGGTTATCTTAAATCAGGCTGTTCAAGGATTTGGTACTGTTAACCACACAGACTCTATCCCCATGACTGTAGCCGACAAATTTGCTGATCCTGAAAGAGGCTCACCAGATTCCCGCCCAGATGATCAGAGTAAGTAGGAATTTAGAATTTAGAATTTAGAATTTAGAATGAGTAAGTTATTCTACATTCATGACTTCTTCGTGACTGGATTTTAGTACTTCAATTTTCGATGAGCAATGTGACAACTTATTTGAAGACTATTTATCAAACTGTTTCTAGTTTGCTGATTTGTAGTCCTTTATTAGTCAGCTGTTCTGATTTTAATGATAGTACCAATGAAGTCTCTTTTGCAGCAGATATAGATGATCAAGGAGATGTTCAGATTATCTATACCTCTCCTGAAGATGAAAGTCATGAAGAAATATACGAGATTTTTCAAGAAACAGAGGAATTTGATTTCCTAGCAGAAGAGCTCAATGAAGCGATCGCTTTACCAAGGGATATCTCTGTTAGGTTTGAGGAATGTGATGAAGAAAATGCTTTTTATGACCCGGAAACCGTGGAGATTTCCATGTGCTATGAATTAATTCAAAAATATAAAGAAATATTTGCTGATGATGCTGAATCTGATGATGAATATGTAACCGAAGTAATCGACGCAGCTTTATTTACATTTTATCATGAGTTGGGACATGCTTTGGTAGATCAGTTAGAGTTGCCGATTACAGGTAGCGAAGAAGATGCGGTAGATGAATTAGCGGCAATCATCTTACTGGAAGAGCAAGGAGAATAAGGAATAAGAAATTTAGAATTTAGAATTTAGAATTTAGAAAAAAATAAATTATTAAATTACATCTGCTAAAAAATGGTCAAAAAAGATATACAAGAAAGAACTTTAAAGTTTAGCATAAGAATAGTTAATCTATGTAAAATTTTAAGAGAAAATGGTGGAACTGGATATGATTTAAGCAAACAATTAATCCGCTCTGGAACAAGTATTGGAGCCAATGTTGAGGAAGCACAAAATGCAGAAAGTAAACCAGATTTTATTCATAAAATGAATTTGTCTCTCAAGGAAGCTAGAGAGACAAATTATTGGTTGAAAATCTTAATTGCTACCGATATAAAACTAGAATCAAGATTGCTGCCTCTACTAAATGAATGTAACGAATTAATTTCTATTCTTCATGCAATCATTAAAAATACTAAGGCTAAATTCTAAATTCTAAATTCTAAATTCTAAACCCTTTCTCAATAGACTTATTCAGCAAACCCTAATTAGCTTAGCAATGGAGTTTCCCAATCTAGTCGATGAGCAAGAACAATTAGTCGATGCTTTGGTTCGTCGTGAAGGACTACTGTCAAGGGATGTCCGAACTATAGCATCACCCTATCGCATTGCGCCTCTTGGTGCTCATATTGACCACCAAGGAGGACCTGTTCTCGGCATGACTATCAATGCTTATACTCTCATGGCTTATGTTCCCACTGATGATGGCACAATTCAACTGCGCAGTCACAATTATGCTGGTGCAGTAGCATTGAAATTGCATGAAATTCCCAGAGTAACTAAGGGTTTTTGGGGAGATTACGTACAAGCAGCAGTTTTAGCATTGACAGAAAAATTCTCCCTTAGCCGTGGCATCAAAGGTATTCTTAAGGGTATGTTGCCGGGAGGTGGTTTAAGTTCTTCAGCATCGGTGATTATTTGCTATTTATCTGCCTTAGCTGAAGTTAATCAAATCAAGCTAACGCCGTGGGATTATGTACAGCTCACCCAAACAGCAGAGAACAAATATATCGGTTTAAACAACGGCATACTCGATCAAACTAGCATTGTTTTCGGGCAACGGCATCACCTACTATATATTGATACCAAAAAACCAAGCGTCTGTGCAGTTCCTACTTCAGTCAAGGAAAAAGACTATCGCCTCTTAATTGCCTATTCTGGTTATGCACGGCAGTTAACAGCAACGGGTTTTAATCAGCGGGTTCAAGAATGCCAGGAAGCAGCTAAGGAGCTCGGTGAGTTGGGGGAGCTCGGGGAGCTGAGGGAGCTGAGGAAGAGAGGAAGAGAGAATACTGTTTATCTGAGTAGTATTGATGGGGAAGGTAGGGTTACAGCGACAAAGCTTTCGGATATTTCCGAAGAGGCTTTTCATCGCCACAAGCAAAAACTCTCACCCCAACTCTATCGGCGAGCGAGTCATTTTTTTACTGAAGTTCAACGGGTAAACCAGGGAATTGAGGCTTGGCGCAACGGACAATTAGCGGAATTTGGTCAGTTAATGAAGGAATCCTGCCAAAGTTCTATTGAACAGTATGAATGCGGTACTCCGGTTATCCAAGACTTGCAGCAAATTGTGAGTTCGGCAGAAGGAGTAATTGGCTCCCGGTTTAGCGGTGGGGGATTTGGAGGATGTGTAGTGGGTTTGGTTCAGCCTTCCTATGCAGAAAGTGCTGTCGCTCAAATTAAGGATACCTACTTGAGCCTTCATCCAGAAGTTACTGAACAAGCGTTGGTTTATTTAGCGGATTCGGTAAAGGGAATTTAGAATTTAGAATTTAGAATTTAGAATTTTTCTCTTCTGAAGCTCCCTACTCCCTTGTTTCTCGAGAGCTTCCAAGAAGCGCCCTGTACCCCCGATTGAATGGGAGAAACAATTCTCTTCCCTGTTGCCTGACTCGGAGACTCAGTGTTTATTCAGAGATTAGCCATTAGCCATTAGCCATTAGCCATTAGCCATTAGCCATTAACCATTAGCCATTAGCCATTAGCCATTAGCCATTACCAATATTGTAGCTTTAGATACATTAAAATCTATAAAGTATTGGTAGTTTACGGATAATCATAACTTTAACATTGCTTCTAGGGTTCCGATTTAAGGTAAAGTGCCTTAAATGACTACTGGTCCAAGAGAAGCAGGCTACCTGAAAAGCTTTCAAAGGCAGTAAGTTGCAACTTATTTGGTAGCTTCACGGCGGGAAAAAAGCCTGGGAGGATTAGGCAGTCTCAAAAGATTGCTTATCTTCTCGGGTTTTTCTAATAGAAAAGGGAGTATCTCAATTGTGCAAAAGTAGCCCGTTGCCGGGGGAGGTGAAAAAAGTGTGGGAGAGCTTTTTTGAGTAATGAGCGTTAGAAGGCAGGAGGCAGGAGGCTCCGAGGAAGGAGGAACAAGAGTTTTCCTTACCTAAAAAGAAGTCAGAAACTCCTTATATCAAGGGATTCAGCCCCAAACATATGATTTTTAGTTTCTGGAGAGCTCCCCAGGAGCGCTTCGCACCCCCAATTGAATGGGAGAAACAATTCTCCTCCATTAGCAATTAGCAATTAGCAATTAGCAATTAGCCATTAGCTTTGAGCGTGTTTCTCGAGAGTAATGAGTGAAGAAACTTTAATTGGATGCTCCCATAGAAAACAAGTTTAGTAGGAAAATATAATGAGTGAACAGTTACCCTTTCAACCTCCTAATGCTAGCAATAATGGAGACTCAAGCGAAGCTAAGCGGGCATTAGAACGAGAAAGACAGCTTCCTTTAACAGGGTGGCAGCAAGAAGTTGACCAGGGTTTAAAATATGGTTTAGAAGCAGCAGATAGTATTCGCGATCGCACAATTCCCACATTTTCACGAGGTGAATTACCTCACTATGCTGGGATTAATACCTTTCTCAAGGCACCTTACATCGAAGATGTACACCAAGTTGGAAACTATGATGTTGCGATCGTTGGTGTTCCCCACGATTCAGGAACCACCTATCGTCCCGGTACAAGATTCGGTCCCCAAGGAATTCGCCGCATTAGTGCTCTTTACACTCCCTACAATTTTGAATTAGGTGTTGATTTGCGGGAGCAAATTACCCTGTGCGATGTGGGGGATATTTTTACTATTCCTGCCAATAACGAAAAGTCCTTCGACCAAATTTCTAAGGGTGTGGCTCACGTTTTTAATTCAGGAGCATTCCCCATTATTTTAGGAGGCGATCACTCTATTGGTTTTCCGACTGTTCGAGGAATTTGTCGTCACCTTGGGGATAAAAAAGTTGGTATCATTCACTTCGATCGCCATGTGGATACTCAAGAAACCGATCTCGATGAACGGATGCATACTTGCCCTTGGTTTCATGCCACTAATATCAAAAATGCCCCGGCAAAAAACCTAGTGCAACTCGGTATTGGCGGCTGGCAAGTACCACGTCAAGGGGTAAAAGTTTGTCGAGAACGGGCGACAAATATCCTAACGGTAACGGACATTACAGAGATGGGGCTAGATGCTGCCGCAGACTTTGCTATAGAGCGGGCAACCGATGGCACAGACTGTGTCTGGATTAGTTTTGATATCGATTGCATTGATGCGGGTTTTGTCCCTGGTACAGGATGGCCAGAACCCGGTGGTTTGCTGCCTCGTGAAGCCCTCTATTTACTGAAGAAAATTGTCCAAAATACCCCAATTTGTGGCTTGGAAGTGGTGGAAGTTTCACCCCCCTATGACATTAGTGATATGACCTCTTTGATGGCAACTCGGGTCATTTGTGACACTATGGCTCATTTAGTCATTTCTGGGCAATTACCACGCCTAGCCAAGCCTGCTTATATTCATGCAGAGTCACAACCAGAGTTGGTTAAATGGGAGTAAAAGGCAGAGGACTCCGAGGTAAGAAAAAGAAGAAAAGAGTTTTTCATCCATCTCTTAAGTTCTAAAAATCATGAAAAAAATCAGTCAAATTGTGATGAAAAATGCACGAAACTGACATGACTAAAGCCCTCATACTGACAGTAAAAGATTGGTGGGAATCTCAACCTCAGCAGCCACAGATAGAAACAATTCATCTAATTGTTGGGCAATTCACCTGTGTAGAACCAGCGAGTTTACAGTTCGCCTTTAATGTACAAACTCGCAATACCTTTTTAGAGGGAGTCAAATTAGCAATTCGCGAGACACCTTTAGTGGCTTTTTGTCACACCTGTCAAGAGGAATACAAACCAGAAATAGGACAGCACTACGCCTGTCCTAGCTGTCAAGCACCAATGGAAGATATTCGTTCAGGACGAGAACTAAAAATCGATCGTATTGAGTATTCTCAAGCAGAACTTGAACCAAGTGTG
The DNA here is from genome assembly GCA_010692635.1 of Symploca sp. SIO2C1. Taxonomy (GTDB): domain Bacteria; phylum Cyanobacteriota; class Cyanobacteriia; order Cyanobacteriales; family Coleofasciculaceae; genus Caldora. The sequence continues at coordinate 2,123 of JAAHGL010000178.1, read as the reverse complement.
ACGAATTGAGATTTGAGATTTAAGATTTACTCTCTTTCATTCCCAATTCTAAATTCTAAATTCTAAATTCTAAATTCCAAAAGATATGCACCAAACCTTTGATGCCGCTTTAGAAATCAATTTACTCCATGCCAATCAAGCAGGAGCAGATCACAACCGCGCCCATTTTGATGAGTGGGGAATTACTTGTCTGAATGTAATGAGTAGTCCCGGTGCAGGGAAAACCGTGCTGTTAGAACGTACCCTTGCTGCCCTTAATCAGGAACTAAAAATTGCAGTGATTGAGGGAGATATGACAACAGAATTAGATGCCGAGCGCTTACGTCAATATGGTGTTCCTGTCATTGCCATTAACACCGGGCGTTCCTGTCACCTCGATTCCCAAATGGTATCGGGGGGTATCCACACTTTGGCACAGGAATACAATCCATCAGAGTTAGAGCTCGTGTTCGTGGAAAACGTCGGTAACCTAGTTTGTCCGGCGGAATTTGAAGTAGGGGAACATGCCAAAGTTGCTCTACTTAGTGTTACGGAAGGAGAAGATAAGCCTTTAAAATATCCAGTCATGTTTCAAGAGGCTGACTGTTTATTAATTACCAAAACTGACTTAGCGCCTTACTTAGATATTGACTTACACCGTCTCGAATCCAACGTGCGTCAAATGAATCCGCACGTTAGGATAATTCCCTTATCTGCCAAAACAGGTGAAGGGTTAGAACAGTGGTTTGATTGGGTACGAACTCAAATTCAATCACTTCAGATTGAAGAACTTGCAATTCAGGCTTAAGATATTCATTTTGCCCACCCTACAAGATTTGTCGTCTCTATTCTCTTTCTTTATCTTTGCTAGCAGGTAGCAGAGAGTCAGTTTCGGGCTCAGTATATTCGCAAAATGTATTGAGTCCAATTTTGACAATATATATCCCTCTTCTGTCAGACTCCGAAAAATGGGGGTCAAACCCTGATTCTCTCGTTAGGTGTCGTTGGCTGTAATTACGGAATTTCGTCAGAATTTCGGAAAGTGACAGAAGAGGGATATATAGATAGCGCCTGACAGGCGGCGTACCACCTGCAATGAAAGTCAGAAACAAGGGTCAAATCCTCCTGCCTTTTGCCTTCTGCCTTCTGCCTTCTGCCTTCTGCCTTCTGCCTTGTTTCTTCAGAGGTACAATGATTGAACCAATCAAGAAAAGCTGCTAAAGATCAAGTTGTCACTATCTGCTTATCTATTGATATCTCATGGGAGCCGAGATCCACGTCCCCAGCTGGCAATGAAAGAACTCTCAGAGTTAGTTCATGAGCAGTTGAGTAATCAAAACTATACTCAGGCACCAAAATTAAGTACAGCAACTTTAGAGTTAGCTTCCTCTCCACTTCATGAACAAATCCAGGAGTTTGCTAATGTCGCTCTGGCTGCTGGTTACCAACAAGTGCAATTGTTGCCTGTATTTCTGTTACCAGGAGTACACGTAATGGAAGATATTCCGGCGGAGGTGGCACTAGCACAAGCCAATTTGGGGGATGCAATAGCGCTAAACCTACAACCTCACTTGGGTGCTCATCCAGGTTTGGGGAGAATGTTGGCAAAGCAGTTAAGTTTAGTAGAGACTAATGCCAAGATTTTGTTAGCTCATGGTACTCGACGCTCTGGAGGTAATGAGCCAGTGGAGATGGTTGCAGAGCAATTGAGAGCTGTAGTAGCTTACTGGTCGATGCAGCCGACTTTGGAGGAGCAGATAACAGCTTTAGCTAGTGCTGGTTATCAGCAGATTACCATTGTTCCTTACTTTTTGTTTTCTGGAGGCATTACTGATGCGATCGCACAAATGGTTACTAGTTTGCAACAGCGGTTTCCTCAATTAATACTCAGGCTTAGTGAACCTATTGGGGTGAGTGTCGAATTAGCAAAATTAGTTGTGGATTTAACAGGACAAAAGGAGAGACCTTAAACCAAATTAAATAGGGCTTGCTGAAAAAGTCGTAATTTTCTGGTTTTGAAGTAATAAGTAATAAGTAATAAGTAACAAGTAAAGAGTGTACTATCGCTTGCTGCACAACTCTTTGAGGCAATTAATTGAAGTGAAAGTAGCTCTTAAAAATCTGCTTACTTTTACCTCATATTC
>JAAHGL010000177.1 GCA_010692635.1 Symploca sp. SIO2C1 | reverse complement strand
ATTTAACAATATTAAGACAATTGCTTCCCCTATAAGGGCAATGAAAACTGTTGTGGTAGTTACTCCGTATTCTAGTCCAACCCAAGGAAGGGTGGAAAATAGCCACATAGTAGGGTTCTCATTAGGAAATATACCAAGTACTCCCAAGATTATCGGTGGTAAGCAGATAAGAGAACCGACAGCACCAGCAGCCCAAACTTCTCGCTTGGGAGTTTTCATCATTAACATCAGTTGAACCATAGTGGCATAAATAAGTATCCAACTAGCAAAGAAAGCTAGATCGAAAAATATTTTGGTTTTGTTGAGCTGTTCAAAAGATTGCAGTATAATCCACAAAAGTATCGGAGTAATAGCGATCGCTAGATTAATTGCCATTGCCACCACTGCTGGACTTTTCTCACCCCAAACCCAATCCTGTACTGAAGTATTATGCCTGGTTTGGAGTTTTTTGTACCGCGCCCAATCTTGTAAAGCTTGGCGCTGAGGAGACAAAAGGGCTATTAAACCCAACAGAACCACTGAGTTTAATATCAATAGCAAAATTAAATTAATTTTAATGTCATACCAGTTAGTATTTGTGAGCTCTTGCAGAGCAAATCCTAAAATTACTACTTCCAAACAAGCAACCAGTACATAACTCTGTCCTTTGTTGAGGATAGTGTTATTGGGGTTGCGAAAACAACGCTTCAGTGACTGCCCAATCCAGTAAACCCACAAGCCATAATTGAATAAAGTAAAGCCAAGGAAACTGAGGGCGCTGGCACCAATGGGCAAGTAATACCAGTGTAAATTAAACCATCGAGAACTATACCTTTGAGAACCACTAAATAGATAAAAAATTGACTCAAAGGGACTAAATAGCCTCAGCCACACTGATGGATCACTTACAGGTGTCCAATTTTTTACCCAACTCAACATTAGCATCAAGAACAAGAAAACTGCGCCACCACCTAACCAGGGTAGAAATCCTCCGAGCCGACCACTAACTAAGCTGCAAAGTAAAGCCGCACTGTAGAAAAAAAGACAACTAACAATAACAATTACCCAGAAAATAAAAATCTTAGCCAAAGGAATTGCCGCAGAAAGTCCAGCCCACAACTGTAAAGGAACTGTGAGGACAGCGGCTAAATAAAGTAAAATTGGCACACCTAAAAGTTTGCCAGTTAAAATATTTACTTCTGAACGAGGACTGAGGCGAATGAAGTCAAGAGTAGCACGACGTTCTTCTTGGGAAAGGTCACTAATGAGCATATAGCTTCCTGCTACTAACAGGATGCAGATATTAATACAGCAAGAGGTAATAAACAAATTTTGCCACCACTCCTGCAATAATCTTTGCCAGTTACTGTAATCTGTTTCCAAGGGCATCTCACTAAAAAAAAACAGCAACAGTAAAAATTGACCTAATAAGGAGATAGACACTGTAATGACAACATTGCGGAGTTTAAGACGACCTTTTAGTTCCCTGAATAGTTGAGGATTCCAGTCCCCGAGGCGATCTAATACATGAGGTGTCATTTTTAAGTTTTGGCTGTTTGTTGTTTGTTGTTAGAAAATTCAGTTAAGAGAATGGCAGCTTCAAATAGCGATCGCTATTTTGGCTAAGATATCTGGATCATGTTTCAGCTGAGTACTTAGTGCTTCTATTTCTAGATTACCCAAAGCAGACAGTAAGATTTACTCACGACTAAACTGGATAAAAGTTCCTCATCCCTCTCTGTGTCTCCGCGTCGGTGAAAACTTGCTTTCTTAGATGCATACAAGCTTATCCCTCGGCTAAACCCATAAGACTTTCGTGCTCCTGGTATCCTAGTAAGAAATCAACGACCTGCTCAATAAAACCAAAATACTTTGGTATGACAGCATTGGCGGATGAGACAAAAAGCTCACGCTGTATGCGTAGCATCAGTTTTGGGTATTTCACATAATCTTATTTTAGGTAGATCAAACTAAGGATGGAAATTCGAGCAACGGATACACCACGGTTGGACTGGACTGGCGACGCTTTGGCAGTTAGTTTTTTTGAAGATGCAGTGGAACTGACTGGTGATTTAGCCCAATTAGATGAAAAGTTTGCCGGTGTTCTCAAGGAATTGATTGAAGAAACCGAATTTAAGGGAAGCGTTGGTAGCTCAGCTGTAACCCGCGTAGGTGCAGGCAGCTCCATCCGCAAAATTATGCTGGTGGGGTTAGGGAAAGCAGATACCCTAAGTTTAGATAACTTACGTCGTGCTGCTGCTGCGATCGCTCGGCTGGCGAAACGAGAGAAGAGCAAAACTCTAGCTATTAACTTACCTGTAGTTAATGATGACCCAAGGGCAACAGCTCAGGTGATTACAGAAGGCTTAGTGCTGGCATTGCACCTGGATAATCGCTTTAAGTCAGATCCGGAAGATAAAGGAGCCAAGCTCGAACAAGTAGATTTACTGGGATTGGAAAATCAGGAAGCGGCAATCACCAAAGCTCAACAAATCTGTGATGGGGTGATTTTAGCCAGGGAATTGGTTGCAGCACCGGCTAATGCGGTGACGCCGATTAGTTTAGCTCAAACAGCAGAAAAAATTGCCTCAGAATACGGTCTTTCCCTAGAAATCTTGGAAAAGGAAGATTGTGAAAAACTGGGTATGGGTTCTTTTCTGGGGGTTGCTCAAGCCTCTGATTTGCCGCCTAAATTTATTCATCTGACCTATAAACCCAAGGATACACCCCGGCGCAAATTAGCGATCGTGGGTAAAGGTCTTACTTTCGATTCTGGGGGTTTGAATATCAAAGGTGCTGGTAGTGGCATCGAGACAATGAAAATCGATATGGGAGGTGCAGCAGCTACTTTTGGAGCTGCCAAAGCCATTGCGCAACTAAAGCCTGATGTAGAGGTTCACTTCATCAGTGCAGCGACAGAAAACATGATCAGCGGACGTGCTTTGCACCCAGGAGATATCCTCACCGCCTCTAATGGTAAGACGATTGAGGTTAATAATACTGATGCAGAAGGACGACTAACCCTCGCAGATGCTCTAGTGTTTGCGGAAAAATTGGAGCTAGATGCGATCGTTGATTTAGCAACCCTGACTGGTGCCTGTGTTATTGCTTTAGGTAATGATATTGGTGGTATGTGGTCAACAGATGAAACCCTAGTTACTCAACTTAAAGCAGCTTCAGAAGCAGCTGGGGAAAAATTATGGCAGATGCCACTCGAAGAAAAGTACTTTGAGGGTATGAAGTCACCAATAGCTGATATGAAAAACACTGGACCCCGTGCAGGAGGTTCAATTACAGCTGCCCTGTTTTTGAAGCAGTTTGTGAAGGAGACTCCTTGGGCTCATTTAGATATTGCTGGTACAGTTTGGTCAGATAAGGAAAATGGGTGCAATAATAGCGGTGCTACTGGTTATCCAGTTCGTACTCTGGTGAATTGGGTACTGAGTGACAGTTGACGGGTTGTAAAGAAACAATATTTTTCAGCTGTCAGTTGTAGCTATTGTAGGTTGGGTGCAGCGGAGCGAAACCCAACACCGAGAGAATTAGCGTTGGGTTTCGCTTTTGGTAATTTCCCTTGAGATTTTGGTCAAAATAGCGACTGGTTAAATGATGAAGATTTAATCTTTCCTTTTGTTGGTTTAGCTCGTTTTTATCAGGGACAAGGAGATTATGAGCAAACAGTTAACTGGTATGAACAGTGTTATTTAGCGACAAAAACTCGTCTAGGGAATGAGCATCCCCATGTAGCTACCAGCGTCAATCATCTAGCACATATCTACAAGTTACAGGGTAGGTACGATTAAGCAGAATCTCTTGATCTGAAAGCACTTGAATTGAGAAGGAAAGTTGGGGAGCAATAGATTCAAAGGTGCGTTACGCTACGCTAACACACCCTACAAATGGAGGTTTTGCGTAAGTCCTGAGCTCTGTTCAAGGACTCACTGTTGGGAGCGGCTCTGACAATTCAGGTTTCTCGTTGGTAGATGAACTATTGGGTTCTGGTTGCTCTGATGGAGTCGCTAACTGTTTAATTTGGTCTTTGTGTTGAGCTGGTGCTAGGGAAATAGCTTTTGTGAAGAGGGGTTCGGCTTCTGCCGTTTTACCCTGCTGTTTAAAAATCAAAGCTTTAGCTAGAACTGGTCTCCAAGCTTGTTCGTTAGACTTAATAGCCTCATCATAGACTGTGAGCGCTTCTGTGTAGCGCTTTTGACTAGCGTAAACTTGACCTAACAACATTTGCACGCCAACGATATCGATAGTATCGGGCTGAAACTCATTAATAGATGCTGCTGTTTTTAGCTTCTTTTGCAACTCGCCAATTGCTGCTTCGGGGCGACCTTGCTGTACTAATAAACTGACAAGCCCCTGCAAGGCATTCATGTTTCCCTGTTCCGAGGCTAGTACATCACGATAGGCTTGAGCGGCTCCCTCGCGATCGCCAACTTGCTGCTTAGCTTGAGCCAGCAATATAACATAATCAGTCTGGTCAGGATTTAGTTTTGCCAACTGCTCTAGGGGTGAGATCACTCCTTTGATATCCCCCAGCCGCAATCTTGCCTCTACCAGACCCCGTAGTGCTGTAGTATTGTTTGGCTCCCGCTGCACAACTAATTCATAGCCCTTCGCCTCAGCTTCGAGTTTTGCCTGCTGTTCTGAAGAAATTGTTGGTGTTGCCGCTGGTGAGGCTCCTGCTGTGGGTTCATTTCCCTCGAAGATACTTCCAATCAAAGGAATCATGGAAAAACCGACAAATGCCAGCACCGCCAATATTAATACCAGATTTAACCAGGGACTGCGCTTTTGAGACACAAAACTTCCTTGAACTCTAATTACATTTTGACACTCCTCGTGCTGAGACAGCGAGGATTTTTTATTTTACACGACCCTAAACCTCAAACCTACCAGAATCTGGGCAAAATTAAGCCTAGAGTTAGTATAGTTATAAGGTTCTACCATTAAAGATTCCATAAACTTTACGGATATACCGATCATCCCATTGCATTTTATACAATAGGCAGGCTGATAATTAAGTTTTCTCACCTACGAGTTTTTTGGTTGTTCAACCTCAAGTCATTGTTTCTGAAACAGCCAGCAGCTAGATAGTGTTGAGCAAAAGACTCTTAGTCAAGTCAGCCGAATCCCCATAACGGGTAATGTGTCTCCGCCGCTAGGAGGTTAGAGGTTATATGAATCTTTCTGTGAATCTGTCTACCGAATCACCCAATGCTTCTGGAGTTCAGTCACCAGAAACACCAACAATATCAAACCAACCCCCAGAAACGCCAGTTGGCGATTCTCCAAAAGTTACTAACTCAACTGCTACAGCTGATTCAACCGGGACTATGCTACCAAACGTTCAGCGAGAACAACCAATTCCTCCCCCGAGTGAACCGAAGCAGTATAGAGCTATCGGGTTAATCAAGGGACAATATATGCCCTCGGCAGAGCAATTGACTCGAGGTACTTTAGTAACAACAGATGGAACCCTAATTGATGCTGTGTTACTAGGTAGGGTGATGAGCTTAGTCAAAAATCACTTGGACTTAGCACAACCCCATCTTTGGGTTGTTTATCCTCGATCAAGGCAAGAAGACAATAACTTACACGTCCAAATTGTCGGTGTTTGGGAGCCAGAAAAACTTAATAAAACAACATCAAACATATCTACTGAGTCTGAAGAAATCTCTGAGGAATCAGAAGTAAAAAGCTCTGAAGAAGTCTGTGAAGCTGAAGTTTCACCGGTTTTTAAAAATGGGTATTTTTCTATTCGTGGTGAAGTAATCTACCACTCCAAGGAACAGGAACGAGTAGTCATCAAGATTAGACAATCTCCTCGTAAAGAGTCAGAATCACCCAAGTTTTTTAAGATCAATCTCAAGGGGATTCTAGGAGAGAAAGTACTTGGTCGCTTTTGGGATTTACATGTGCAGTTGCAGGGAAATACTCTGTTAATTAAGGAAGCCAACGATATTGGTATGATGCCTATCAGGAAAAAAAGACCAGGCAAAAAAACTTCCGGTAAGAAGTATTCCTATAAAAACAAGAAAACTTCAAATAAACGCTCCTTTAGTTCAGGTGACCGCCCAGTAACAGCGACGCCAACTAAACGCCGAGAACCTTTACCTAAACCGATTAAGCATGGCCAAAAGCAGCGTGGAGGTAGTACTTAAGAAAAGGTATTAGGTATTAGGTATTAGGTGTTAGGTAATGAGATTTTTTAGTTATTGGCAAAGTTATGATCCTTCATCAAGAATATTTACGGGAAAATAACTCAAATTTACTGCTTTTTCTCAACCTAAAACCTAAAACCTAAATTAATCTAGGGCAATTTGAGAATCCCATCGGTCTTGAGGAAGAAACGAGCTATTCATCGGAATTGGCGCCACTGGTTCGGTAAGGGTAAATTCCCCTTGCTCAATCCATTCCTTCAAGTTCCAAGCTACTTGTCGAGAGAGAAAAATACTAGCCAGGGGAGCTACCCGTACTGATTTGCCATCAATCGTAATACGACCAGACTTTAATTGAGCATAGCTCACTAAACCGAAAGTAGGACGGACACGTCGGGGAATAGAAAAGTCCACAACTGGTGCGACAATGTCTTGATCTTTGACAGCGCAGCATTTGACAACTTCTTCGTTCAAGACTGGTAGTGGCACGCCAACACCCAACATCAAAGAAGGACCATAATTTTTGAAGTAGCAACCCCTTACCCACTTAGGGTTCATTTGCTTGGCATCTCCAATTAAGGCAAGAGTTGCTGCTGGTCCTACTGGTGTTCGATTAGGAAGGCGTTTTTGCAAGGGGAAATGTTGAGTTCCTTCCCAAGCAATATAACCAATGCCTCCACCTAGGAAAATCTTCGTACCAATCCCAATGAGCTTGAGTTCTGGATCATTGAGCAGGGGAGAAATTTCTCCTGGGTTGGAGTAAACTGCATTAGCAAGCCTCGGCTGTAGGGGACCCAAATAAGTGAATAGGGGACGATCTCCCCCATTAACACCGACAATAAAGTTTTGATAAAGATTGCGGGGATTAAATAAATAAAACTGGTTAATTGTATCGCGAGTAATTGTTGTCTCAAAAGACGCCCTGGGATAGCAGTCTGTTACATATCCAAGGGCTCGCAATTGTATTGTTTTACCAGCAATTAAGTCTTCAATGATATGTCCGCCACCACGTTCTCTTAATTCCTCTGTGTCTGGAATATCACCAGTACCGGTGTAATCTACCACTTGAGTTGCCCCTAAATACAAATCCACTGCCCCAAAGCCAGGGTAGGCTGGCACTCTATCCAGCCAGCACTGGCGAATTTTGATAGGTGGATCTGTATGTCCTAAATTGATAATTGCACCGGAAGACTCCATTGGCTCAAAGGTACCGGTGGTAATGATATCAACTTGTTTCGCTGCCTGAGTCACACCTACATCTGCCACCCGTACTTTTAATTCTTCGACAGTCCATACCACCGCGCAACGACGGAGGATTTTATCATTGATTTGAGCAACTGTTCGCATAGGAACTAAGCTTCAAGCTTTTTAGACTTTACCTCTAGTTACAAATTAGGCGATTTTTGATAATGATTGTAGCCGCGATGCGGTGCGTTACGCTTCGCTAACACACCCTACGATAGCTACATTTTTTCGGAGGAAATCACCTTAAGTGAGGATTTTTGTATTGGGAAATTGTTAAGATCTTCTAATATTAAAGCAACACCATTCTTGACGCTTCCAGAGGGCTGCCACAACCCAGTTATATTGTTCGAGGATATCAGCAATAGATTTAGCCTGATCTAACAAAATTCCACTAAGAATACCCCAAGTTTTAGGACCAGCAAGGGCACTCATGTCTGGAATTAAATCGATAATTACTTCTGCCAGAATATTGCAGAGAATTCCATCTACTAGTTGATTTTTAGTTAGCTTCTGTAACTTGTCAATACTACCTCTTTCTACGACCATTTGCTGGGCACTAATTTGATTCAAATCACGGTTACTGCGGGCAGAACGCACGGCCAAGGGGTCAATATCAACTCCATAGACCTTTTTCGCCCCTAGCAATACAGCTCCAATAGAGAGAATACCAGAGCCACAACCAATATCAGCCACTACACCATTACTGCCATCCCCTAACCGCATTTCCAAAGCTTCTAGGCAAAGCTGAGTAGTAGAGTGAGTACCAGTACCAAATGCAGCTCCAGGATCAAGGCGTAATAGCAGACGTTCAGAGAGTTCTGGCACTGGCAACCAGGCAGGATAGATCAACAATTTATCGCCAATATCCTGTGGTTGCCAGTGCTGCTTCCAATTACTAGCCCAGTCTTCCTCATCAATCAAACGCCAATGCATCATCGGTATTGGCTGTCCCAGAGTGAGGGCATCCTGACGCAACCATAGGGAAAGAGCCGCTAAATCCAATAGTTGTGCCTCTATCTGAGGTAGATAACTACACAAAAGGTGGGAATTTCCCTTGATTTCGCTGGACATGCCACGACAACCAAACTTTTCCAGTCGCCAGAAGATTAAATCCTCCAAAGCAGAGTCACAGAGAATTTTAATTTCCCACCAGCTGTTTGCCATAATCTCAGAATTGCTGACTTTGAAATCCAGAAATTCAGCAATTGCTGAATTTCTCCTGACTACTGACTCCTAGTTCCTTGAAGGTCAAGGCTTGATTAACATTCGGCACTATTCGCGAAGTATCTAACTTCGCCACGCCCCTACAAAGTTACCGTATAAGCATCCCGAATTCCAGGAACTTTCATAATCTCCTTTAAAATTCCCTCCGGTAGGGGGTCATCAATACTGAGTACCATAACTGCATCACCCCGCACAATTTTGCGACCAACCTGCATACTGGCAATATTGACATTAAAACTGCCTAGCAGAGAGCCAATTTTGCCAATAATTCCCGGCATATCGCGGTGCAGGGTAAATAGCATGTGATTACTAGGAGGAACGTTAATTGGGAACTCATCAATACTGGTGACATGGATTTCACCATCACTGAGCAAAGCTCCAGTCACAGAATGTTCTCCCAAAGAACCTTTAGCTGATAACTGTAGTGAACCTCCTGAATAGTCCTTAATTGAAGCATCTCGGGTTTCAATGACACGAATTCCCCGCTCTTTAGCTTCAATGGTGGCATTGACGTAATTAACTCGCTCCCGCAGGGCATGGGAAAGTAAACCTTTAAGGGAAGCTACAACTAAAGGCTGACTATTATTAGTTGCTAACTCTCCCTGTAACCGCACATTCAAAACTTCAATGCGTCCTCCCGCCAGCTGACTAACTAAATTACCCAGGGTTTCTGCCAACTTCATATAGGGTTTGAGAGTTTCGAGTACGTTGGGAGAAAGTCCAGGAATATTAACTGCTGAACGAGCTGGTAAGCCTAACAAAACATCACGAATTTGCTCAGCAACATCAATTGCCACATTAACTTGGGCTTCTTCGGTAGAGGCTCCTAGGTGGGGAGTTAGAATCATTTCTTTCCCCAGCGATCGCAATTGTGATTCTCCTAGGGGTTCTGATTCAAAGACATCCAAAGCTGCACCGGCAATTTTACCTTCCTTTAAAGCCTCCGCTAGTGCCTCTTCATCAATAATGCCACCTCTAGCACAGTTGACAATGCGGGCTCCTGGCTTCATCTTGGCTAAGGCTTCAGCATCAATTAGATGAGCCGTTTCCGCAGTTTTAGGAATGTGCAGAGTAATGTAATCAGACTCCCGCAACAGTAAATCCATCTCAACTAAGCGGCAGCCTAGCTGCTCAGCTCGTTCGATGGAAATGAAGGGATCATAGGCGAGTAACTTCATACCCATAGCTCGTGCTGCGGTAGCCACATGGGAGCCAATTTTACCCAAGCCAACAACACCCAAAGTCTTCTTATAAACTTCTGTACCGATGAAGCGCTTGCGGTCCCACTTATTGTTTTTAACTGACTCATTAGCATCGGGAATATGGCGAGAAAGAGACAGCATCATCGCGAGAGCATGTTCAGCTGCGGCAATTGTATTCCCTTCTGGAGAGTTAACTACAACAATTCCGTGACGGGTAGCCGCAGCAACATCGACGTTATCTACACCAACACCAGCACGTCCAATGATCTTCAGTTGATTGCCAGCCTCAATAATCTCTTGGGTAACGCGAGTCCCAGAGCGAATCATCAAGGCATCATATTCTGAGATAATCCCAGCTAGTTCCTCAGGCGGTAGATTTGTTTTGATGTCAACCTGAGCAACTTGGGACAGGATATCAATTCCAGCTTGATTAATTGGGTCAGAGACGAGAACCTTAGACATTACCTAATGGGGTTGAAATGAGCTTGTCCTAATCCCGCTGCTCTACCTTAAAAGAATTTCAAGGCAAGGAGCGCTGCAAGCGACAGACAACAAATAGCAGTCAGCTGCTGAATGCAGTGGGAGTAGAGTGAAAACAACAGTGAGTTCTCACCGCAGTAGGCTATATTAACTGCAAAGGGTCACTAGTGCCTCAGTTGTCTGAAAATTTTTAGGTTTCTCCCCATCTTGAAAAGGTAAAAAGCAACGGGAACTCTTGGAGTGGGAGAAGAGCAGGATTTAATCCTCTGTTAAAACCTGATTCCTTGCCTGAAAGTCTCTCTTCGTAAACATAAACCGGTAAAGTAAGTCTTGTATCGAACAACGATCCCAGCAATGAACTATTTGATTGCCATATTGCCAAACCGCATTGAGGCAGAAGCAGCCTATACTGCCCTAGAAAAAGCAGGCTTACCGATGGATAAGGTTACTATTCTGGGTAGAGGATATCAAAGTGCTGATGAATTTGGCTTAATAGACCCTAGCACTAAAGCGAAAAAGCAAATTTATCAGCTGGGATTCTTGTTGATTCCCTTTGGTTTTGGAGCGGGTTACGTGTTTAACTTGCAAACAGGAATAGAAATTCTTCCAGGAACAGGTGCAGTAGTTAATCACATCATCGGTGGTTTCTTCGGTGCGATCGCAGGAGCAATGGGTAGCTTTTTTGTTGGTGGTGGCGTCGGTTTAAGCATTGGTAGTGGTGATGCTTTGCCTTACCGTAATCGCCTCAATGCTGGAAAGTACTTGATTGTGGTCAAAGGTTCTGAAAGTTTGACTAGGCAAGCCACACCTCTACTGAAACAATTCAATATTGAGAATATACAAGGCTACGTTGAACCAGAGAGTCAACAACTCACCGCTAAGTTCTAGCGAACTATAGCGGGAGCTTGAGAAAGCTTTAGTTGACCAGACTCAGTGCAAGGGCGCACTACGTTATTTGAATCATGAAACCTACAGATGCGTGCCAGTTTGTAGCTCTTTCGTACAGCTTTAAACAGGTGTAATGAGTTAAGCCAGTGAGTTGTACCGGCGCAAGTTCAAATAACATTGTCGAGGCAAACTTTACCAGAAATGAGAGTCTCAAAGTAATGCGAGTTTTCGTACTAGATAAAAACCATTATCCTCTTGACCCCTGCCATCAGGCACGGGCTAGACAACTACTACAAAAAGGGAGGGCTAAAGTATTTAAACGTTATCCATTCACCATCGTTTTACAGGATAGAACCGTTGAACAGTCGGTTGCTCACCCCCATCGACTTAAAATTGACCCAGGCTCTAAAACGACAGGCGTTGCTGTTGTTCAAGAAGAAGCCGGGCGTGTAACAAATGCTTTTGAAATCTCTCACAGAGGGCAACAGATTAAAAATGCTCTTGAGTCAAGGAGAGCATTAAGGAGAGGTCGCCGTAACCGTAAAACTCGTTACCGTAAACCACGCTTGTTAAACCGCACTCGTAAACCAGGTTGGTTACCACCTTCTCTTGAAAGTCGAATCGCCAATATTGAGACTTGGGTAAGGCGAATAAGAAAACTCTGCCCAGTCACCGCAATTTCCACCGAACTAGTTCGATTTGACCTTCAACAGATGCAAAATCCTGAAATTAGCGGCATTGAGTATCAAACAGGTGAGTTATTCGGTTTTGAAGTGAAGGAATATCTCCTGCAAAAATGGGGCAGGAAATGCGCCTACTGTGGTGTAGAAAATGTTCCATCTGTGTTGGTGCATCTACTCCAGAGCAGTTATTAATTCGGGGAGTCAAACCACTTTTAGTGGCAGCCAAAGGACACGGCATCAGGCAAAGATGTCGTCCTGTTCAACAATTGATAATGAACAATGGATAATGGATAATTACCTCTCCTTGAAAGAAGAGGATTGACAATCAGGAAAATATTTTCTTTTTATTTTCTTGCATTTTTGAAGAGGTCTTAGACCAAATTAACCAATTATCAATTATCAATTATCAATTATCCATTGATAAATACGGTTTTCCCAAGGCTCATGCTCCAAAAGCTAAGTTTTTCCAAAATTTTCAAACTGGTGACATTGTTAAAGCCAATGTTCCAAAAGGTAAGTTTGCAGGGCAATACGTTGGTCGAATTGCTATTCGATTCAGACCAAGCTTTGTTTTACAATTACTCAACCAAAAATTTGATGTACATCCGAAATACTTGAAAACTATTTATAAGGCTGACGGTTATGAATACCAATACTTTGAACAATGATTCGCTATCGCTCAATTCTAATATTGGCAGCAATTCCCCTCCCGCTAACTCTATCGGGTATAACGGGAGGGGAATTGCCGCACCCAAGATGGTTAAAAGTGAATAGACCTCTCCAATAATTATGCTAGTAGTGTGGCACAGCTAAAACTGTAGGTTGGGTAGAGCGATAGCGAAACCCAACATTCGTGTTACTGGTGTGGGGTTACTCTTCGAGAAGGCTTTTATGGTATTCAGTTAAGGCTAAAGTCCAAGCCCAGAGTGAAAAATTACTCTATTTTAATCAAACTAGTATATCCAAAATTTTAGTTGAAAATTGTCAACTTCATTAATCTAAACAACTTTGTGAGTAAATATTACAAATTGATCCTGAATTTTAATTGCCACAGTAGTATTAAAAACATCATAAGTATTCTCAAAAAAAGAATCTGGAAATAAGCCAAACTGAGCGGCAAGGCTTATAAAAACCAATCATTGCTGAACAACTTGCTGTAGTAATAAAGCAGTTGTTAGTTGTTTAATGGCTGTCTTGGAAAATTTTTTGGAGATTTCTAGGTTTATTATGGTACGAATATACAATATTGACGAATCAGATAACATTGATCGCGATTTTGTTTCGATAATTCCCCGTAGTGAATTAAATAAAAATTCTGCAGAAAAACTTCGCTTACGTCGCGCAACTTCCAGAACTGATGTACCCGATAATGCAACAGAGGTTATTGGTAATAACGTATATGAAGACGGTAGTGATGTTGATCTCTATGGAGTGCGACTTAATAAAGATGATCGCCTCCTAATTGATGTTGATGCTCGCAATAATGATGGCAACGGTTCTCTATCTGACCTAAATAGTATTATCCGTATTTTCGATGCTGAGGGAGACAGAGTACCAGGAGATCATATTAAGTCTGTATTTGATACCAATGGCAATCCGATTACAGATATAAGGATAAATAAAGGTATTGAACCAGATGACCCTGTCAAATTATTCACAGCGCCAGAGAGAGGTGTTTATTTTATAGGTGTTAGTGCTAGGGGTAATGGGAACTATGATCCATGGATTGCCGATAAACTAGCTCCTGGAAGTCGTAAAGTTGTTCCGAGTCAGCCTAACCGGGAAGGGGCTTTTGAACTTGAGCTCCGATTAAATCCACCAATAGATCCTGTTCCTCCACTGCCGGAATTATCCATCAATGATGTTTCTGTTATTGAAGGAACAGGCGGTCTTCCAAATAAAGCCGAATTTACTATCTCGTTAAACACGCCTAGCAATTCCCCTATTTCTGTTACTTATGCTACTGCTGATGGCACTGCGATCGCTAATCAAGACTACATACCACAATCAGGACCTTTAACCTTTGCTCCAGGAGCTACCAGTCTGCCTGTAAGCATCGACATCATACCCGATGACATTGTTGAACTCGATGAAAAATTCTTTGTCAACTTGTCTAATCCAGTTGGAGCGACAATTATAGACTCTCAAGGTATCGGTACTATCATTGATGATGATCAAGCTTTCATTACAGAATTTTAAGCAAAGCCCACGTGATTCATCCGTGGGATGTAGCGTCGGCGCTTTTAAGCGCCGTGATAAAATAGTCATAATTCCTACGATTTACTTGGAGTATGGGGTTCTAATCAGAAGTTGATTAGGTAAAACGCCGAACGTACTGTTAGGACATCGTCTGTTGAGTTTAACTGGGAAATACTGAATCGCTAGGGGTAAAATCCAGGATTCC
>JAAHGL010000176.1 GCA_010692635.1 Symploca sp. SIO2C1 | reverse complement strand
ACAATTTCCTTGTACCATCGTAGGGAAACACCCGCTTAAATTCCGAATATGAGGTAAAAGTAAGCATATTTTTAAGAGCTACTTTCACTTCAATTAATTGCCTCAAAGAGTTGTGCAGCAAGCGATAGTACACTCTTTACTTATTACTTATTACTTATTACTTATTACTTCAAAACCAGAAAATTACGACTTATTCAGCAAGCCCTTGTTAGGCTTGCCTCATCGAGTCCATTGATTCGGGTTTTGAAGTAATGAGCTTTGGTGTCAACATTCAACTGTTACGAATGAGTGTTGGGTTTCACTTCGTTCCACCCAACCTACCAAAATTACCAAAAACTTATTCCTTGGAGTTCCCTAATATGCGATAAACTTCAATTTTTTGTTGTTTTCCCTTTAATGCTAGAGAACCCCAAGACTCTACTTGAAACTTCCCTTGAAGATGCACCAGAGTTTCTTTCGCAATCAAGATCCGGCAGTCGCTTAGTTGACGATGTTTCTCACAACTTTCCAAACGGGAGGCAATATTAACACTGTCTCCAATTACGCCGTACTCTAAACGTTCCTTACCTCCTAAGCTACCAACCATCACCGGACCGGTGAAAATCCCTACCCGCATTTGTACAATAGGTAAACCACGAGTCTCCCAACTACGATTAAGGGACTCTAAGCGATCGCTAATTGCCAAAGCACATGCTACAGCTTTTTGTGCATCTTCCTCAATTTCGGCACTGGTAGTACGGGGTACGGGTACTCCAAAAACAGCTAAGATACCATCACCAGTAAACTTGTTAATAATACCTTGATGCTTTTGTACTTCCTGAGTCATTGCTGCTAGGTATTCATTTAACCAACTCATCACTGCTGCTGGGGAAATTTTTTCTGAGATAGTGCTGAAACCTTTCAGGTCAGTGAGTAAAATAGTAGCTGTTAGGGTTTGCCCTGGTAATAGCCCAGCTTCCAGTAAGCAATCGCGTTCTTTCCAAAGAGCTTGAGCAATCTTTGGTGAAGTTTGCTGTCCTAAGAGCCTCATCACCATCTGTTCTTGCTGCTTTGACTCTTGTAGTTGGTAAGCACCGACAACTATAGCAGTGAGTAAAAAGGTTAAAGTTGGTGCTACTACTGGTATCCATGCTCCCTCAAGCAATAGCACAATAGCACCACCCCAGAGGAAAGCCACCCCAGCAATACCACTTAGTATTAGAAGTAGAGGATTGCGAGTTTGTGTTACCAAAACCCCACCAAGCAATGACCATCCGGCAATCCACAATACCTCTAACCATTCTGACCAATACCAAAATAGGGGACGATTGTCCAAAACTGCACTGAGAATTTGGCTTACCATCTGTGCATGGAGTATAACCCCAGGCATCTGGACATTTCCCGTTTTAGTTGCACTATAGGGAGTGTAAAACAAATCATTGATTGTAGGAGCGGTGATACCAATCAGCACAACTTTATTTTTCACCCAATCCGGCTCAATCTGCCCATTCAAAACCTGTTGCAAAGTAACTTGTCGCGCCAAGTTAGCAACTGAGCGATAGTTCAACAGAATTTGATAGTCCCCATCATCAATTGTTTGATAACCACCATCATTAAAAATCAACCGTTTAAATACTGTTTTTCCTAGTTTAAGATCATCAGTTTGAGTTAATTCAGCTGCAATTTTCTCCTGTTCTAGATAAGCTAGAGCTAGTAGTAGAGAAAACGACGGCAAGATGTTTGTATCAGTAAGGGAATAAATTAAATTGCGCCGTGTTACTCCATCTGGATCCAGCAAAACATCGCTAAAACCAATACGTTCCTCTGGAATTTCAGGCGGAGGTGCTACTCTTTCTAAGTTATTGTTACCAATGAAAGTAATGCCAATAATTTTCGGATTTTGCAATTGAGCAACTAGTGATTGATGACCAGGTTCAATCGGTATATTGCGAGCTAGATCTAAACCAATTATTCTGGGTTGATGCTGGGATAATTCTGCCAATGCTTGGGCTAAAACCGCATCTGAGATGGGATATTGATCAAGAGTTTCTATATCTTTTTCTGTAATCCCTACCACTAGCAAGCGAGGATCTGGAGCTTCATGAGGACGGATACGAACCATGAGGTCAAAAGCTACCAGTTCTAGGGGCTGTAACCAGCCTAAGTGCCTTATTCCCAGAAGCAAGCCGGTGACAACCAAACCAGCCATTACTAAATCAAGCTTCTTCGGGATGATAATTCGCCAAACATTACTGCAAGACTGAGCCAACTTGGAACTTAATAAACCGTTAAGGATTGTCACTTTGTTCCAATTATTCCCATTTCTGCTTGTAGTCTAACAGTTTCTTTACCATTAACGAGCCAGACTTGTACTAATTTATCAGCAAAGCGTCGTCCAATTTCAGCATCCCGCACGACTTTTTGCAATTCTTTATCGAGGAATTGACAAGAGCAAGACCAAATTGTCCGGTATGCCATACCAATTTATGCAGGGACTTGAACCTGGCAATAAATATAAAGAACCGTGGGGCGCACGGTCTCAAAGCTCAGTGACTCGTCTTTGACGACATAAACTGAGGTGCCGAATGTGGGTTAGTATAACTCGCCTCAGATTGCATAATTTTTAGAGATTTCACTGAGAACTATATAGTAGTACTGTGACTAATCGAACAAACTTAACCTTGACAAGGAGTGCTCCAATGTTCCATAACTTCTGATCTCAGCCAGTTCCAGCAAAAGATTGAAGTCTCAAATCAATAAATATTCTATATGTGCCACTCGGACTATTGCGGCGAAGTCTCGTGGGGGTGCAATCACTCTTATCTACTAGGTAGACAAGCTCACATTAATATCAGTAAGAGAGGATTGTCATGCAGACGTTAACTGTAGAACAGGGGTTCGAGGAACGCAATTTCATGGAAAAGTTGGCAGACTTACTGGAGAAAGATTGGAAATCGCGCTTATTAAGTGACTACCCCGATCAAAGTCCAACTACCAGAAACAGTATTATACGTTGGTTACTCGGAGAAAACTTAGAACGGTTTGATAGTCTAACACTGAGCGAGTTGGCAATTGCCAAGCAAGCTATGGATTATCGCTACCGGATCTTGCGCCAGCGCTACTTGGGGGTAGGACCTGAGCGGGCTTATCAGAATTTAATGACTAGGTTAATTAGTTTAGTAACATTACGTAATAAAATACGTACTTGGATTGCCCTCAGTCGGGATCGCCAGCGGGCAGTAGTAGATGTCTTGCAAGAAGTGATTCAAGAATTATTAAATAGCGATCGCTACATCCAAAAACAAATTACCTGGATTGCTCAATGTACTCAAGACTCTCGCCTCCGTGATACTTTACTACTCACTACTATCGAAGAGTACTGTCTACGCCCAATTCGCAATCAGCCTCTACTAGTTTATCGATTTGTTAACTTTCTACGTCGCTCTCAGCGTTCTGGTATGACTAATGTACCGGGGGGAAGCAGAGTGCACCTGCTTTCGGAATCCCTGAATCTGGATGATTCTAATGAGCCAGTTAGTTTATTAGATAATCAGGCGCAGATTGAATATCAGCAGCAGCAAAATATTGAGGAGCAACGGAGGCTACGGAACTCTGTAAGTCAAGAATTTGAGGTTTACTTAAGCAAACACTTGGGAACCGACGCTGTCAAGTGGCTCCAACTTTACCTACAAGGCAAAACTCAAGAAGCAATTGCCCGCACTTTAAACAAACCTGTTAAGGAAGTTTATCGACTGCGGGAAAAAATCAGCTATCATGCGGTTCGGGTGTTTGCCGTTAAGGAGAAGCAAGAATTAGTTGCTAACTGGCTAGAAACTTCTTTGCACGAACATACCCTAGGGCTAACACCAAGTCAATTGCAAGAATTTTTGGATAACCTGACCCCTCAGCAACGCCAAATCTTTGAACTGCTCAAAACTGGTCAAACAAAAGAAGCGATCGCTCAAGGCTTAAAGTTGAAGACTAATCAGGTAATGGGTGAGTGGAGCAAGCTTTATTTGGCAGCTCAAGCTATACGGACTGATTGATTTGTCCTTTGCCTTTTGTTATTAATCCTTTTTGCCAATGCCCAATGACCAATTCCCTATTTGCAAACAGATGACATTTTTTATCAATTAAGGTTATGGTTAATATAGTGGATTGAAAATTCAGGCGTGGTTAACCAAAAAAAAGAAACACAGTCAAGGTTCAGCCTCGAAGGGCAGTTTGTTGCTTTTGTCGGTGACTTTGGGAAACAACCAAAGCGCATACGAGTGGAGACATCCGACGGAGAACACTACATCAAACTTTCCAAAGAGCTCCGCAGTTCTCTATTTAGGGTATGGGAACCAGGGAACTGGTTACAAATTTCTGGCAAACAGAAGTACAAGAAGAAAACCGGTAAACTGAAGCTCAAGGCTGATCAGATCACATCAATAGTCCCTGTTCAGCAAAAGAGTGTATCGCCATCAAAGATTACTGGACCTAAAACAAAAGCTTGTGTTATGGTTTGCCAAAAATCCTCTTGCCGTAAGCGAGGAGGTAGCAAAGTGAGCCAATCAGTAGCAAACTATTTGCGTGATCGTGGTTGGGAAAACCAAGTCACTATCAAAGGCACTGGCTGCATGAAGCAGTGTAAGAAAGGACCTTGTGTAGTCTTTATGCCAGACAAATGCCGTTACATCAACGTTGACCCTAAGCAAGTGCCGACACTGATGGAGAAGCATTTTGTTGCTAAGTGTTCCTAAATCTAGAACAGAGGCTCTACAACAGTGGTTTTGTAAGTCTGTGGACAGGGTGCAGTCCGTAGGCAGTATTTTATAGGCAAAATCTAGCAGGGAAGTATACCAGTTATATCAAAATATAAGACATACTAGAGACAATTCTTTCTGCACGGAGATTGGATAGCGCCCTATGCCTTTTGAAATTGGACGAGGACTCTTTAGGTATGATTTTACTGACCACCATGCTATTTTAGGTATTCCTGTAGATGCGGATGTTAAGTCAGTCCGCAAAAGGTATCTTAAAATTGCTCGTAATCTGCACCCAGACAGTTGTAAGGCCGCAAGTGAGGCTGAAAAAAAGCAAGCAAATGAGCTGTTATCGAAACTGGTTAACCCTGCCTATGAACAACTGTCCAAAGACAATCGCGATTATGCTATCAGCTTGAAGCATATGGGTAAGCGTTTGGCTGGAGAAAAAGGGAAAGTTTCTATAGCGAGCGCAGCTGCCAAACAATTAACCAAAGCCGGTGCAGGTTTAGAAAATGTTTACAAGAGCTCACTGCAAAACCTCGCATCCAAGCAATATTCATCTGTTAACGAAGCCTTAGATAAAATTGCTGACATTAGTGAACTCAATCTAGTTTACCTGATGCTGAAAGATCCTAGACCTCTCAAGCCACCGGTGAAGCCTCCAGAGATTGATCCAGTGAAGCCTCCAGAGATTGATCCGGTGAAGACAAGAGTTGCTGCGTATATCCGTCGCGCTGAAGGATATATAGGTAAGAACAATTTTTCCAAAGCAATTTTGGAGTTGCGAGATGCACTCAAGTTGGATCAAAAAAACAGTACCTGCCATAGCTTACTGGGAGAGGCTTATTTGAGGCAAAAGCAGACTGCAATGGCTAAAGTTCACTTTAATAAAGCTTTGCAACTAAATCCTAAAGATGAAAAAGCTTTGAGAGGAAAAAAATATCTAGAGCAAATGGCTGCCAAAAGCGGTGGTGCTAAGCCAACAACTTCTAGTGGCAAATCATCAGGTGATCAAGGTAAATCTGGTGGTGGATTATTTGGAAATATGTTTGGCGGTAAGAAAAAATAATGGTTCATCAACCACCGGCAGGGGCAAGGGATTTACTACCCCTCGAGGTTACTCAAAAACGCTGGATTGCAGACCACTTGCAGCAGGTATTTCACCGCTGGGGATATCATCGGATTATTACATCCACCCTGGAGTGGTTGGATACCCTAATGGCAGGCGGAGCTATCGAGCATTCGACAGTTATTCAGTTGCAGGAGTACGAGGAGGGAACATTAGGGCTGCGCCCAGAGCTCACGGCTTCGATTGCACGGGCAATGGTTACTCGCATTGCAGGAAGTACTAGTGAGGCAACTTTCTCCCTGCCCCAAAGACTCTATTACAATGCTAATGTGTTTCGCCGACCAACAGTTGGTCATCATGGGCGTCAGTTGGAGTTCTACCAGTCAGGAGTTGAACTGCTAGGAACTGGAGGAATGTTGGCGGATGCAGAAGTTCTTCTGTTACTGGCAGATTCCCTGAATCAGTTGGGTTTACAGCACTGGCATTTGGTATTAGGAGAAGCACAGTTAACGAGATCACTATTGTCTCCTTTCCCTCAACCAATGCAGGATAAAGTGAGAAGTGCGATCGCTAATCTAGATCGTGTTGCACTGGAAACTCTGAACCTTTCTCCAGAATTGCGAGAGCGGGCACTATTTCTTTTTGATCTTCGGGGACGCCCTGCTGATGTTTTGCAAAAGGTTGCCACCTTGAATTTAGCATCATCAGAGCAAACAATTGTTAACAACCTCAAATCGTTGGTTGAATTGATTGATAATAGTTCTGCTACTCACTTACCCTTGATCCTCGATCTCAGCTTAGTTCAAACTTTTGACTACTACACTGGGATCGTCTTTGAAGTGGTAGGTAATACTGATACTAATCAACGAGTTTTGGGACAGGGTGGTCGCTATGACCAACTGCTAGGGTTGTATCATCCTCAGGGAAAAACTTACCCAGGAATTGGTTTTTGCCTCAATATTGAAGACCTACACTATACTTTGCTCTCAAGTGGTCAACTACCTCATCAGACACCAACTAGTGACTGGTTAGTAGTGCCAGAAACACCCCAGGCTCAAGCAGCTGCCTTTAGTTACTCTCAGAAGCTTAGAGATTCTGAACATTTAGTGCGGGTGGAGATGGATTTGGGGGAACGCTCCCCAGCTCAAATTCGGGAGTATGCTCGTTGCCGCCGTATTACTTATATTGTTTGGATTAAAGCCGATGGCACTCCCGTGATCGAAACAGGTGATTTCAAGGGAAATAAACCCTAAATCCTGTTTAAATTGGGGATAGGGGCGCATCTGTGTGCCCCCTACTGCGGTGCTTCATCAACGAAGAGGCTTTAAAGCAAATTAAACAATTATTAATTATCAATTATTAATTATTCATTGGTAATTAACCTGCTGGTACAGCAGGCTCCAAACCTAGCTGACTTATCAGCCGATCAATGTCGAAATTCTCTGCCATCAGCTGCTTAATACACTGTACTTTTATTGGTTCGTGAAGACGCACCTGACCAAAAGTATGATCAATAATCTCGACTGTGGTAAGGGTATCTAGGTCAACCGACAGAATAGGGATTTCTACCTCTTCGGCACGGTGAAGGATAAAAGGTTGCGGTGGCAAATGACCTGTTAGAATCAAGCATTGAGTCGAGGTTTCTAACGCCGCCATTTGAATATCTGTGCGATCGCCTCCTGTTACCACCGCCATATTGATTCCCTTACGCAAGTATTCCAGAGCAGAGTTAACATTCATTGCCCCAATTGTCAAGTTTTCCACCATTAAGTCCAACCGCTCAGGACAACAGAGAACCTCTGCTTGCAACTGACTTACTAATTCCCTAACGCTGACACTGCGCAATAGCTCATTTCTGGGTAACATTCCCAAAATAGGAATGCCTTGTCGTTCGAGAAAAGGACACATTTTTGATTGAGCCATTGACAGTTGCTCAGCGGGAATATCATTAATTAAGACCCCTAACAAGGAATCACCTAGATGTTGTTTCGCAGACAACAGAGCATCTACTAGCAACACTGAGTGAAACCGAGCCACCAGCAAAATGGAAGCTTTAGCAATCTGAGCAATTTCGAGTAGCGACAAGTCAAATAGACTACCTTCGGATAAGGTTCCTGGTCCTTCCAATAAAATTAGATCGCCACTCAACTGTTGGATATATTGCTCTAGAGAGTGACGATAATTGATTAATTCATCTCCCTGTAGGCGCTTTTGAATTGTGTCAGCCTCCAGAGAAAGTAGAGGGGGTAGCACCCTTTTTTGGGACAAGTTAAGTACTTGAGCCATAAACTGAACATCTTCTTCGAGTGCATCCGGTTCATTAGCACTCAAACAAGTTCCCAATGGTTTACAGTAGGCAAGATCAAGACCTTGTTGTTGCAACTGATGGGCAACTCCTAGGATCGTTGCTGATTTACCGCTGTAAGCTTCTGTTGACCCTACCAGCAAATATTTAGCTTGTGCCACCCCTTACTTTACTCCTTGTGAGTTTCAATTGTGTTTACTCTTCGATACGCAGTAGTTTGCGATAAAACGTTTGGGAAAAATCAGTTACGCGCGATCGCCTGAAATTCATGATTACTTCTATTAAGTAATTGATAAACTCAGAATTAGCCATACTGACTTCGTAACTTAGCTCTGCGTTGCCATCGAACTGGAACCGGCAACGAGTCATTTCTGCAGGCAGCTTGGAAACAAACCAAGTGGCAATAAAAGGGATGCCATCACCCCCTTCAATGCGGCGCTGACCTTCTAATGAACCTTGTTGGTACAGACTAATTGCCAATGGTAGAATATTGCGTTTAGCTCCCTGATAGTAGGGCATATAAACGCCGACGGCTCCTTTGTCAGCAGGTTGCAGTTTTTCGATAGACATAGGTCAATTTTCCTCAATTTCCCTTGATAAGAGCTCCTTTAAGTTTCCTTCAATGGTTGAGTCCAGTGATAGAAGACTAATCAGGTTATAGCTATTGCTTCAGGAAAATCATCTATTATCTTTGATTTTATGATTTATTGTCAAGCCCGTTCTTTATTTTAGGCATTTGTCATGGGCTATAGCCAATTCAATCTAGTTTTACTAATATCATAGTGCTGCATTCAGCAGAAATAGACACTAGAGACGTAAATCCAAGATGCGGCAATCTTTTGTGAAGCTGGAAGCCCAAACCTAATCCGTAGGATAGGTGTGTGGTAGTTCACGATAACTCACTCTTTACTTATTTTTTACAAAACTTAATTACGATCAGTGATGTGTAGTGAGTGTTGCACGCACAGATGAATCTAGAAGATGGGGAAGTACTGATGGTAGCATTAGCGGCAACAGCTGCTGCTGCATTGATGGAAGGAAAGTAGTATTCACCTGGTAAAGATAAAGGAGTAATCAAACCAATGTATTCAAAACCAACCCCTCGCGTAATTCTGGAAACCTTACTTCCCCATCTGCGAGTGGCAGCTGCGTATGCTCGTCAGATTCAACCAATGATTGGAACACTGCCATCAAAGGAGGAAGGTGATAACTTTTTTGCTGCAGCACTGACTGATGCAGATCTAGCTGTACAGAACCTGGTAGAAGTAGTACTTCTGGGAAATTTTCCCCAAATCAGCTTCTATGGGGAAGAGTTTGAACTCTCTGGTAATACTAAATATTTTCGCTCTCTTGAGCTGGAAACTGAAGGTGATTACTTAATTACACTAGATCCCATTGACGGTACTCAGTTTTATAAAGATGGACATTCTAATTATCAAATTATTCTAAGTGTTCTGAGCGCCAATGAGTTTGAAGCAGTAATAGCCATCTCTCCTGCCTTAAACGTTTATTTTTATACCATCAAAGGAGAAGGTACTTTTCGAGGTACTCTCTTGGTGGACTTAGAAGCCTGTGAGCCTTTAAAAGTAACAAACTGCCAACAACGTATCTTGTTGGGGTGGGAAATGGGAGAGCTAGCAGTAGTGCTCAAGGAACATTATGAAGTGATAGATGTAGCAACTTGTTACTCTCAAAAAGAGCAAATTCCCAACCTCAACGGCATTCTCAGTGGAGAGATAGCCGGAGCAGTAATCAGAAGAGGAAAATTTATTGATGGAGCGGCAATTGCTTTCCTAGCAAAAGAGGCGGGCTGTATCGTAACTACATTCGACGGCGGTAAATTGCCACCTTTATCTGAGTGTAGTAACTATAGTCTACCAGGGTTGATCGTGGCTTCATCGCAGTCAGTCCATCAACACCTGCTCGAAGCAGTGCGAAGTTTATAGGCAGTATTTTGTCAATTACTGCGTGGTATCGCTACCGCGATGTTTGTTACTGATAGAGCTTTCATCTCAAGGCACGAGGCACATGAGTTTTCAGCCCGACATTAATTTATAAAGGCAAAGGAAGCCAGTGCTCCTTTGCCTTGATTTAAAAGGACTCTCTCTGGAGGTAGGAGTCCATTATTTATAACTGAATTAAACTAATTTTAAAGTAGCAAGCCTATATGAAAAGTAAGTGAAACTTCCATGAGAAAAGTTTCATCTTAACTGCCTATTGAGAACATCTCCTAACCCTCTTTTACCATCCAGACGAGCATTCCTAGAATTTGTTCGACGGGGGGAAATGGGTAGTCTCTCACATCAATTGTCACTATTTGTTGCTCTAACTTGAGAAACCGCCAAGCAGTGCCACTAGTAACAGAGCCATAGATAGTTGGCAAAGAATGATGATTGGCTTCATTGAACCTTTGGGCTGCTACCATTTCAGCTATGCACTGCCCTAGACCACTATTAATATTATCGCGTTTAGCTTCCACCAACACCAGCACAGGAGATTCAATCTCAAATTGCTCTGGAGAGCGACTAACCAAGAAGTCACAGACTCCATTTAGTCCAACGGAGCTATCTACTGTAAAATCATTTCCCGAAAATACACTAATCTCTCGCTCAAGCAAACGTTTAACTTCCAACAAGGTGGGAGCAATAATCATCTCCGATTTGGCTTTCTCAGTCCCTACTGCGATCGCCCACGGTACAGTTTCTTCCAGCAATTCAGCTAAAATTGGACTGGGTGAAATTGGCTCGACTTCCGGTAAAAATCTCCCATCTTCAACAGTACTCAGCTCAAAGTCTTGTTTGACCTTTCGTAAAGAGAACTCACTGTATGACATATTCAACACTGCTTCAAACAAACTTGAAATGTAGATGAAGCGGAAGACCCGGAGTTCACGCCTATCACAAGCATCTCGTATTGCTGCTACCTTCCGGTCCTGACAAGGTTTGAGCGTTGAGATTGCATGAATCCGAGCCACTGGTTAGTATAACATTTTTTAGCTGTGATCTTTCTGGTAATGTACTTCAATAACTGTATGAACATTACCCCGTGGGCTAAAATCCCCTTTAATAGTGACTTCCAACGGTTCACAAATTTCCACAAAGTCATCTAAAATTTGATTCACGCTCTCCTCGTGAGAAATGTAGCGATCGCGGTAGCTATTAATGTACAGTTTAATGGCTTTGAGCTCCACTACTCGCTCATCAGGGACATAAGTGATGTTGATTGTGGCAAAGTCTGGATAACCAGAAAATGGACATTTACAAGTAAACTCTGGCAAAGTGATATTGATGTGGTAGCGACGTCCTACACGAGGATTAGGAAAGGTGATTAGCTTCCCTTCAGCAATCTCACGTTCGCCATATTTTATCTGGGGTGTCTGTAGTTCAGGTGATGGTTGTTGCTCAGTTAGGGATTGATTCATAATTGGGAATTGGGAATTGGGAATTGGGAATTGGGAATTGGGAATTGGGGAAGAAGGATTTCACAAGTCTGTCTCGTCGGATTCCCAGTCGGGACAATTTTCAGCCTCCCAACCATAGGGATGCATCGCACAGACAAACAAATTACCGCCGTAAACTTGACCGTGGTAATGATGGCAACCTACACAAGCAGAATTTTTCTTTGGGGTTGGCTCCACAGGATACGTGAAGCTTGGCTCCGTTTCATCCCAGATATCTTCAAACTCATCTTCAAAGGCAAAAGATAGCTCGAAAATTTCATCAAGCATATCCTGCAAGTATTGCTCAATCTCGACACCAATAGTACTTTGTAGCTCATCGGCAAAGAAATCGACTGCTTCAGTGACTTCAATGAAGAATTCATCTACCATCTGGGGCACTGATTCTAGGATTTCGACAATATTTTTAGACCACTCTTCCATATCGGAAATTCAGGCAAGGTTAGTTGAGTGCTGCTGCGGTACCATGACCATGCTACACAATAGTTGTTGATTGATTTGTGTCTTCTAGGTAAATGAAATGGCTTGAAACCAGATTTTTACAACGATAAACAACAACAAAATTACTTATTCGCGTTTCAACCGACGTAGTTCTTGTTGCATCGCTTCCACCTGCTTGCGTAGTGCATCCACATTCTGCTCATCCGGTGAGTCTGGAGTTTCTTCATCATCAGAGATAATCTCAATTCGGCGTGGCTCAGTGGCAGAACTGTTATTAGTAGTTTGTGCAGGTTGCTGTTGAGCCTGTTGTACCATTTCATCAACCAGCTTACGAGCTTCTTCCGTTGTCAACTCGCCTCTTTCTACGAGTTCATCTACCAATTTTTGAGATTGAGCTCGTAATTCCACCAATGTTCCTCCAGCTTTTTCTCCAGCATAAGTTGCTAGACCAACACCGAGGTAAAAAGCTTTTTGAACAATATTACCAAAACCACTCATAAAAACTTTGGCTCCAATAATTACCAAAAATTTGGGTTTAAAGCCGCGTCCTTCTAGGGCAGCTTCATAATACCATTGTATTAGAGAGGTCAGGGTAATCAACCTATTAAAACACCTAGTGCCTAGAGTAAACCAACCTTGAGGACTTACGCACCGTAACGGAATTCTGTCACCCTGAGCAGTAGCGAAGGATCTCCCAGGCTGCTGAGGTACTTCACTATCACCTCAGCATGACACTTGAGAAGTTCTATTTTATCAATCTTAGCGAGACTCTAAGGGGATGGAGAGTATGAATATACCTGATTATCAGTCTATAATGCTGCCTTTACTTTGCTTTGCCTGTGACGAAAAAGAACACTCTCTGCGCGAGGCGATAGATGTTTTGGCAGAAAAGTTTGCTTTGTCTAAACAAGAGCGCAAGGAGCTATTGCCAAGCGGTCGTCAGCCAACATTCGATAATCGGGTAGGATGGGCACGAACTTATCTGAAAAAAGCTGGACTTTTGCAGATAACTAGGAGAGGATACTTTCAGATTTCCCAAAGAGGACTTCAAGTAATACAATCTAACCCAAAAAAAGTTGATGTTAATTTTCTCAGCCAGTTTCCTGAGTTTGTAGAATTCAAGTATGCTAAACAGCAGTTACCAGAAGACAGAGATGAGTTAGAATCCAATGGTGAGTCAACTCCAGAAGAAGCCCTAGAAATAGCGATTAAAAGGATTAATGAAAATCTAATCTCTGAATTACTTCAAGTCATTAAAACTTATTCTCCTGCCTTTTTTGAGAAGTTAGTCATCGATTTACTAGTTAAGATGGGCTATGGATGAACGCGCAAAGATGCTGCGAGAACAGTAGGAGGTAGCGGTGATGGTGGGATTGATGGAATTATAAAAGAAGACCCCTTAGGTTTAGACGTTGTTTATATTCAAGCGAAGCTTTGGGAGTATTCAGTAGGGCGTCCAGAAATACAGAAGTTTGCCGGAGCTCTGCAAGGAGTTCGGGCTAGAAAAGGAGTATTCATTACAACATCTACATTTACTAGTGAAGCGCGAGAGTATGTTTTGCTAATTGATAGCAAGATTGTTTTGATTGATGGAGAAACTCTGGCTCAATTTATGATTGAGCATAATGTTGGCGTAAATTCTGTTGCTTCTTATGAAGTAAAAAAAATAGATTCTGACTATTTTACTGATGAATGATGTCTAAGCATTTGTATTTAAGCATATTATGGAAATTGAACTTCAGTTGAAACTTTTGTCAAGATTGTAAACCGAAAATTGATTTAATATCTCCTTCTAGCATAAGAAAGAGACAAAGAAGTTCCCTAGTCATGCCAAATCCGGTTGAGACAAAGCGTGTTCTTATGCCCCCTAAATCCCCCAATCCTGGGTGACTTTGAATTATTTTTTATGTTCTTTGAGAACCGGATTTGGTATCAATACTGCTCGGATAAGCTATCTGAAGTTGCCAAAAAAAAGCGCCCCCCTAGAAGGAGGACGCAATTGATTTGCTAGAGAGGTTCCTAAGAACCTGTGACTTAAAGATTAACCATTGATTACAGGAGCTTGTAGAGCAACTGGAGCTGCTTCACCTGCTGCCAAATCTAAGGGGAAGTTGTGAGCATTACGCTCGTGCATTACTTCAAATCCTAAGTTGGCCCGGTTGAGCACATCCGCCCAGGTTCCTACTACTCTTCCTTGTGAATCAATTACACTCTGGTTGAAGTTGAATCCATTCAGGTTGAACGCCATGGTGCTGATTCCCAATGCGGTGAACCAGATTCCAATTACTGGCCATGCACCCAAGAAGAAGTGCAACGAACGGCTGTTGTTGA
>JAAHGL010000175.1 GCA_010692635.1 Symploca sp. SIO2C1 | reverse complement strand
CATAAGCAATGCAGGCTTTTAAATCTTCTCGCGTCAGATCGGGAAAATCGTCGAGAATTTCTGCTTCAGTCATCTCGGAAGCTAGGTACTCAAGCACTTCATAGACTGTAATACGCAAGCCACGGACACAAGGCTTACCACCACGTTTTCCGGGCTCAATTGTAATGATTTCTCGGTAGTTCATAATTGGTATCAGTTTTATATTACGGTGGTATTTTATCCTGTTGTCTGCTTTGTCAGACGCTTATTAAAGTTAAAATTGATGGAAAGCTACTGTAAATTTTGTTCCCCCGTGCTAAGTGTTAGAGGGATACGTAGCTCTGATCTAACATTTTTCAAGAATCGCCTTAATCTTAGTCCTTTACTACTCTAACTCCTAAACTACCGTGGTTCCTTTTGCAGTCTCTAAAGACAATAAACCCATGCAGATTACAATCGAACTTCCCGACAGCATTGCCAATCAACTGCAACTGCAACCCACCAACATCTCCCGCCGAATATTGGAACTCATTGCAGCAGATAACTATCGCCAAGGACACATTGGAGCTGCCCAAGTTCGCCGAATGCTCAACTTCTCATCCCGTTGGGAAACCTACGAATTTCTCAAGCATGAAAAAGCCTACTTACCCTATACTGAAAATGACTTGGAGCAGGACACACAAACTATTCGCAATGTTATAAACCAGGAATGATTATTGTTTCAAATACCTCCCCAATTAACTACCTCATCCTGATTGATCACATTAACCTTTTACCAGAGCTGTTCAAACAAATCATCATTCCACAAGAAGTCTACAGCGAACTATCTAATGCTTCTGCACCCTCATCTGTGCAAACTTGGATTGCAACTTCACCCGGTTGGCTCAAAATTCAACCTGTTAACCAACCTTCGGATGCAATTCTCGAACTACTCGATCCCGGAGAACGTGCAGCCATTCTTCTAGCTCATGAACTCAATGCAGATTTACTCTTATTAGATGAGATGAAGGCACGACGCACGGCAACAGACAGAGGACTAGCCATCACAGGTGTCTTGGGAATTTTAGATCAAGCAGCAACGATGAATCTGATTGATCTACCTGCTGCTGTCCAAAACCTTCAAAATACATCCTTCTGGGCATCCGATAGCCTGTTTCAAAAGTTGCTAGATAAGCATTCCTCTTAATGATCGCTTATTAAAGTTAAAATTGACTGAAAGCCACTGTAAATTTTGCTCCCCCGTGCTAAGTGTTAGTTGGTAAGTGGTGTTATAGCAATGGTATTAGGTAAACTGCGCAGCTGGTTAAAGTATTTTGCTAAAGGTAACGAAGAGAGTAAGGTTGATGCTCCTGTATCTTTGCCAACTCTTGAGAATGAGCAACAGCAGATTGGTTGTTCTTTTACAGAATGGTATAATCAGCGGCAAAGTTCAAACTGGTTGTATGTTGATGTTTCCCCTGCTGTGATTAAGCATTTGCGATCGCATTTTCAGGAGCTTGTCTCTCAAACTATTACTGCAGCAGATAAAATTATCGCCCATAAGTTTAATTTACTAGGGAGTGGCGACTATATCCCCCTTGATCCAGATCGTTCAGAAACACCTCATTTTTCCCCAAATACCCCCCAACCAAGCTCCCTACACCTCCCTGATAGCTATCATCCTATCGATTGGTATCTCGACCCTATCACCAAACTGCGCTTTCCCCAAGGCATCCCTCACAAACAGTGGAACTTGTTAGAAATGCGTCCAGGGTCAGCGGATATTAAGTTACCTTGGGAACTAGCACGCTGTCAGCATTGGGTTACCTTAGGACAAGCTTATCGCCTTACCGAGGATGATCGGTATGCCCAAGAAATTGCCTACGAATTAGCAGATTTCATGGCTGCCAATCCCATCGGCATCGGTATTAATTGGACTTGCACGATGGATGTGGCTCTCCGGGCTCTAAACTGGGCATTAGGATTAGCCTTAATTCGCTCTTGTAAGACTTTACCCCCTGATTTTTGGCAAAGTGCCTATAGTGCCTTATTCGCTCATGGGGTATTTATTTACAACAATCTTGAAAATAACTACGAAGTCACCAGCAATCATTTCCTCAGTAATGTCGTCGGCTTATACTATTTAGCCAAGGTTTTTCACGATTTACCCCAGGGACAAATCTGGGAAAAATTTTGTCGGGAATCTTTAGAACAGGAAATTCAAGTCCAGGTGCTGGAAGATGGTGCAGATTATGAGTCATCAATTCCCTACCATCGTCTTGTCACCGAGCTATTTTTAGGAGCAGCTCGCCTTGCTCAATTTTACAATGAGCCACTTTCGGAAGCTTACTTAAAACGTCTCCATCAAATGGTTGATTTTCTAATCGGTGTCTTGCGTCCTGATGGTTTAATGCCTCAAGTAGGGGATGCTGATGATGGAAGGTTACATATTTTTACTCGTTACGGAACTTGGCAGCCTCAAGATGCTCGCCACTTGTTAGCACCTGCTGCTTTATTACTTAAGGAATCAGCTTGGTTATCTTACGCTGGTGTTGATGGAATTTGGGAAGCAGTTTGGTGGGGGTTTGATGTTGAAAGAAGGCAGGAGGCAGAAGGCAGGAAGCAGGAGCCAGGAGCCAGAGGGCAGGAGGCAGAAGGCAGGAGGCAGAAGGCAGGAGCCAGGAGCCAGGAGGCAGAAGACAGTCCCGATGAAAGTAGGGGCGAATGGCCATTCGCCCCTACTCTAAAAGATAGGGATTTGCCTCCTCTGTGTAAGGAGTTTCCCCAAGCAGGGTTAGCGGTTTTCCGTGAGGGAGGAAATTACCTATTAATTAGTAATGGAGTAGTAGGGACAAAAGGCTTTGGCAACCACAAACATAACGATCAGTTAGGATTTGAATGTCATATTAATAGTATTCCCTTACTAGTAGATCCAGGGAGCTATGTTTATACCTCAGATTTTGAGGCACGTAACCTATTTCGCAGCACAGCTTACCACAACACCCTCAAAATCGATGGGGAAGAACAAAATGAGATGCGTCCCGAGTGGATTTTCCGTTTGTTTGAAACTGCTCATGGGAAAGGTTTAGGCTTTCACTGTACCCAGGAGTATAGTGAATATCAAGGTCAGCATATTGGCTATCAGCGCTTAAAGAGTCCTATAATTCATCAGCGCCGTTTTCGTTTTCTTCAGCAATCAGGAACTTTACATATTTGCGATCGCTTACAGGGAACCGGCTCTCATTTGCTAGAATGGCACTTCCATTTTGCACCAGAAGTGAATGTTACTCCTCAAGGAGAAGGAGTTTATCAAATTTCAGCTCAAAATCAGCATTTTGTCTTTTGTACCCCCAAAACTTTAGCTGGAGAAGTCAACCAAGCGTGGTACTCTCCCTCTTATGGGGTAAAAATTGCCTGTCAAAGTCTAGATTTAACCATCAAGGCAGAATTAGAATCTGCCAACGATTGGTTTTTCGCCCTTGCTTCTGAGGCTCACTATTCTACCTTAATTCTAAATTCTAAATTCTAAATTCTAAATTCTAAATTCCTTGAATATGTCTTCTTTGGTTTCTATCATTACAGGTTCTGTCTCAGAAGTAATTTCGACGATTATCCAGTATTGGAAAATAATTTTAGTAACTACCAAGGTTGAGTTTGACAAACGTTACTCTGGCTCTGTATTAGGAATTTTTTGGGTATTTTTATATCCAGCCCTACTACTTTCTGTTTATTTATTTGTTTATCTAGTCATCTTTCAAATTCGTTTTCCCGGCTACAGTGAATTTGACTATGTTTTATATGTCTTTTGCGGTTTAATCCCCTATATTGGCTTTTCCGAGGCAATTTCTAATGGCTCTTTATGCATCAAGCAAAATATTCATTTGATTAAAAATGTGATGTTACCCATTGAACTCGTACCCATCAGGGCGGTGATGATTAGTATGGTAACGCAAGTTGTTAGTTTAGCAATCTTGATTGTTTTAACTACATTTGGAGGCAGTTTAAGTTGGCATTTAATTTGGCTACCCTTGATTTTTCTGCTACAAATTATGTTTTTGGTGGGTTTGGTTTGGATTCTAGCTGCTGTGGCTGTGCCTTTACCTGATGTTAGCTATTTTGTGAATTTATTACTTTTGCTCTTAATGTTTTTATCTCCCATTGGCTTTAAGATGGATATGGTGCCAAATACTTTAAAGTTTATTGTTTACGTTAATCCTTTATCTTATATGCTGGAGATGTATAGAAGTAGTTTGTTATATGGTAAATTTCCAGAACCATTAATATTAATTCCTTATGTGATAATGTGTATAATCGTTTTCGCATTGGGTGCTACCTTCTTTGAGCGATTTAAACATGTTTTAGTTGATTATGAGTAAATAGGGTTTATTGAACTAATTAATAATTAATAATTGATAATTGATAATTGATAAAAGAGGCAAGCGATCGCACGATAAAATAGAAGAGGGTAAGTACACCAAGATTAGGAAGATAAAGTGGTAGTACAACGTTGGACTGATAAAATGCTTGATGAGTTGGCGTCAAGCGTCGGTGAAATGCGAGAGAGCATTACCGAAATGCGAGAGAGCATGACCGAAATGCGAGGGAGCATGACCGAAATGCGAGGGAGCATGACCGAAATGCGAGGGAGCATCACCGAAATGCGAGAGAGCATTACCGAAATAGGAGATAGCGTTGATGGTTTGAGAGTGACAGCGCAAGCCTTGTTGCAAGTTGCTGGTCAAAATCAACAAAGAATGGATATGTTTGAAGAAGAAATAGAGTTAATGAAGCAAAGACATGCTGAAGAAATAGAATTGGTAAAGCAACGACAGGCTGAAAATGATGAGAGATTTAATGTTCTGCTTGAAGAAGTACGCTATTTAATTCGAGGAAATCAAGGAGATTGAGGAAACTTCCGATGATTAAATTGAGAAGCAACTTCAAAGTCAAAACCTAATAGAAGTATAGCAATGAGCGAAAAAGAAGGTAACAAAAGGATTAATGAACACTCCCGCCGACTAATTAACCTTGAACAAAGACTAAAAACTATAGAGCTAGATGTAGAACCTAGGGGTCGCATCAGCTCAGCATTTGAAGCAATAGAAGAAGATTTAGACGAAATCAAGTTGAGAATAACCAAA
Source organism: Symploca sp. SIO2C1 (assembly GCA_010692635.1). Lineage (GTDB taxonomy): Bacteria > Cyanobacteriota > Cyanobacteriia > Cyanobacteriales > Coleofasciculaceae > Caldora. The sequence continues at coordinate 9,271 of JAAHGL010000175.1, read as the reverse complement.
CTAGAACAAAATACAGAGCATAGATTCAATCGACTCGATGCTAAGTTAGAAGTCATTATTGAGTATATGACAGGGATTAGAGACTTACCTGAAGAGTAATTGTAGAAGTTGTAGGAAGTTAAGAGCTAAGGGATTGGTTAAGTCCCTAAATGAGCCTCCATTGTCAAACCGCCAGAAATTGTTGAATCACATCCTGGCTCAATTCCCTAGTAGAACCAGATGCCACAATGCCACCTTTCTGCATAGCGTAATATTGATCTGCTTGCCGCACAAAATGGAGGTGCTGCTCTACCAAGAGGACAGAAATTCCTGTAGACTCAATAATCTGCCGAACTGCTGCTTCAATTTCCAAGATAATTGAAGGTTGAATACCTTCTGTGGGTTCATCTAAGACTAGTAACTGAGGTTTACCCATTAAAGCACGCGCGATCGCTAATTGTTGCTGTTGTCCTCCACTTAAATCTCCACCCATACGAGACAGCATTGATTTCAACACCGGAAACAGAGAAAAAATCTCCTCGGGAATTTCCTGTTTACCCCTTCTACCACTGCGACGCGCCTCTAAACCCAGCAAGAGATTTTCTTCCACTGTAATGCGAGGAATAATTTCCCTTCCTTGGGGAACATAACCAATGCCTAATCTTGCCCGTTGATCTGGTGATTTTCCGGTAATTTGCTCACCAGCTAAAGTAATCGTTCCAGTACGAGGTTTGAGTAACCCCATAATAGTTTTAAGTAGAGTAGTTTTCCCTACACCATTACGTCCAATCAGGCAAACCATCTTCCCTGCTGACACACTCAAATCCACATCCCGCAGAATGTGACTTTCTCCGTAATAAACATTCAATCCTCTAATTTGCAACATTAGCTGGGTAGAGTCAGTATTTGATACAGTAGCAGTCGAATAATTAGTTACAGTCATGATTAATTACTTACCATTGACCTATCTTGTTTAGTAGTTCGCAAAATTTGAAATAGGCTATGTGGGGAGGAATTTTGATATTGAGTTGTGGTAAGGCAATTATATGAAGCCGCAAGCTATCGCAATTAGTATAGCATGGTGTTTCTTGGTATAGCAGTCTCACGTAATCTTAAACAGATGACTTGAGCTGTAATCACTATATGTTACCAACACAAAAGCCTGTCACTGCTCGGTTTTGTTCATCAGCGCAAGCTGGTTCTGTAGGCAATCGCTATAGAGTTTTTGACATAATGGATTTAATTGATTTTTGGGACTTAGTTCTTATGTAGAACTGAGGTTGCTACCGAGACAGGCTAGGGTAAGGGGAATTGCAGCTACAGAAACCACTACTTTGAATTACATCCAGTCACGGGGTAGGGATATGGTTGCTGATAGGAACAAAACTGAAGTAAAGACTTTTCAACAACAAATTTTGGAGGCAGAACAGAAGATAGAAAAAGCGATCTCCCAACTTTTTGACCGGGACGCTATTCTGAAAAAAGTCTGTGAGGAAATCCAGTCACAGATGGGATTTGACTTTGCTGGCATATCTTTGGTTTTCCCTGAAAAAGATACCATTGAAGCAGTACAAGGAACTGGTATTGCAGCAAAATGGGCGGGAGGAGTCAAGCATTACTTGGCGAAAGACCCAGACTTACGAGATATCCAGGCAGATATAGTCCAAACTTGCCGAACTGAGATTATCTCTGGATGGGATAAACGGTTCGATGACGGGATTTATGATGAGTACCGCCATGAGGATCTAGTCCGTGTCTTGACACCAATCTTGCTAATCCGCGATCAAAGTGGGAAGGTGAGCGAGGATTGGTTTGAATACTGTCAGTGGGAGGTTTTACGCGAAGAAAAAAAAGAAGAAGGACAACATGCCGTTATCGAAATGCGTCTACCAGAAGAGGTGGACATTGAAGTAATCGGCACTTTGGAGACGGGGTACAAAGACTCCAAGAAGTCTATTAAGGCTGCTCAGGCAATTGCGCTAGCTAAGCTCCTGGGTAAGCAAGCTTTGAAAATTCGTCAAGGGCTATTGCTCCATGTATTAGAGATAATCGTTGATCAGGCTAGGGACATTGTGGGGGCTGAATCGGCTACACTGCATTTTCTCTGGGACTTAGAGCAAAACCGCTACATTTACGAAGTCTCTTCTGCCTCTGTCAGCCAGCATCTACTGAAGGGATGTTGGCCTCGTAAGGAGGGATTGAGGCAACAAGCAATTAGGGAAGCAAGACCTAAGTTTATACCAGACCCCTTTCAAGATGACGATCAGCTGACACTAAAAGATTTAAACCCTATAGTCTTTGAGGCAGGCTTTAAGGCAATGGCCGCTTTTCCATTGATTGATCAACAGGAAGGAGTTTTGTCTATCTACTTCCAAACAGAGCACCAATTCACCAAAAATGAAATTAGTTGGGTAGAACTCTTTGCTAATCGGGTTGTTGGCGTCATTAGACAAGTCAGGACTTACGAACAGATGGGTGAGAGAACTCGCCAACTGGCTGCCCTCCACTCAGTTGCTCAATCTCTCAGTCAGGTGCCAGAAAAGGGGCATTTGCTGCGACTTATTGCTGGGAAAACCCTGAATATCCTGGCTGCAGATGTCGTTAGCATTTTCGAGTATACCCAGACCGAGAAGATATTCTTGCCGGAGCCATATATTGCCGGACGGCTCAAAGCCAAACCGGAAATGGATACCAATATTACTAAACATGAGACGCCAGACTTGCTCGTCAAACACCAAAAAAATATCTATGCTGCAAGGGTGGTAGAAGAAGCAATCTTTAAGAATTCATCCTTCACTAAACGAGAGAGTATCGAGTCTACAGCTGCTGTTCTGCTAAGGGTAGACGAAGAAACTGTTGGGGTCATGTTTATCAGCTACCGGAGACATCACTGTTTTTCTGATGAGGAGAAACAGTTTATTGAGACCCTTGCTTCCTCAGCAGCAAGTGCACTCAAGAATCAACAATGGCTACAGACTCTGAGCGACATTGATCGTGATATCATAACCACTCTCGATCAAGAGAAACTCCTGAATCTAATTATGCAGCAAGCAGTGCAGATTACTGCTGCTGACCTGGGACTATTGTACCTGCTAAATCCCATCAGCCAGGAACTACTAGTGAAGACTGATTATCCCAAGAATTTACCATTGGACGAGAAGTTTAAACAGATCAAAATGCAAGAGGGGATCACTGGTTGGGTGGCAACTCGCCGCGAGTCAAAATTGGTGAATGATGTTCAGGCAGATCAACACTACAAACGCTGTTTTGCCAACGTCCGTTCCGAACTATGCGTGCCGCTTCTAGACAAAGATCGGTATGTACTGGGTGTGCTGAACGTGGAAAGCTATCAAGCCGGAGCATTCGATCTTAGACACCAGAAGATGCTGGAAGCTCTAGCTAACCAGGCTGTTATTGCGATCCAGAATGTGGAGACTAAGGAGAAGCTCGTCGCAACGGAAAAGGTAGCTACTCTGAGTGAAATGGCTAGCACACTGATGCATAGGATGAATAACTCTATTGGCGCAATCCGAGTTTGGTCACAAGATATTCTTGACGAAGATATTCAGAGTAGTAAGACCATTGCCAAGGACATTTTGTCTAAGGCAGATGAGATTCTTAACGATATCAAACGCTTGGGAAGTTGGGGAGATGTGCAACTACAGCCCGTTGAGCTTCACAAAACATTTGACCTGGCAGTGACAAAAGTGAGTCTTCCTCCTCATATCACTACCAAAATCAATATACCCAATGACCTACCCAAGGTATCAGCAGGTAAATCCCAATTGAGAGATGTTTTCTACAACTTGCTCCAAAACGCGATCGAGGCTATGCCCAATGGAGGTACTTTATCTGTAGATAGCAAAACTGTGGAACTAGAGGGAAGATGCTGGGTTGAGCTGATCGTGAGGGACAATGGAGTAGGTATCGCCGAAGATAATCAAGAACAGATCTTCCAAGCCGATTACAGCACCAAATCCACTAACAGAGTGATGAGAGGATTTGGCTTATGGTGGACTCAGGCTTATGTCCAACGTTTGGGTGGTTGGCTGAAGGTAGAAAGTAAACTTGGTAAAGGTGCTCACTTTACAGTAATACTGCCAGCTAATTAGGTGTTAGGTTTTAGGGATTTTCCACAAGTGGTGCAAGGTTTTTGAGTTATAGTGCTACTCATTTTGGTGAGGACGTTGAGAAATTTATATCACCACAGAGACACAGAGGAACACAGAGCAATCAATTTCAATACAGAAACAGTCAAATCTTATCACTGTTGCCTGTTGCCTATTTTCACAGGTCAGTTTTCGACTTGGTCAGGACTTACGCAAAGCCGACCTTTGTAGTAGCGTGACCCACCTAAAACTGTGCAATAGATTTTGGTTTCTAGCTCCTTCTTACTTGTTACTTGTTACTTGTTACTTTTTACTTCACAACCGGTTTCTAATGAACCATTTTAGCTGGGTCACGGCAGTAGGGTGTGTTAGCGTAGCGTAACGCACCTTTGAATTTATATCTGGTGTTGCTGCGTAAGTCCTGTTGGTGCAGGATCTCAGTTCAATGCGTCTTAGTTTAGAGGAGGTAGGCAAGGAGAAGCAAATGGCAGTTTTCAAAATACTCTTAGTCGAAGATGAGTCAAGTTGGCAATCTATTTTGCAAGGTAAGATCCGTAGGGCTTTGAGTACTCTTGGTCACACTGACGACCCAATTAAGATTGTTCCGACCTATACAGCGGCTCTGGAAACTATCAATAAGGAAGATCTTAACCTGTTAGTTACTGACATCGAACTGCCCTACAATCCCACGGAAGTAGAACTGATGAAGACAACAGGGATAGAACTGGTTGAACGTGCTGCTCAATTACAGTTGCCAACGATTGTAGTCAGCGGCAAAACATCTCCCCAAGAAGTCCGTAACTTTCTCAAGACAGACGGGGTATACGATTTCTTCAGTAAGGCAGATTTTAATTCCAAGGAGTTCATCAAAGAGGTTCAGGAAGTTTTGCAGGAGGCGATTTGGCCTGAACAGATGATAGCTTCTCTACGAGACATGAACTGTGTGAGCCTTACTCAAATCCCAGAGAGTCGTCGTGATTTTATTCTTAAGCAATTTTACCAAGATTATGATTTTCTCAATCTGGTTGCTCATCCTGACACAGTCACACTAGAGGTGAGTGAACTAGAAAGGATGAATGAGTTCAAGAATATTTATGAGCGGAGTGACAGTGCCTTAAACAAGAATAATCTAGAAGCATTTCGAGTCAACGCAGATAAATTAACCAAATTATTCTGCACAGCACTTGCTTTGAAACCACTTGATAATTCAGCCACCCTTGGACAACTTTACGGACAAATGATTGATGCCTCTAATCCGGCGTTTCAGCTCAATATTCGTCCCCAATTTCCCCTGATTTATGCTAGCAAAACAGTATTTAGTCAGGAAGATGTGTTGACTATCAGTGGACTTGTGAATCAATTCGGCATCAATGCCGACTACTTCGCACTGCTTGTTGTCTTCAGTAACTATCAAGAAATTCGCCAGCAAGTCCGTGAGTCTCCTTACAAAAATGACTTTATTGTTCTTAACCATGATCAACTCTGGGATATTCTAGCTGCTAAATCTTCCATTCAACAACTAACCACCTCTATTCTCGAACAAATCGATTTGGTTACTGTTTCCCCTTACACCGTAGCTGGACCAGTAGAAGATAAAATATTTTTTGGCAGAGCCAAAGAAGAAAAAACACTACTCCAAAATATTAAGCGAAACGACTACGCATTGCTTGCTAATCGAAAGACGGGTAAAACATCGCTGCTCAATAGAATTTATCGTCGCCTGAAAAATATGCCCAACTATCAGGTTTTTTACTGTGATTTACAGACAGTTTATGATTACGATATCTTTTGCCAAGAGCTAGCGTTTTCCTACCCAGAATTTGAACAAGAGGTTGTAAAAAATAATGATATTTTACCCTTATCATTCCGTCACTTAATCAGTAATATTAAGCAACGCAACAGCAATCAACAGATTATCTTTATCTTCGATGAAGTTGATGAAATTCTTGCCTACGACATCAAACAAAAAGAACAACTATTCAAAACTTTTCGTACTTTGTCACAACGTGAAAATATTCGTTTCATTTTCAGTGGTACAACAGAGCTTGTCAAGCGCGTGCGCCATCCAGACTCGCCCCTATTTAACTTTTGTAACCCAATGAAAATTGGGATTTTAGAAGAAAAGGCTGCTCGTGAACTGGTGACAGTCCCTATGGGAACATTAAGAGTAAAATTTGATAATCAAGCAGCAATAGTTCAGCGTATTCTTGACCTAACTGCTCGACATCCCAACATCATCCAGTATATCTGTGATGCCTTGATTAGAAAAATTAATGAAAACCAACAGCGGACAATTACACAACAAGATCTTGATCTGGTATCTTCCTATCAGGAATTCTATGAATATTTTGAAAGCCTGATCTGGGGACAGTCCACAGTCCTAGAGAAGTTAATCGTTTACACTATGTGGTCTTATCCAGAGTTTACCGAATTGGAAGTTATAGAGGAATTCAAACAGCGAGCAATACCATCTCAGGGAGTAAAAGCTAGTTTAGAAATCCTGCTCACCTATTCCACCTTGAGCCAAAAGAATGACAAATATTGCTTCACATTCCGGAAATTTGCCAAGCTAATGGAAGAGTTAAGTGACATACCTGCATTAACTGAACAATACCGGCAAGAAATAGGAGCTTCTGACGCATGACAGTTTTTGAGACTAGTGGAGCACTAAATCCGGAAGAACACCGTAACATTATTGTTAATCGGGTAGAGCTTGACGAGATTATTACCCATATTGAAAATCAGGATCAATACGCTGTTATTCAGGCTCCAACTCAGTCGGGAAAGACGACACTGCTTTATCAAATTCAATCTCGCCTACATCAGCATGGTTACGGTGTAGTGTATCTTGACCTTTCCTCACTAGATGACCTAGAACCAGCTCAATTTTACCCAATGCTTTGTACTGAGATTCAAGATGGATTGGGTGAGCTGATAGTTGACAATACAGATCCTAACCTAGATCCTGACAAAGTTACTAATCAAATATCTTTGTTGAAATACTTAAGATTGGTTGCTGAAAAAACTCAACAGGTACGAAAGCTAGTTTTTATGATAGATGAACTTGGTGGACTATCTGAAGAGTTAACTTCTCCTTTCTTTTCAACCCTGCGAAGTTTCTTTACTCGTGGTAGAGGTATATCAAATGACCGTGAATTTTACAAAAAAGTCATGTTTATTTTTGCTGGTAACCTCGACTTAGACAAGCTAATTCAGAGCAAAAATTCTCCGCTGAGAAATATCTGTGAGCTCTTCAAGCTTAATGATTTTTCCCAGGAGCAAGTGCTTACTCTTGCTCAAAATCTCCAAGAATTTACTCCTGAGATAGTGGAGGTTATTGCAGACTGTGTTCATCAATGGTGTGAGGGACATCCCTATTTAACTCAGCGTCTTTTGGGGTTAATTGATAAAAGTCACGAGTGCCGAAATGCAAGCCAGGATAGTCTTTCTGGAGAGATTCACAAACTAGTAGACAAACACATTCTCTACGGCAGTGATGCAAACCTGACTCATGTCTTGAATTATCTGCGCACTAGCGGTGACTCTTACTGTCAAGCAGTCTATAAAATTCTTCACAGCCAGCCAGAAGAACAGAGTGAAAAAGCACCTCATGCCCAAGAACTTATCCTCATGGGGATTATCAAACGGTCCAGCAACCAGTGTCTCATTATCCGTAACCAGATCTATAAGGAGACTTTAGAAATATTTTTGCATAATTTACCCCGAGGTAGAAAGTGAAGCAGCATCAAAAACTTTTAAGAGGAAAACCTCTGCTAGGTATTTTTCTCTGGGTTGTAGCCATTAGCCTACCGTTTTCCCTCGTCTTGCCACAGTCACAAGCTCAAGTAAAACCTGAGACTAAACCCCTCCGTTGGTCAACTTTTATTGACCGGAAGAGCTTGAAAAAAGGGGAAGACATAAGTATCAAGGTTTGGCTCGATTCTGAGCTAATAGATGATTTTGCTACTGTGACAGTCTTTTTCCCCCCAAGTCAGCTAGAGCTCAAGGAGGAGCTTTCTTGTCAAGACGGGGTAAAGAAAAACTCGTCTTGTCAAGTAGATCCTTCTAAAAACACTCCTATAACCTTTGTGCTTACAGGGAAAAAAGTTGGTAAATTCAACAACGTGCTTATAGAAGTTTCAGGAGAAGACAAGAAGACAAAAAAAGCAATAACGGAACGCCAAACAATTCAGAATATTGAGGTGCAAGGAGAAGCTCAGTGGTGGTCTATGCTTGGTTCTAGTCCCTTGCTTGGAGTACTTATCGGCGGCTTGTTGACCATCATAACAACACTGCTGACCAATCACTTACAAAATCTGCGGGCAAAACGCCAACGTCGGCAATGGGTTTTAACGAATCTGCCTGCAGAACTAAAGATTACTCATAAAGCTCTTTATCAGGGGCGAGAGACAGGAGTTGAATTGTGGATGGATAAATTACGAACAGAAGGATATTATACTGAACTACAGCAGTTTGCCAAGCAAAAACCTGGTGAGGAAGATCTAGCCGAGAGGTTGCTGGACATCGCCTTCAGCTTAGGAGACTACGAACGCGATCGCAAGGAAACATACCGGAATGTAAAAGAAGAATACCAAGAGCTTGCTAACAACCTCGCTCAAATTATCAGTGTACTAACAACTTAGCTTCAACCCAAGATTTTCCTTGCACTTTCATGGGAAATCCCTGAGTAACCTTGGGGAATGGAAGTGCTCAAAACAAGGATAAATGCTTCATTCCTTCTTACTTGTTACTTTTTACTTGTTACTTTTTACTTGTTACTTATTCAGCAAGCCCTATATACAACTGTGCTGTGCCTATCTCAACGGTCAACTTATTAAACTCTCTGCGAACTCTGTGCCTCTGTGGTTCCCTTAAATCTGCCCTGCTTGTACAGAAAGAATCTGTGAGGACTTCAACCATTGGGAATCAAAAGCTCCCAAATGAGTAGTAGTAATTAATGTCTGAAATCGCTCTTGAATAGCTTCAAGTAACTGATTTTGCCGATTAAGATCGAGTTCTGCCAACACATCATCTAGTAATAGCAATGGTGGCTCTCCTACCACTTCTTCAATTAACTTTAATTCAGCCAGTTTCAGAGCTAGTACTAATGTCCGCTGCTGTCCCTGAGAACCATAGGCTCTAGCAGGGGTTTGGTTGATGGTAAACTCTACTTCATCTCGATG
>JAAHGL010000174.1 GCA_010692635.1 Symploca sp. SIO2C1 | reverse complement strand
TGCTACTTTATGGTTGTCTGCAACAGGAGGATCCTCCTCTGTCCCGTAGTTGTTTAGAGAATGTTATTAAAAGCTACCGTGATGACCTAGCTCTGGCAGTAGAAGAGGATGAATGGGAGTTACTATTTCAAGTAGAAGAACATCAAGTTGTCAAAGGTGAAAGAGAATTTCAATCGCTCTTGCGTAGCATGTTTGTATTTGAATACAGAGATGATTTAGGTCGGTGGTTTGGAAGTAATCCGGCACTCAAAGAAACAGCAAAGTTTCAGTCTTGGAAACTAGAGAATAAGAGAGGATCTAATCTTTCGGAGACTGCGTAAAATTTTTAGTCATTGGTTCTTTGTCATTAGTTGTTTGTTTTTTGTACTAATAACCAATTACCAATGACTAATGCCCTTTTTGTTACGTTTTATTGCCTAAACAATGAGTATTTGTTGAGTTTAGTCAGTGACTTTAATCACTCGCAATACAAGTCTGTATTACACTTAACAATTCTCTATACAAATTTTTCTTTATCATTTTTTAGTAATTTGTGAATACAGCTGGATGTTAAGGTTTTTTAAAGCTTTTAAATAGCTTTGTCATGGTGCATCTACTAATGAACGGACAAAAAATCGATTGGATGAGTGAGCAAGCTCACTCACAAGAAATAGCGATGTTCAACGAGCGATCGCTCTGTAGGCTATTTCGGGCAATTACTTTATCTCAAGGACAGTTTGCTCTGATTTTGGCTCGCTGTAATTATGAAGTTTGTTCACAGGAAATGTGGCAGCGACTCCAAGCACTCAAAGAGATACCAGTAAGGGAGCTACTATTACAAGAGTCTAGCCAAAACCTATACGGAAAAATCCTTACTGCTATAGAAGGTAAGCAAACTTACGCTCTGAGCGTATTCGGTTTAGACTCGGTGACGGCGATTGATCAAGTGCTAGTCTCAACTAACCAGATGAGGGAAGAGTTTCGTAAAACCTTTAACTTCCCTCTAGTGTTATGGGTAACTGATGAAGTATTGCATAAACTGACGCGCTTTGCCCCTGATTGCAAAAGTTGGGCTGCCACCTCGATTCAATTTAAACTCACTACCGAAGAATTGCTCAGATTGTGGCATCAAACGACAGATGAACTCTTTGCCACTATTTTGGCTAAGGATGTGGGAGAGTTTCTTCCCAACGACGCGCTCGATTTAGCACCTGGTTGCCGCCGACGCCAAGAACTTGAGTCAGCTTTGCAGGACTTAAGTTACGCTCCACTTGATGTAAAACCAGCTTTATTTGCTACCTGGCAGTTTATTCTAGGACGAGATGCTTTTAGTTATAACCAAATTGATATCGCCTTACAGCAATATCAGCAAAGTTTAGGTTTTTGGCAACAGGTAGTAAAGGGAAAAATTCCAATAGCCAATTCCCAGCCTTCAATTTCTAGCCTACAATCTCTGGAGAAGGTCGGAGTACTGTTTTTACACATAGCTTGGTGTTATTCGCGTCAAGCACAGTTGCAACCACTCCAAAGTAATAGTAGGTGGCAACAAGCTAGAGAGTTATTCGGCAAAGCAATTGAGATGTTTACTGTAGCAAGACGTTCAGACTGGGTTGCTCAGCTAACACTTCAGCTGGGGGAGATACTGCAAAACTTGCAAAATTGGACACAATTACAGGCTCTGGCTCTAAAGTCTCTTGATGATCCTCAAACCCAAATTTATCCTGAGCTACTAGCCCAAGCTTATGGCTTTTTGGCAGCTGTTGCTTATGGGCAAGCAAATTGGTCAGATGCAGAAATCTTAGCTCAAACAGCCCTAGACATTCTTGAACAATCTCCTTCCCCTCAGTTCCAGCAGCAAGGCTCCTATCTGCTGTTGCTGGCTAAAACACAGCGGCGGCTGAATTGCTCAGATGCTGCTGTTACTACTCTCAAAAAAGCTATAGAAGTAGAAATATTACAGCCCAACTCTCTAGGAAATCGGTCAAGTATTCCCTCAAACCTGTTTTCTCATGAGGAAGACAAGGAAATATCAGCATTTCTCCAAGAGAAATCGGGTTTCTTGACTGACGCTCTAGAGCAAAAACCTAGGCTTTACATTAGCATCTTAGAGGAATTGCGATCGCTATATCTAGATCAAAAGCGATACTTAGAAGCTTTTGCCTTCAAGCAAGAGCGTTGCTTGATTGAGCAACAGAATGGATTTTGTCCCTTCCTTGGTGCTGTTCCTTTACAGCCATTGAGAAGAGCAGCGGAATATGGCATTCGACATCCAACCTTCCAAGAAAGACCATTGCCTCTAGAAATTGCTGCCGCTGGACGTCAACGGGATGTCAATCGCCTGATCGAGCGCCTAAGTCGCAATGATCACAAGCTGACAGTAATTCACGGTGCTTCCGGCGTTGGCAAAAGCTCCTTGATTAATGCTGGTTTAGTACCAGCTTTAGAATCCCGAATTATTGGCACTAGAGCCGCCATACCTATTGTGCAAAAAGTATACAGGGATTGGGTTGGGGAGTTGGGAAAACTTTTGGCACAAAGATTAGCCAGTTGGCAAGTTGGTAGGCAAAATTGTTCAAACCCAGAGTCTAAAACTTCTAACTTACCTTATCCTTTCGGAAACCCGATAGCATTACCTGAGCAAGCACCTAGAGCACAACAGGATAAATGTGAGAATTCACTTATAGAAGAGTTACAGCTTTCTTGTGAGCGCAATTTATTGACTGTTCTCATTTTTGATCAGTTTGAAGAATTTTTTTTCGCTTGTACCAACCCAGCTGAGCGACGTCAATTTTATGATTTTTTGGGGCAGTGTTTAAATCTTCCCTATGTAAAAGTTATCTTGTCGTTGCGAGAAGACTATCTCCATTATTTGTTGGAGTGCGAGTACTATAGCCACCCGAATGCAATCAACTACAATATTCTGGATCGACAGTTACGCTACTCTTTAAGGGATCTTTGTCCAGAAGACGCTAAAAATGTTATTGGCACTTTATCCACTATCTCTCAGTTCCAGTTGGAAGAATCTCTCATTGAGGCAGTTGTAAAAGATTTAGCTTCACAATCGGGAGTTGTGCGTCTGATTGAACTACAAGTAGTGGGTGCCCAGCTGCAAGCGGAAAAAATTACCACCCTTGCACAATATCGTGCTTTGGGAACTGATCCTAAGGCATCTCTGGTAGAGCGTTCCCTCTTAGACATAATCTGTGATTGTGGACAAGAAAACGAAGATAACGTCTGGCAACTACTATTTTCCTTAACTAACGAGCAAGGCACTCGCCCTTTGAAAACTCAAGCTGAGTTGGAAATAGGGAATGTAGAATTGATTCTTAAGATTTTGGTAGGTTCCGGTTTGATATTCAGAGTGCCAGGGGAAACTCAAGATCAATATCAACTGGTGCATGATTACTTAGTCCAACCAATTCGTAAAAAGTATAATCACCGCGCCCGACTCAATATTATTACACAGCTAGAAAAAAGTGAAATTGAGCTAAAACGGTTACGTCAACAGCGACTGCGAGCCATCGCTATAGGAACAGCAATGGCAGTTATGGCAACTACTTCTGGTATCTTGGGATGGCTCGCAGAAGGACAAAAAAGACGAGCAGAAGCACTTTCTGAAAATGCTCAATTGAGTACGCTTAGTGCTTCTTCAGAAGCGCTCTTTGCTTCTAACAAAAAATTTGAGGCTCTATTGGAAGCATTAAGAGCGGCAAAGCTCCTCAAGACTTTGAACAAGAGATCTCCTCCACCTTTAGGAGTGAAACCAGATACTCACCTCCAGGTAGCAATTACCCTTAGCCAAGCTGTTTACGGTGTTTCAGAGCGTAATCAGTTAGAAGGACATACTGATGTTATCTGGGATGTTAGTTTTTCACCGGATGGTCAACTGATTGCTTCTGCTAGCCGAGATAAAACTGTCAAATTGTGGCGTCCTAATGGTAGTTTAGTCACTACTCTCAAAGGTCATCAAGATAGTGTCACCAGCGTATCTTTTAGTACAGATAGTCAGCTCATTGCTTCTGGTAGTGGGGATGGTACAGTCAAGCTCTGGCATAGTAATGGTAGCTTGGTAAGAACTTTTCAAAGTCATCTCCCTCAAGTATCCACCGTGAGTTTTAGTCCTAATGGGCAGCTCATTGCTTGTGGAGGGGATGATGGCACAATTAAACTCTGGACAGTAGATGGCAAATTAGTTAAGTCTTTGAATAGCCATCAAGGTGGAGTAAAGCAGGTAAGTTTCAGTCCTGATGGTGAAATCATTGGTTCTGCCAGTGAGGATAAAACTATCAGGTTGTGGTCGTTAGACGGTAAGTTATTGCAAACCCTCAAAGGTCATGGAGATCAAGTTAATTATGTGGCATTTAGTCCCAATGGTAAGTTGATTGTTTCTGCTAGCGATGATCAAACTGTGAGACTCTGGGACTATCAAGGGAAGCTGCTCAAAACTTTTCCTAAGCATGAGCAAGGGGTATTAGGAGTAGCCTTCAGTACTGATGGTCAGCTGATTGCTTCCGGAGGTGATGATAATACAGTGAAGCTTTGGACAGTTGAAGGTAAATTACTAAAAACTTTTAAAGGACATAGCGATAGCGTTACCGCTGTAAGTTTCAGTACCTCTAGTGTTCAGAGTTGGAGCTTAGAAACTAATGAAGGCTCACCCACAAAAATTGATGAACATCTCTCTTCTCAATACCCAGTTCCCCTTTCTGAGTCCTCAATCCCTAGTCTTGCCTCAGCTAGTTACGACAAAACCATCAAAATCTGGAGTTTGGATAACCAATCTCCTCTGATTTTGCAAGGACATCAGGAGCAGATAAGAGATGTTCAGTTTTCACCAGACAATCAGCTAATTGCCACTGTTGGTAATGATCATACTGTGAAACTTTGGCATCGTAATGGCAAGCTCCTTAAGACTCTGAGGGGACATAGTCAACGCATTGATAGTGTTACTTTCAGTGCTGATAGTCAGTTAATTGCTTCTGCCAGTCGAGATGGAACAGTCAAACTCTGGAGTCCCACTGGTAATTTGATTAGAACTTTAGAAGGACATGAAGACTGGGTATTAGATGTCAACTTTAGTCCTGATTCCCAGCAACTAGCTTCTGCTAGTCGGGATGGGACGGTAAAACTTTGGCATCGCACTGGTAATTTGATTAAAACCTTAAGAGGTCATACGGCTCGTGTTAATGCCGTTAGCTTGAGCGCAGATGGTGAGTTGCTTGCCTCTGCTAGCGATGATCATACAATAAAGCTCTGGACAGCAGATGGTGTTCTACTGAAAACTATTAAAGGTCACAGCAATTGGGTTTTGGATGTCAATTTCTCTCCCGATGCTCAACAGCTAGCTTCAGCAAGTTATGACAACACAGTGAAACTATGGAGTCGTGAGGGAAAGCTGCAAACAACTTTGAAAGGACATACTGATAGCGTTGCTAAAGTTATTTGGAGTCCGACTGGTGAGATTTTGGCAACTACCAGTTGGGATAACCAAGTACAACTCTGGCGGTTGGACGACACCTTACTCAAAACTTTGGCAGGTCACAAAAACAGGGTTTCTAGTGTAAGTTGGAGCCATGATGGTAAAACCCTTGCCTCAGCTAGCCTCGATAATACTGTAATTGTGTGGAACTTCGATTTGGATAATCTCTTTAACAACAGCTGTAACTGGCTGCGGGACTACCTACAAAACAATCCGAAAGTTAGAGCTCGCGATCGCGATCTTTGCAAGCCGATTGAGACCATGAAAAAGAGGTACACTAGATAATTAATAATACCATGTCTGCTTTAATACCAATAGTTAGGACTGACGCGGAGACGCGGAGAAGTTTTTATTATGGGCAAATGATCTCGACATGATATAACCTCAGCAGAGGGCTAATTGGGCAAAGCTCTCGTCCTCAATTTGACTAGTTGTAAACAGAAGCTTCCTTGATATTGCTTGTGTTAAAGTGAGCGTAACTCCTTAGGCAGTAGTTTTCTTCCAGCTTGTGACAGGATTATGGTAATTTCAAAACGTGGTCTAGTTCTTGGTGCGACAGCAGTAGTATTGACAACTGTTGCGGTTACAGGTGCTGGTATTCATTCCCCTCAAATTCTTGCTTCCTTTCAGAATAGTCCTAAGGAACTAGTTGATGAAGTTTGGCAAATCATTAACCGTGAATATGTAGACGCTACTTTCAACCAAGTAGATTGGCAAGCAATTCGCACTAAATATGTTGGTAGTGCTCACTCCTACGCTAATAAGCAAGAAGCTTACAAAGCAATCCAGGAAATGCTGGAGCTGCTAAAAGATCCTTACACACGGTTTATGGATCCAGAAGAGTTCAAAAATATGCAGATTGACACTTCTGGGGAATTAACTGGTGTCGGTATTCAGATTGCTCAGGATGAGGAAACGAAAAAGCTAATGGTGATTGCACCAATTGAGGATACACCAGCTTTTGAGGCTGGAATCCTAGCCAAGGATGTGATTACTAAAATTGATGGTCAAAGTACCGAAGGCATGGATGTCAATGATGCCGTGCAACTGATTCGAGGAAAACCAGGAACTGAGGTAACTCTCACTATTCAAAGAGGTGAGGAGGAAATAGATTATCCCATTACACGGGCAAGGATTGAGATTCATCCTGTACGCTATAGTAATCAGGAAAGTCCTAATGGTAATACTGGCTATATTCGCCTCAATCAATTCAGTGCTAATGCTGCTAAGGAAATGCGGGAGGCCATCAAAGATTTAGAAAAGCAGCAGGTAACTGGCTACATTTTAGATCTACGGTCTAATCCAGGAGGATTGCTCTACTCAAGTATTGAAATTGCCCAGATGTGGCTCTCAGAGGGCACAATTGTTTCTACGGTAGACAGACAAGGACAATCTGATATCCAAAAGGCAAATAATCGCTCGTTGACGGATAAACCTTTAGTAGTGCTAGTGGATGGTGGTTCTGCCAGTGCTAGTGAAATTCTTTCAGGAGCATTACAGGATAATAAACGAGCAACTTTAGTAGGAACTAAAACTTTTGGTAAAGGCTTAGTACAATCAGTAAAGAAACTGCGAGGTGATGATTCAGGTCTTGCGGTGACGATCGCTAAATATCTAACTCCTAATGGTCGTGATATCAACAAACAAGGAATTACACCAGATATCCCGTTCGAGCTGACAGAAGAACAGCGCAAGACACTACAGCAGGACCGCAAGAAAATTGGTACATTAGAAGATCCTCAATATGCCAAAGCACTTGAGATACTCAATCAGGTAATAGCTGAGGAACAAGCTACTAGGGCAAATCAACAGTATTAAGCTCATCCCATGACTAAAGTACGTGGGATTTCGCGTCATTAGTCATTTGTCCTTTGTACGCTTTGACCAATGACACTTACTAATGACTTTCGCGGCGGGGCAACATTTCCTCCAACCCCTTGAAGGAGTTGGAGGAAATGTCGCTTTTTGTGAATTTCTACTTTTGGGTGTTATAGCAGCCGCCAGGGTCATTAGGACATCAGATTAACGTCGTTTATTATTTCGAGCTAAACCTAGTGTCCTAACCGTTGTGGCGGTTGCTATAATTCCGTCGCACAGGTGGCGATCGCTTTCACTCAGATTAGAATTATGATGGAGATAATCAAACAGCCAATCACAAGCTTTTACCAGTAGACGTTGGAGATTCGAGCTGCTGTCGCTATGGCCGATTTTATCCTTCCCCTGATCAGGGTTAAGATTGGTCATAAACTGACCTTGATTAAGAGTTTTTTTGGTAGTTGATATATCAGTACCATCAAGGTTCCAGAGTTTGATAACATTGTGTTCATCAACAGAGGTAAGTATCTGACCATTAGCAATGAAACTGGCATTGTAGACACAGAAAAAATGTCCTTTCAGAGTTCTGAGTAGATTACCCTCACGACTCCAAAGTTTCACTGTTCTGTCTGCACTGACGGAGGCAATGGTTTGGCTATCTGGACTGAAATTCACTCCCTTAACACTGGCCTCATGTCCTCGGAGGGTTTTGAGGAGAATACCATCACGACTCCAGAGTTTAATTGTTTTATCAGCACTAGCAGAAGCAAGAAGTTTACCATCTGGACTAAAACGGACGCAGTTGATTTTGGTACTATGCCCCTGGAGGGTTTTGCTGAGAGTACCATCAAGATGCCAGAGCTTAATCGTTTTGTCCTCACCAGCAGAGGCAAGAAGCTTGCCATCGGGACTGAAACGGATACTAAGGATTCCAGCAATATGACTGTGGAAGGTTTTGAGTAAAGTTCCGTCGAGACGCCAAACCTTGATAGTTCGGTCATTACTAGCAGAGGCGAGGAGCTGAGCATCCGGACTAAAACTCAAACTCCTGATACTCAGGCGATGTCCTGGAAAGGTTTTGAGTAAAGCGCCGTCAATATCCCAAAGTTTAATAATTCCATCAACACTGGCAGAGGCGAGTACTCGTTCATCCGGACTGAAGCTTAAGCTCCTCAGACTAGTATTATGCCCTGAGAAAGTTTTGAGTAATGTACCATTAAGATGCCAAAGTTTGATAGTTTTATCTTCACCAGCAGAAGCATACAACTGACTACCTGGACTAAAACTAAAGCCTGTAATTCGACCACTATGTCCTTGAGAAGTATTTAATCCAATGCCGTCAAGAGTCCAAAGTCTCACAGTTTTGTCTTGACCGGCAGAGGCAAGTAACTGTCCATCTGGACTGATACTGACCCCAAAGACTTCACCGCTGTGTCCCCGAAAGGTCTTTAGCTCAGAACCATCCAGGTTACAGAGTCTGGCTGTACCATCAGCACTAGTAAAAACCAACATTTGACCATCGGGACTAAACCTTACCCGATAAATCCAGAAGTCATAGCTCTGGAGGGTTTTTAGTTCTTGACCATTACGGTTCCAGAGTTTGACTGTACCGTCTGCACTGCTAGAGGCAAGGAGTTGGCCATCGGGACTAAAATTAACGCTCAAGACAGGAGCGCTATGACCCCTGAAGACTTTGAGCCAACAGTTCAGACTCCTAAGATTCCAGAGCTTGATAGTATTATCCTCACTAGTGGAAGCAAGTAACTGACCATCTGGACTAAAACTTATGCCATACATTCGATTACCCAGCTGTTTAAGGGTTTTATGATAGGTTCCATCAATGGTCCAAAGTTTGATTGTTCCATCCTCACTAGCAGAAGCAATTTGTTTACCATCTGGACTAAAACTAATATTGAAAACTCTGTTAGTATGACCTTTTAGAGTCCTGAGCAAAGTTCCATCTTGTTTCCATAGCTTTACAGTTTTATCAGCACTGGCTGAAGCTAATATCTGACCGTTGGGACTGAAACTAACGCTAAAAACTGTGTCGTTATGACCACGGCAAGTTGTTAATTGTTTACCATTAATCCCCCAGAGTTTGATAGTATTGTCCTCGCTAGCAGACGCGAGAGTTTGACCATCCGGACTAAAACTTACACCAAATATCTGAGCTTTATGACCTTCTAAGCGATTACGCTCTTGTACGCTGTGGATAGTTTGCTCAAGCCGATTCATTGTCCGCAACTTGATATAAGTTGGAGCTTCAGTTTCCAGTGCCTGTTTAGTTGCTTTGGCACTAGTTAGCAATGCTCCCAACTGATCATGGGATAGCAGTTGAGCTTGAGATAAGGAATTTAGAGCGTTTATTTCAGCAATTTTTGCTCGCTGACGTTGTTGTTCTACTTCTTGTTCTACTTCTCCCGCTTGCTGATCTTGGTACTTTTTGCGAATAAAGTTTACTAGATAATCATGAGTCAGCTGATAACGGTCAGCTGGCATCTCTGGAACCCTCAAAACTAGACCAGAACCTTCTAAAATCTCTAAGACCAAATTCAGTTGGTTGCTGGGTAATCCTGATTCTGTCAACAATTCTTGCTGCGTTTTGAGGGGACGAGTATCATTTTTACCCGTTAGTAAACACAAAACTAGTTCAGCTGCATTGTCATTCTCAAGACCGCAGTCTTGTACAACTTGTGCTAAATATTTTTCAACAAGTTTTTCTTTCGAGCCAGATTGCTGATACTCTGCTAGTGTTGATATGTGATCATTTTGCAGTTGTGCTCCCACCAACTGTAATTCAATTGGGCGTACTTCCCCTAATTCTGCTGCTAAATCTTTCACTAATTGCTCAATCAGGGCTGCATCTAGGGGAAATCGAGTGTATTCAGTTAATCTTTTAATAATTGAGTTAGCATCTTTTTTATTAAGATTGCCCAAATAATAAAGAATATTTTTACTTAAAATGTCATTATTGATTACCTGCAAATCCACCAGGCGATCACACTCTAATAAATAGTGCAAATAATCTTCTCTTAGTGATAAAACAATTCTTAAGTTGGGTATATCTAAGCATCTTCTTAAAAAATCATAAAAAAACAATCTTTGTTTTGGTTTGGAATAAGTAATAAAAAATTCTTCAAACTGGTCAAAAATCAAAACAGTTAATAGATTATTATCGGCATTTTGTTGAAGCTGCTCAATAAGTTTGGTGATTAGGGATTCGGTATAATTCAGTTGATATTCATCTTGCCTAGACTCTTCCCTAGAAACACCATGTTCCAATTCCCAATCTAAAATTGGCAAACCCAAGCCTAAAAGTGCCTCTGACAAACCTTGTGCTAGTGTCTGAGTCCAATTTGTATAGAACCGTTGCAAAAGCGGTAAAACATCACGACTACCAATAGATTTCCGTTTTAGAGTTGGCATCAAACCTGCCTGCAAGATCGAACTTTTCCCAACTCCTGAAGGTCCGTAGATAACTGTTAGTTTATGATCATTGCGACCGATACGCTCAACCAGCTGTTCAATATCATTCTTTCTACGAGAAGCTGCAATTTCTTGAGCCACTTCTTGCCGCTCGAAATGGGGTAGAGTAGGGTGAATTACCTGTTGTTCTGCCTCTAAACTACCAGCACCAATAAAAGCGCTAAAATTAAACTGCTGTTCAATTGAACGTTGCTTTTGCTTAAGCTTAAAAGCCTGAAGATATTCACTTTTACTGAAATAGCCATCTCGCAAGTGTTCCAAAAGCTGGATGTAGAGATTTGGCTCATAATGAGGTTTAGTTTTCTTTAGAGCTGCTTCTAAATTGTCGATACTTTCTTGACTTTGACCAAGATGTTGTTGAGCTCTAGCTAAAGAAAATAAATACCAGCTATGGTGATAGGAACATACTCTCTCCGAATTAGAGTTCTGAGCAGACGAGCTAGCAGAGAAAAAAGCAGGACAAGCAATTTCCAAAATTGCGATCGCTTGTCGAGCAAAATCGAGTGCCTTGCACCAGGTTGATTTGGCTAGTGCTACCTCAGCCAAAAATCCATAGGCTCGTGCTTGTCGGAAAGAGTCAGCATAAGTTTGATTGAGAGCCAATGCTTTTTGAGCTACTGCCTCTAACTCATCCCACTGTTCAAGCCGTTGCAGTACTCCTCCCAAGGCGTTGATAAACTTAGCAACTAAATCGGGTCTTTGAGACAGTTCAAATACTTTAATACATTCCTGAAAATAATCCTTCGCTGTTTCATAAGAGGACTTATACTCAGCTCTATGTCTCTCAGCGTAGGTACGCCACCATGACCCTAGACTATAGAGCACACATGCTAGACGAATTGAGAATTGGGAATTGGGAATTGGGAATTGGGAATTGGAAATTGTCTCAGTATTTCCATGTCTCGGCGTCTCCGTGTCTCCCCCATCTCCCCATCTCCCCATCTCCCCATCTTCCTGTCCCCGTGTCCCCCTGTCCCCGCGTCCCCCTGTCTCCCTACCAACCTGTTGCCAAAGTGCTAAGCTTTGCTCGTAGTGCTTTCTAGATTGTTCGGTTGAACCATTAGTAATTCGACCTAGGACAAATTCTAAACTAGCCTCTAATTCAGGGTTTAGGCTCACACCCAGATTTTGCAGCTGATGTAGTGCTGATTCTGCTGATTCTAGTTCAGCACGCTGTGGAGAAGCAATTCCCAAATTGAAGGCAGTATTGTCCAGAAATATATCAGCACCGACCTCTAAAACTTTAGCAAAGACCGAATTAACAGTTTTCTCAACAAAATGAATTAAATCATCATTAGCGATCGCAAATTCCGTCAGAGTTCCCCAACTCTTGAAATCTGGTGCCAACAGAGTCAGCTTCCGCGAAATCTCATCATTAAGCCACAAAATTAAGGGAAAGTGACAGTGTTTGCGAAACTCTTCTCGAACTGAGTTCATTGACGTCAGTAGCTGTTCAATGTCTTTAACTGACTCCAAACCCAGAACCATTACTGCTGTTGGCTGTTCATCTCCTAGTTGCTCTTGGATAGTAGAGTAGAGCTTCTTAGTAGAAGGAGTAAGAACAATCTCTCGGATTTCTATAGAACAGGTTTTTTGTAGTTCCTGCACCATAGAGTTTCGCAAAGCAGAATAGTTGCAGCGAGCTAAAATCAGCTTAAATTCTCCTTGAGACATTTCAATCTCAAAGTTGAGCTCCTGCAATGACTGTTCGTTTGCAGGAGTATGTTGATTTGAGCAAGGCAACTCACTTGTCACAACTTAACTCCTTAGCATCTGCCAAAATTGGATTGATATTAAACCAATAATCTTGGGAGTCGTGGTACTCATAGACGAACATACTGCGGATGAGTTTTTGGTATCCATCATCCCCTGTTACCTTTTTTTCTTGCACTACTTGGCGTAATAATTCCCACTCATCATTTTCAATAGCTAAGATGTGATCATTGCGATGGCTTCTAATCACCCTTTCTAAACTGTTACGGGAGATTGGTAACTTTTTTTCTTTCTTGAGTGAATTGTTCAGAAGTCGCAGCAAATTCCGCATATGACCCCCACTGACTAAGCACAAACGGTCTAAAGTTTCAGGAGTATCAAAAATTTCTGTGATTTTCTCTAAACGCTGCTCTTCAGTAAAAGTGGGGAAAGCTCTTGCCAAAACCATCTGTCGCAATAGCCTCATTCCCTCTAAATCTTCATCCCCATCCAAACGCTGCACCGGTACCATTGGTAGTACATGGGGACTTACCTTAAATCTTTGGATGAGGTAAGCAAAATCATTGGAGAACCTCAATGCTAGAGGCATCGTATAAACCAAATGACAGTTGAGTCCCCGTAACTGCTCACCCCGATCAACAAACAGATACTCTTGCTGGGAACGTCCCCACGGTTTGGGAGAGTTATCTACCCGGTCGAGATTATCAACAATTACCACTAGTCCTTTTTTACCGTGCTGTTTCAGCTTTTCCCTGGCAGGTGCTAGCAGTTCAGCATTGATCGCTTCTATAATTCCACTAGTTCGAGGTTCTAGATATCCCCTTAGCTTATGGCGAAGATCAGGACTGGCTTTCGCTTTTGCTGATATCTTGCCAATTAACGGCGCTACTAAGGAAAATCCTTCTTCGTTGTTAACAGTAATTTCTCCGATTCCAGGAATTCCCACTTCTACCGATAACTCTCCCTCAGTGCTGGCTGCTACTTTACCCATGCCAGGAACCTTGGCTTCAGCTGAAAGTTCAATCTCAGTTTGCAGCAGCTTTCCGACTCTTTTAAGAATATCTTTCGTGTTTTTCGGTTGCTCAAGTTTCAGTCTGTCTAGACTCTCACTAATCTGCCGCGCAATCACTAGCAAAACATCACTGACATCGACATCTCCTAGTTCTAGGTAGTTATCAGACTCAAAGTAAATTACATGAAAGTTTCTCTGCTCCAACTCTGCCTTCAGCCTGAGCAATTCTGTAGATTTACCGCAACCAATATGTCCGGTAAATAGCTGGCAGGTCGCTTCATCAGGAGACCATACAGCAATGTTATCCGTCAAATCCTCAATGATCTGAACACCACGTACTGAGGAGAAATCAATGTAATACTTTTGATCTTGTTCATAATTATCCACGAACAAAGTATTGGCTGGGTTCGTGGCTTGCACAAGTTTCCGTAAATCCAGACTCATTGTGATTTGCTCCTATTCTTGATCGCTTGCTTACTCGATTGGGTTATCAGCATGAATGTTTGACAGCTAAACTGTCGATTTTTGGGATATATCTGACATTTCTGTCGGAACACCTTAAACTACCAATAATTACTGCTGCATTCCGGATTCTGTCTCAGATTTGTTTTCCCTCAAATCTTGATCAGACCTATTGTGATTTTTGACAATTAGTAATTGTAGAGGCTCTCTTGCATTTGCCCAATTCAGCATCTATCGGTATCTCAATACATTGGACTGGGCGTATGCAATCATTGGTGTCAACTTAAGGTGAAATCCTTGCGCCACAGTATCCTTAAGTTTCTTGCTAATAGCTAAAGTTATCTAAAGATGACTCAATCTGCTCAAAAATCTAGGACTTATACACCGTAACGGAATTATGTCAGGACTTACGCAAAGTCTCTATTTGTAGTGCCGTGACCCAGCTAAAACTGTGCAATAGATTTTGGTTTCTAGCTCCTTCTTACTTGTTACTTGTTACTTGTTACTTTTTACTTCACAACCGGTTTCTAATGAACCATTTTAGCTGGGTCACGGCAGTAGGGTG
>JAAHGL010000173.1 GCA_010692635.1 Symploca sp. SIO2C1 | reverse complement strand
TTTAATATTAATGCGAGTAACATTTTCTGTAATAGTTCCATCTCGATGATAAACTCTACCCACAGGACGCTTAAAATCAATAATATATCGACCCGAATATTTAGGAGCTACTTGTTCAGCTAAAATTATATCATTATCATTTAACCATTGTCCCTGGTCTCGATTACTGCTTGCCATTCTTCCCTTAATTTCAGAAAGCTTCAGCCGGGAACCATGATGTCGTAAAATATGGTCGTAAACTTTAGTGGATTTAAGATTATTCCATTGCGGTGCTTTTCCTGTCCCTCGCCACTCACAACCACTACCTACTTCAGTTGTAGAATCAATAATATCGGATTCAATAATCTGAATAGATTCTAATTCCTCAAAAGACAATCAATTTAACCTCCTCAAAAATCAACATAATATCATGTTCGGTTGATTACTTACACTTTAGTGGTAATAAGGCTCCGAGGTAAGAAAGAAGGTTGCAAGGTTGGAGGGCATTATAACTGTTTATCCTTTCCTTGATATAAGTTATTCTCCAAAGGCGATATCCTCAAAGAGAAAAAGCGATCGCTTCTGGCAAAAATCGTAGGTGCAAATATCCCCTTCAAAGGATGCGATTGTCATAAATCAAATCGCGACAGACCTGTTGATGTTCTTCGGCAATCTTCGATATAGGAAACTTACGTCATTCCCGGCGACCATTATGGGATGATGCGATCGCCCCACGTCCTGGTTCTCGCCCAAAAGCTGGCAGCTTGCTTGAATAGGAGTTGACTTTTTTCACATCGTACTAGGCTGCACCTGGTCCCACGAACCTCTATTAATACTAACTCCTGGCTGGAATTCATCCCAAGTCTTACGTATTTGCTCGTAGCATTGAGGTGGTGTAATGGGTAGGTTTTTCAAGTAAAAGAACGTTGCTTGATCGAAAGACTCCAGCAACAATACAACCTCTGTGGTTGGATCGTAATTATCCACAACTTCCAAGATGTGAGCAGTCATAAAGTGATGGTGAAAAATTGCCGTGTCAGGAGCCGCTAACCAGGCATTCAGTCACGGCAGTAGGGTGCGTTAGGCAGAGCCGTAACGCACCGCAGAGTAAGGTTTTGATGCGTTACGCTATCGCTAACACATCCTACAGAAACCTCCTTCGATCTACTTAGAGGTCGCCTGGATTTAAGTACGACCCCATTGCCGATCGCTCTTACGCACTAAAATATCTAGTGACAGGATGATAGGTGACAAAAGCAGTAGTCGTTTGCTCTGGATAAAGCTGTTCGCTCCCATCAATGGATATCCCAATGCGATCGCTCTCGGCATAGCAATGGAAGTCTCGCACCGAACCAAAACCCTGCTTCTTGAGTTTTTGTATCTCTGGTATAACTGAGGTATAACAAAGCATAGAATCAATAACGATCGCTATGGAAACGGCAATTTCGCTTCCAGATTCAGTTTTTGAACAGGCAGAAACGCTTGCTCAGCAGTTTGGGATGTCGCGTAGTGAGCTTTATGCAAAAGCGCTACAGGCCTATCTGAAAAGGTACAACTGTGAGCAAACCTTGCTTAAATTAAACCAGGTTTACGATACAGAGTCCTCTGAACTTGACTCAGAAATGGCAAGGATGCAGTTTATGTCTTTGCCTCATGAGGATTGGTAATGTATCGCGGAGAAATTTGGTGGGCAAACTTACCCGATCCGGTCGGGTCAGAACCCGGGTATCGCCGTCCCGTCTTAGTCATTCAGGATGATACGTTTACCCAGAGCCGGATTAGCAATGATTGAAAGTCTTGTATGGCATAGCTTCCACACTTATTCAGCAAGCCCTACCTATTAGATCATTTTTTCCTTATTTTCCTAATTCCTAATCATGCATCTTGCCGTCAGGCATAGTTGCTCCACTGAGATCTGCTCCTTGGAGTTCTGCTCCAAGCAAGACTGCATTGGTGAGATCTGCTACCATCAAAACGGCTTTGGTTATGTCAGCACGAATCAAGCAAGCTTGGCTTAAATCAGCCCCTCTCAAGTCTGTTTCTTGAAGAATTGCTCCAATTAAATCAGTATTTCTCAAACTTGCCCGATGTAGAATTGCTTGATGTAGTGTGGCTCCGTGGAAATCTGCACAATCAAGGTTAGCTTGAGAGAGGTTAGCAAACATAAGGCTAGCTTCCTTAAGATTTGCCCCTGTCAACTTAGCTTTTTTTAAGTTAGTTTTAATCAGGTTAGCTTTCCTCAAGTCTGTTGCTTCTAACTTTGCTTCTTCTAGGTTGGCTCCACTAAGATTTGCACCATTTAGGTTAGCCTTGCTTAAATCGGCATAACTTAGATTGACTCCCTGGAGACTAGCTCCAGTAAGATTAGCTCCCCTTAAGTCTACCCGTCTCAGGTTGGCTCCCGGCAAATTTACTTTACTCAGATAGGCTCCCTGCAAATCTAATCCTTCAAAATCTCGATCCCCAGCAGCATAGCGCTTCAGCAGTTCATTAACAATCATAAAATATTCCAGGTTTTGATTTATCGCTTGGTCATTAGTCATTGGTCATTAGTCATTGGTCATTAGTACAAATGTCTTTCTGACGCTTGACATAGACGCCTTCTTCAGCTTCTCGAAGAGTAGAGCGTGTATACTGAACGGGGATGCTTTGCTGCTATCGCACCCGAGCGCAGCATTCCGTAAGGGTATTACTCCGCAAACGCTTAGAGCGAAAGAGGGTGCAATCCCATGTAATGAAAGTCGTGGGACGAGGTTAATAGTCAGTTTTTTAAGATAGTTACATCCCTTACTGTTGTATTATTCATGGGTTGTCAATCATTTCCCGCAAATAAAGCGCTAAAAAATAAAAATTAGTTGCAGCTGCCAGATCTTATCTTGGCGCTTTAGTTCAATTTGCCGAATAAATTCTCGAAAGTAGAAGCGGCGTTCTGATTCAGATAAATCAGACCAGAATTGGGGGATTGAGACAGTCTGAGCAATCGCTTGTAAATTTACTGGTGGTAGAACTGCCAACTGGGTTTTCAGCTGGGAGATTTCAGTGCGCAGCTTGTAGGCACGTAAATCAGCAGTTTCTGAATCCAAGACCCCGCTAGTTGTTAAGGAGCTCAATTGAGCTAAAATATTCTGTTTGTCCTCAATTTGACTGTTAAGGGACTGCTTTACTCCATCAAGGTTAGGGATATTTTTTCCGGCGACTGCACGGGGTAATTCCTGGCAAATGCTTTGAATCGTTTGCTCCAAGACTTGCTCATAAGCGATCGCGCGGCACTTGGGACTTTTAGGACAACTAATCGGTCTTAGGTAGAGATATTCTTTCTGTCGGCGAGGTTTAGTAACACTAGTTACAGTCATCGCTGACTGGCACTCCCCACAAACTACCAAACCAGCTAAAGAGCGGGGAGCACTAGCAGTTCGGGGAGGTAGTTGCCGGTTACGACGCAGCAATCGGTCAATCTGTGCCGCTTCTTCCCGGTCTAAAATTGCGCTATGGGTGTCGGAAATCACCTCTCCATTTTGGTAGGCAAGATCGCCCCGATAAACTGGGTTGGTGAGCCAATGATGTCCTGTAGAAACTGCAATTTTTTTGCCGTACTTTTGCTCTAGATACCGAACTGCACCACGCAAGGAGCCATAAATCAGAAACCGTTCAAAAAAAACTTTAACTACAGGTGCTGTAGAGCGATCGATAATGTAACGGTCTTTACCACGTCGATAGCCGTAGGGAGCTTTTCCTGGTGGGGGCAAAGCTTTGAGGCGATTACGGGCGTGTCCTTGACGGAGGCGACGACTGTTGACTTCTTTGTGAATTTCTTGTAATAGTTTCAGTAAATCTGCCCTAATTTTAGTATTAGTGGCAGCATCTTTTAGTTGAGTAGAACTGTAAGATTGTTCTGTAACAATGATCGCAATGCCCATAGCTTCAATTTGCATTAGGCGATCGCTAATTTCTTCAATAGAGTTTCCCAATTCCTGTAAACGACGAATTAACAGATAATCAGCTCCTTTACTTTGGCAATCAGCCAACAGCTGCTCCAACTGCTGACGTCCTCCTAGGTCTTGATATACTGCATCTACCTCTAAACCCCAAACTGTTGGTTCTGGTGGGGATTCTAGCAGAGGGTCACTATAGAGATAGGCAATGATGTTCACCGTCGTTCGCTTGCTACTCGGACTCTAGCTCAGATCTTGTACCAGTACAAAAACTTAATAACATAAGTGAGAACAATCAATTTGAATACTGTAACAATCAAATATTATCACTAATCCGAAGTTCCCTGTTAAGAGCAACCCCTTTGATCAGGTAATCGCTATGGGTATTAATGTCAGAGTAAGTGATTGAACTGAAGGTGATTTGGAGAGGTAATTTTCAGCATTCTATCTGGACGATCATGAGTGCCAACTTTGGCCGAAGTCCGTGTCGGTTTTTTAGAAATGCTGATATCTCTGATACTGATGAAACGATATTCATAACCTTTAAGGAAATTTCGTTGATTCCAAAATGACTTACCAATTTCCCGACAATAGGTAACAAAACACTGCGCTCCTTTAAGCTGTTGGATTATTTCCTTCTCCGTTCCTCCTTTACCTCCCTTCATCTCAATACAGAGAATGACTTTTCTGACCTTTTTCTTGTCACTATCAGCAATAATAACAAAATCCGCACGTTTGCATTCACCATAATTTCCCTTAAAAACTGCATTCGGTGAACTAAAAGTATCAGCCTTGATGATTATGACCTCATCCTCATCGGGTATTCCATAAATGGTTACGGAATAGTTGGCAGGAGGCGGCTCCGTAAGTGTGACTTGATTTTTGCTATAGCGCTTTTCTAATGGTACTGTAGCGGTTTCCTGGATCATCTCTTTGAGGATAGCAATATCAGACATTACTCCTCACCCCAGACAATCGCTTCCTGAATCCGGTTCATCGTTTCAATGGTAGTATCAAAGCTGCGGGCTTCAATACCCAATTCTGGATCGATGTCAGCTGGTGTGAGGGTATGGCATTTAGTTCTTCTAGTTCTGCCCTCTAATTTTATCGATGCTTCTTCAGCAATATAGACTTTGATCTTTTCAGCAGAGATCAGTTCTTCTGTCTGATAACCTTCTTCTTTAGCAATTTGCTGAAGATGTGGTTTGTCATGGTTGAGCATGATTAGTGTATTCAGTTCTTTGATGATGTAATCGCTATGGGTAGTGATGAAAACTTTTATACCGAGGTTAACCAGTCGGGCAAAAAGCCGTGCAACACGGCGCTGGTTTTCAGGGTGTAAGTTCAGTTCTGGTTCATCCACCATCAGTAAGTCACCAGATTGGGCTTCGTGTCTTAAGTAAAAACCCATATCTAGTAAAGAACGCACTGCACTAGAACTTTCATCCATAGTAAGTTTGAGCCGTTTACCCTGCGGCACATAGTAAAGTTCATCGTTGCGGTTGACAGTGTATTCGCCACCGATAATATCAGCAAAATCAGCCAAGACATCGGGATGGTGTTGAGCAACAAAACTGCTTTTTTTGACAATGGTTTCAAGTTGCCGGGTAAACTCTACATTGGTCTTTATCGGTAGGGCATAATCATCATAATCTTTCAATAAAAGCTCCATAGGATCGATATTTTTGTCAGCCTGTCCCATTTCTTCAAGCAGACGATTACGAGGAAAATTCAACTCTTTGCGAAAAATGGCAGCACCTGTTCGTTCTGCGCTGGCAATGAAAGGGCGAGGGAAAAATTGTCCAAAAATGATGTCCTCAAGAGCATCAGCAATAATGCGTTTAATGACATCAGAGGGGATTGTTACCTTATCTTTCTCAAGAAGTAGAGTTATCACTAATTCTGTACTTTCTTCGCTTTTCGTGATGGAAAAAAGTTCAGCATTGACAGCTCCCATTGTCAGCTCAAAGCGGTCTAATAGACTAATATTTTGGATATCCAAGCTTACCTGAAAATTCGTTGTTTTAAATTTTTCTGCCTGTGCCGCAAAAATCTTTGATAATTGTTGGGTATATGCCTGACAACCCTGAGCAACAATCTTCTCTGACTGTTGGACGTATTCTTGTAGCTCAAGACGAACTACGCCATTTGCTAAGAGCTGCTCGATTTGCTCCCTACTAATTGGGAGCGAAAACATGCGTCGCCAAGTAGACAAAAAGCCAAATAGGGCGTAAGTGGCATAAGTTTTGCCAGTATTGTTACCGCCACAAATGATTGTCAAGTCGCCAAGAATAAATTCAGCTTGCTTTAAAGCACCAAGATTTTTGACTTTAACTTTCATTGTCTTCTGACTTTCTCAATTCCCAATTCCCAATTATCAATTCTCAATTTGACTCAGCTCAATAATATTGCCATCTGGATCTTGAGTAAACAGAGCAGCTCTACCAGAGGCGCTCATCTGGATCTCACATCCATGCTCCAGCAGCAATTTTTTGATCACCTCTAAGTCAGTCACTGAAAAAGCTATATGGGGATTACGACCCAACTTTTGGGGATTCTGTAGCTTAGTTGAAGCATTAGGAGCAACGATTAGGTGAATTTGGAAGTCTCCCACTTGATACCAGACACCAGAATATTTTAAGGGTCGTTCGACTTTGGTCAATCCCAGTATTTTGGTATAAAAATGCTCTGCCTTTTCCAAATCAGAAACGAGAACGGCGGTGTGAAGACATTTAGTAATATGCATTTTTAATGTCAGTGACCAATTTTTGAAGAGGGGTAAAGATTAAAGGAATAAGAACTGATTCTCCTTCCTTGATAGTATGAACCAATAGCCACAGAATACAAGATATGGCTAAACAGCAATTACAGAAGCAATTACAACCCTGTTGGAAGCCGAGGGGGGATTTAACCTAACCCGTACGGAAGATGAGCAATTTTTCTCGGATTAGTGTACGGGCTTACGTGATCTTACTAATACAGAATATCCTAAGATAGAGAACTGAGCGTGAATACTAGTTCTCTATCCCTATCCAAGCTTCACATTGCAGTTCAAGGGTGAATATCCTCGTTTCTCAAAACTCGTTCAGAAAATGGATTGATCAGTATGAGTGAAATTACACAACCAGACAAAACGCGCGAAAGAATAGAAAATATTGACAAAATACGTGATATAATATTTGGCTCTCATCAGCGCGAATATGAAACTCGCTTTGATCAGCTAGAGTCTAATTTGTCAACCTTTGAAGCTGAGGTGCGCTCTCGTCTCGACCAACTTGAGCGTACTGACAAAAACTTTTCTAAGACTATTGAAGCGCTCGATGAAATAGTATATAAACAGACAACTTCTCTCAAGCAAGAAATCTCAGCTAGCAAAGACAAACTCGAGCAAGATGTCCTCACTCTCAAGAATCAGGTGTTGCAAGAACTAGAGAGGAGATTTACTCTCCTCACAGAGGATAAAACCTCAAAGAGTGAGATGGCAGACATTTTGATGGAGATGGGTTTAAGGCTACAAGGGACTACATTAGTTCCTGAGGTTAAAGACGCAATCCAAGCCGTTGCCGACGAGACTCAGGGAAAGAATGCTTTGCTCCTATTAGAGCAAAGTCCAACCTTGGAGTAGAATCTCACTCTTGTACTCGAGTCAGACGAACTATTACTCAATTATTGAGACGTTATAGTTCTGAGACAGACAGCTGTGCTGGAAGAGTTGATAGATTGAGGGTGACACAGAGCAGTATCATGACTGTATCAAAGAAAAATCAGGCTGAACTAAAACAGCAGTTGCATGTTGACTTAAAGTCACAAGAACTCAATCTCCAAGCTAAAGAACCTCTAGATGATTTGCTAAGTTTACTAGATAATATCGAAGAATCTGGTTCTGTAGACGAATCCAGCACAGATGTTTCTAAGCCACAGGAGGATAACCCATCTGGGACAACTCAGGCAAATGGAACAAATGGCAACAAGGTTAATCATAACTCTAGGGCGTGTTTTCAAAGTCAAAAATCTGATGTAGGGGCGAAGCATTTGGGCGATAATTCATCGGTTAAACCCAAGGTATACAATCCAAATGCTTCGCCCTCCGACAGCTTGAAAACACGCCCTAGCCAGGAAGAACCAGTATCAAGGCTCACAAGTCAATCCCTTTCTTCGTTAGGGGAAACTACTCAAAGTAAGCAAGATTTACAGTTAGCACATAGTCAAACCAAAAATTTGCTGAAGTTGCTGCGTCAGCTAGACTCAGCCAACTCTAGTGAGGAACCAAGCTCTGAGGTAACTATCCAACAGGAGGAGAATGTCTCAGTAGCAGCTCAAAAAGATGAGACGGGAGAGAAGGGAGCTAATAATGGTTATAGCAATTTAGAAAATCCGCCGCAAACTAATCATAGCCAAGAAGAAGTCGCAAGGCTCAAGAGTCAGTCCCTTGGTTCTTCTGACAAAGCTAACCATACCAAACCGGAGCCCCAGATTGCTCCGGAGGTAAAGAAGCTGTTGAAGTTCACCTCCACATTAGACGCAACCAATCCCAGGGAAAGGGAGGATTCTCATGTTCTCCCTCAACCACCTAGTGAGCCAGCAAACCCAGAAGATGACAACTCCACTTTAGTAGCTCAAGAGAACGAAAATCTAGCTGAAGAGGTGAGCTCTGCCAATGATTTTGATGAGATCATGACGCTCCTCCAAAGGCTAGTAGATCCTGATAAACTTGAGCCAAGACTCAGAGCACTTGAGCAAAACATTTATGAGCGCATTGATGAACTAATTGAGCAAAATACCTCTAAAAATAGAGTAGCAATGGGAGAAGCTATAGCAGCAGCAATTCCCATAGCAATTGCTCAGCAGGTTAGCAAATCCCCCAAAGAAATTGCCAATTCCCTCGCACCAGAAATGGCAGAAGCCATCAGGGAACAGGTTCTCTTAGAAAGAGATGCGATGGTGGATGCTCTCTACCCTGTTATTGGTAGTACGATTTCTTCCTACATTGGCTCAGAACTTCGCGCTATTAACGAACAGATTGAACATGCTTTTAGCGTTGATGCCGTATCTCGCAAGGTTCGTGCCAAAATACAGGGGGTTTCTGAGGCAGAATTGCTCCTCAAGGAGACAATGCACTCCCTGATTAAAGCCATCTTCTTAATTCACAAAGGCTCCGGTTTAGTGATTTCAGAGGTACAACCGTCTGAGGGAGAGAAGCTAGAGTCGGATATGATGGCAGGTATGTTAACAGCGATCCGTAGCTTTGCTAACGACTGTATGGCTCACTCAGGCAATGTCTCAGAACTTGACGAAATCTACTATGGTACTTCCAGGATCATTTTAGAAGCAGCAGGATATTGTTACTTAGCAGTAGTAGTTGATGGAGAACCACCACCAGTATTAATCAACAAGATCCGGGAAACCCTGAGGAAAATCGTTGAACATCATGGTGAAGAAATCAAGTCTTTTGAGGGGGATCCTGATAGTATCCCTGAGCAGGTACATTCCCTAGTAGAAAGTTTAATTTACGAACGATTAAAAGAGGAAAAGCGTAAACTACCTGTTGCTTTCCTCGCAGCAGGCTTAGCTGCTTTAGCTTTAATCTGTGTACCTTTGGGAATTTATTGGCAAAAACAAAGTATTAACCGTAACCTTGAATCGGATATTGAACTTGCTCTAGCTTATTCTGCTCCAGAAGTATCTGTTTATCAGCTAAAAGTTGATGCCAATCAAAAGACAATGAAGCTGGGAGGACGAGTACCAAATCAGTATATGCGTCACAAGGTGGAAAAAATTGCCAAGGAAGTTGCTCCGACTTTGGGAGTAGATAATGATATTGTAGTTCTGGATTTGAATCCCGATCCAGTTTTGGCTGCACAAGAGGTAGAGCGGGTAGCCTATCACCTTAACCAAATTGAAGGAGTTGATATTTCAGCTAAATATCTAGATGGGGTAGTGACTCTCAAGGGAAGTGTAGGTGTGGAGGAAGATGTTCCAGATCTCACCCAGACATTTGAGCAGATTCCAGGAGTCAAGTCTGTAAACGATACCACCCGTATCAATCTACCGAAAATTGATACCACCCTCTACTTCAAGGTGAATTCAGCTGAATTAAAATCAACAGAGTTATCCCAGAAAATTCCCAAAGTCCGGGAATTTATGGAGCAGTATCCCAAAGTTTATCTTAAATTAAAAGGTTATAGTGACCCTAGCAGTTTGCGTTCCCTAGGTATAGATAGGTCTTTAGCAAAAAGTCGTGCTAAAACGGTACAAGACATTCTGATTAAGCAGGGTATTGAGCCGGAAAGACTCCAAGAGATTTCGGGGACAACCGAACCTCCTCCTAATTGGGATTACTCCCAATCTATGGAATTACATAGATGTGTAATCTTTGAACCATTTATACCCACTCAATAAAAAGAATAATTATGGCAACAATTTCTAAAAAAATTTGCTTGATAGGTGATTTTGGGGTGGGTAAAACTAGCCTAATTAGACGTTTTGTGGAACGCCAGTTCAGTGATCAATATCTTTCTACTGTGGGAGTAAAAATTTCTCGCAAAACTATTGAACTAACTGATTCAACACCGCAGAAAATACAGCTATTAATTTGGGATTTAGAAGGTCATACTAAATTTAAATCTATTGCTCCAAGTTACTTAAAAGGAGCCAGTGGTGCCATAATCGTCGGTGATGTCACCCGGCAGGAAACTATTGATAACATTCCAGAACGTGCTAAGTTATTTTCCGACGTTAATCCCAAGGGAATGATGATTTATGCCCTGAACAAATCAGACTTAGTTGATGAAGAAAAAATGGCTAAAATGCCTCAATTTAAAGACTTAGAACGAGTAATAGCTACTTATCCAACTTCAGCCAAAACGGGCTCATACGTTGACGAAATTTTTCAAAAATTAGCTTACGGAATGCTCTAACTGGCATGAATGCCCTGTTAAATAAACTCCTATCCGTCCTTGCCCCCAATCGAGGGGAATACGTAGAAATCGATCGAGACTTTAACATTATCGATACCTCTGCTGGAGTACAAAGGTTTGTTGATTGTCCAGATGACATCAGCAAAGGACAGGATATACGTCTTGGGTTTCCTGAACTGTTCGGAGTTGAAGATATCCTTACGGAAATTATTGAAGGGGAGCAAGAAAGTTTCGAGATTAAGGGAATTGCTAGAACACCAAATAATGATTCTCCTATATACTTTGATATCCACATTATTAATAACCTCTATGAAGAACCTGTAGAAAAAAAATTAATAGTGATTATTGAAGAGGTTACAGAAAGAATGACTTTGGAACAAAGTTTAATCCAAAGAATTAATGAAACCAATCTTTTGTCCAGCGCCCTAGCTGCTTCCAAAGATTATGTTGATAAAATTATTTCATCAATGGCGGATGCTTTATTGGTAACTAAGCCATCAGGAATTATTAAAACTGTAAATCAAGCTGCAGAAGACCTATTTGGTTATAGCGAAGCAGAATTAGTTGGCAACTCAATCTCGATGATTATTGCTGATAATAAGCTTGTCAATAAAGCTAATCATGCGCCTTTCTTATTGAATGAAGTTTTGAATGATGTAGAAGCTATTTGTCAGACGAAATCTGGAGAAAAATTAGCGATCGCTTTTTCCTGCTCAGCTATACAAACAGAGACAGAGGGCTTAGAAAATTTTATCTATATTGGTCGGGATATTACTGAGCGCCAGCGCACCCAAAAGCGATTAGCACTACAGTATGCCACCACCCGCATCATGTCAGAATCTGCCACTCTATCGGAGGCAGCTCCCAAAATATTAGAAGTCATTTGTGAAAACTTGGAATGGGATCTAGGGGAAATTTGGGAGCCAGATAAGCAAACAAAAGAGACAGGGAATGGAAACGAGGAGGAGGATTCAATAGTACTAAGATGTGTGGATTCTTGGGTTAAGCCATCAGTAAGTATCCCAAACTTGATGGCTCATAGCCAGAATACAACCTTTACTCCTGGTTTGGGATTACCTGGTCGTGTTTGGGCAAGCCGCTCTATTCACGGGCTTACTAATGTCATGTATGATACCGAATTCTCGGACTCAAAACCAATTTCCCAAGCAGGATTGCAACAAGCCTTTGGCATTCCCCTGCTAGCAGACGGGGAAATTCTGGGAGTACTCACTTTGTTTAGTGGCGATGTTCAGCAGGCTGATGAAGACTTACTCAGAACAATGGCTGCCATTGGTCGTCAGTTGGGGCAGTTGATCAAGCGCAAGCAAGCAGAAGAAGCATTGCGCTACCAACAGGAACAAACCGAACGCTTATTACTCAATATCTTACCAAAGCCAATTGCCGAACGCCTGAAACAGGGGCAAGATACCATCGCTGACGATTTTGCTGAAGTCACAGTTTTATTTGCTGACATTGTCGGCTTTACCCAACTCTCACAAAGGATTTCGCCGCCAGAATTGGTAGAGTTACTCAATGTAATTTTCTCAAAGTTTGACAAGCTAGCAGAACGACACGGCTTGGAAAAAATCAAGACAATTGGAGATGCTTACATGGTGGTGGGAGGCTTACCGAAAGAGAGACCAAATCACACTGAAGCGATCGCTGAGATGGCAATGGATATGCAAGCAGCAGTAACTGAATTTAGCAAAGATATGGGACAGGAGTTCCACATCCGCATTGGGATCAATACTGGGCCTGTAGTAGCAGGAGTAATTGGCGTTAGTAAGTTTATTTATGATTTGTGGGGTGACGCAGTGAATACTGCCAGCCGAATGGAGTCCCACGGTTTAGCCGGTAAAATTCACCTAACAGCTACTACCTACAAACACTTGCAGGATAAATATTTGTTCGAGCATAGAGGTAAAATTCCTGTGAAAGGTAAGGGAGAAATGACTACTTATTTCCTC
This sequence comes from Symploca sp. SIO2C1, assembly GCA_010692635.1. Taxonomy (GTDB): domain Bacteria; phylum Cyanobacteriota; class Cyanobacteriia; order Cyanobacteriales; family Coleofasciculaceae; genus Caldora. The sequence continues at coordinate 1,810 of JAAHGL010000173.1, read as the reverse complement.
CTTGGTAGAAAGGAAACGAAGGATGATAGCAAGTTTGACTTTACGTGATAGCTTTTTGATATTGTTAATTAGTGCTCAGCTAACAACAGGACTGCAAAAAACTGTTGCTCAACCAACTCCGCCAGAACCGAACCACTCAGAAGCTTCTCAAGGCATTTGTGCAACTCAATTGGATGCAGCAATTGCAGAAGTGATTGAGCGCCCCGAATTTGTGCGATCGCGTTGGGGTATTCTGGTTGAACCCCTATCTAGTTCAATTCCTATCTATAACTATGAAGGGGAGCGTTATTTTACCCCAGCATCCAACACTAAACTGCTAACAACTGCTGCAGCACTACATCAATTAGGTGCTCAATTTCCCATTCGGACATCAGTTTATAGTACCGGTAATATTCCCAACTTAACTTCTTTGCGGCTAGTAGGAAGAGGAGATCCTAGCTTAACCACTGCTAAGTTAAAAGATTTGGCACAACAACTCAAACGCCGAGGAGTGCGTAGGGTAGAGCAACTAATTGTGGAAGAAGGTTACTTCAGTGAACCGACTATTCATCCTACCTGGGAATGGTCAGATATATACATATATTACGGTACATCTGTCAATAGTCTCATCCTTAACGAAAATGCTGCGATTGTGAGGCTGATACCCCAAGAACTAGATCAACCATTACAGCTGAGCTGGGATGATCCTTTAGCTAGGAGTCAGTGGCAGGTAGAAAATCAGACAACGACAGCACCAGCAGGAACCCCCTCATCAATCCAGATCCTCGGCGTTTTAGGGGAGCCAATATTGCAAATTAAAGGTCAGATGGCGGTTGATGCTGAACCCTACATCTGGGCATTAGCGATTCTTAACCCCGCTGATTATTTCTTAGAGTCCTTTGAAAAAATCCTTTTAGATGAAGGGATTACGGTTAATGAGACACAAGTTGCAACTAGTCCCCAACCAACAGAACCAAAGACAGAATTAGCAGCAGTGGAATCTGACTTAGAGTCTTGGTTGAGGAAAATTAATCAAGAGAGCAATAATTTGTACGCCGAAGCATTACTGCACACTTTAGGAGCCCAATCAGCTACTGATTCTGGGGTAGCTGCACTTCAACAAAGTCTAACAGAATTGGGAGTGGAGCCAGAAACCTACCTGCTAGCTGATGGTTCCGGATTGTCTCGCCACAATAAAGTAAGTCCAGAAGCACTTGTCCAAACCCTAAAACTGATGGCACAGACACCAGAAGCCGAGATCTACCAAGAATCTTTGCCGGTTGCTGGTGTCAATGGTACATTAAAAGGTCGCCTTCAAGATAGACCTGTACAAGTTAATATCCGAGCCAAAACTGGTGGCATGACTGGTGTTTCGACTCTTGCTGGTTATTTAGATTTACCCAGCTATCAATCACTAGTATTCAGCATAATGGTCAATCGCAGCGAACAATCAGCAGCAATCCGACGTCAAGCAATTGATGAAATTGTGCTGTTACTAGCTAGTTTACGTAATTGTTGAGCTTTTAAGAAACAAGGCAGGAGGCAGAAGGTAGGAGGCAGGAGGGAAGAGGATTTGGCTTGTTTCTTTCATTTGTAGGGGGCGGTGCGCCGCCAGTTGGGAGGCTCCTAACAAACAACAAACAACCATTCAACAATTGATACAGCGGTTACCGCTGTTATGCGGTACACTTAATTTGAGTGTTGGATAAGGGTGATATAACGAATGAAAGCATATTCAGTCGATCTGCGAGAAAAAATCGTGGCAGCACATTTAGCACAAAAGCTATCAATTAGAACAGTTGCTGCCAGATTTTCCGTTAGTAAAAGTCTT
>JAAHGL010000172.1 GCA_010692635.1 Symploca sp. SIO2C1 | reverse complement strand
ACTTTCACTTCAATTAATTGCCTCAAAGAGTTGCGCAGCAAGCGATAGTACACTCTTTACTTATTACTTATTACTTATTACTTATTACTTCAAAACCAGAAAATTACGACTTTTTCAGCAAGCCCTAGTTAGGTTTCTTTAACTACTGATATCAAATCCCCGTTTTCCTTTCCTCCGCTTACCCGACTTTTTCGGTAATGGATTTGTAGAAAACTCAGATGAGTCTGATATCAGCTGCTGTTGAGGAGTGCTAATAGGTTTTGTCAACTGCTTTTGTGCCTCGGGTACATCTGCCAAAGCTTCATCCGGCAGCACATAGGAGGAGGCAATCAATTTTTCATCCCAGTCAATAATCTCAGGAAAGCGGATACCTGGTAATACCTCAACGGCAAAGATTTCCTGCACTGCATCTTCAAACTTCAAGAATGCTACGGTTTGTCCTGTTTCTATATTTATTACCCAAACCCCACAGATCCGTTCTTCTAGCCTCTGTGTGAGGGGAATGCCACTAAATATCGCTGTCTCTCTTACCTGGGAAAGGCCAACAAAAGCCAAATTTCCCCAGAAGTCTAAACCGCGGGTAAAGCCAGGTAGCTGAGTGACTGTTTCAATTTTCCCAGAAGCCAAGTCAGCTGTCGCCAGAGAACCATTACCTGATTCCAATACCCAGAGACGATCGTTATACCAGCGGGGTGAGTGAGGCATTGACAAACCCCGCACAAGCACTTGATTTGTCTCGATATCCATCAGTACACCACCATGAGCTTTATGCTCCCGCCAGCCCCTTATACTATCTGTTTCCCCCAATGCTGTCACATACTTGGGTTCAGCATTTACCATACTTAAGCCGTTAAGATGACAACGGTCTTCTGGTGTCAGAGCTGTGATGAAATTTGGTCGCCAACGAGGTACAAAGCTATGGTCAAAGTCTAGGGTACACAGACAGGAAAAGCGAGTATTGACAAACCAGAGTTCTTGCTTCCCCCAGGCTAAATCGTGGATATCGATGTCTGCGGTGATATGGGAGTTACGAGGTAGATAACAAGCATCGTGTTTACCTACTGGTTCCAGTTTATGAGCGACAGCTGGTACGTTACGGAGTTCCCAAACTTGGTGAGCTGTGCCGATAGCTAATCTGCCTGTGTCAGCAGCTAAGCCCATCGGTTTTGGGAAAATACGGAAATGGGTGTTAATCACATTGTCATCAGCGCGGAGGACAATCAGTTTTCCTGCTTGGTAGGTGGAGATAACTAGGGAAATCCCCAATTGAGTTAGGATTTGGGGAAAGTTGTTAGTATGGACACTCCTCAGGGGTTCATCCTTGGAAGCTGTCGGGGAAGACTGGCTCATTTGAGAAAATATTTATTCTTTTCTGTAGAATAATCTCTTGTGGAACAGGCTTCTAGCCTGTCTAGCAGTGGCGCTCAAAGCTAATGGCTAATGGCTAATGGCTAATGGCTAATGGCTAATGGCTAATGGCTAATAGCCAATGGTGACAAGTTAAGGTAAAAGTGTCGTTGTCAAGGGAGCTGGGGGAGCTGAGGGAGCTGGGGAAGCTGAGGAAGCTGAGGAAGAAGAATATAATTTTTCAACCTCTTGAGTATTTCCATATATAGTGTTTTTTGAGCCCTCAAGCACCATATATGGGAGTTGACAAAATGCACAAACGTTTAACTTGTCACCATTGGCTAATGGCTAATCTCTGCAATTATCACCGAGTCTCCGAGTCTGGCAATAGATCAGAGAATTGTTTCTCCCATTCAATTGCTGAATCCCTTGATATAAAAAGTTTCTGACTTCTTTTTAGGTGAGGAAAACTCTTGTTCCTCCTGCCTCCTGCCTTCTAACGCTCATTACTCAAAAAAGCTCTCCTACTCCTTTTTTCACTCACATCTTGCATCAGTACATAAATACTTAATAACTGAAAAAAGAACAATCAATTTCAGTACTGAAACCGTCCAATCTTATCACTGCTCCGGAGCTCCTCAGTTCCCCTCCTTGGAGGGGTTAGGGGTGGGTTGCTCCCTACCTTCACAGGTCAATTTTCTCTATTGCGTGCAAGATCTCAGTTTCACCTCACCCCATCTCCACAATGGGGTTGCTATTTTATGGGTGTTCAAGGTAAATACATCTAAGAAAACTTAAAGAAAACCCTAAATTATGGAAGAGCGGTTTGTCAGAACACTAGTTCTATTCATTGTGCTCACAATTGTTTGTGGTATCGCTGAACGTCTTTGGCCAAGTATTCCCAATCAGCGTAAATGGAGAAAGGGGGTTTGGCTTGATACCTTCTATTGGTTTTTCACCCCAATGGTGATTCAAATTCTGAGCATGATCTCGATCGCTCTTGTGCTCCTGCCATTTTACCTACTACTGGAGCGATCGCTTGCTTGGGAAAGTATCCTAGCAGGTTATGGACCAGTTGCCCAGTTACCTCTGTGGTTGCAAGGTATAATCGCGATCGTAGTTGGAGACTTTATTGGTTACTGGACTCACCGCTGGCATCATACTCGCCATCTATGGGACTATCACGCTATTCATCACAGTTCAGAGATAGTAGATTGGCTAACTGCTGTTCGTTTGCATCCAGTTAACGATATCATCTCTCGAGTGATGCAAGCTTCTCCCTTAATGCTCCTAGGTCTTTCACCTATAGCAGTTGAATTATATACGCCCTTGTTATCTGCCTACGTAGCTTTCATTCATGCCAACGTTTCTTGGAGATACGGACCTTTCCGTTACTTGATTGCTAGTCCTGCCTTTCACCGCTGGCACCATACAACGGAAAAAGAAGGATGGGACAAGAACTTTGCAGGACTATTTCCCATTTATGATGTTATCTTTGGCACATTTTATCTACCCTCTAGACAACCTAAAAACTTTGGACTGCATGGTGAGAAGGTGACAGAAAGCTTTGTTAGTCATTTAGTTTATCCTTTCCGCCGATGGAAATTTGTTAAGAGATTGAAAATTGAAAATTGAAAATTGCTAATTGGGAATTGCTAATTGCTAATTGCTAATTGCTAATTGGGAATTTCTCGTTTGTCTCCTCCTTAATGAGGTACACCTTACTTCTGCCTTCTGCCTCCTGCCTTCTGCCTTCTCCTACACTGTTTTCGCTAGTAATTTTTCTGCAACTTTACTACTCACTGGCTGGGAAAACAAAAAACCTTGTCCATATTCACAACCCAAGGCTTTGAGTTGAGTCATCTGTTCTACAGTTTCCACTCCTTCGGCAATCACACTGATGCCTAGCTGGTGAGCTCTCTCTAAAATACCCCGTACAACTTCGGCACTGCCATGATTATCGGCACTCAATTTACTCACAAAAGAACGATCAATTTTTAAAGTATCAATTGGACAAGATTGTAAATAATTCAAAGAAGAGTAACCTGTACCAAAGTTATCAATTTCTACCTGCACTCCCAGGGTTTTTATCTGTTTAATTTGATCAATTGCTGATTCAAAATCAACTGTCATGATAATTTCTTTAATTTCTAGTTTTAAGCTAGTGGCACTTAGATTAGTACTATGGATAATTTGAGAAATTTGTTGTACTACATTAGCTTGCCAGAACTGTTGACCAGAAATATTGACACTGATAGTAATCTCCGATTGATAGGGAAATATAGTTTGCCAAACCTTTAACTGATGACAAGCTTCCTGAAGTACCCATTTCCCTATCGGTAGAATCAAACCGATTTCTTCAGCCATAGGAATAAATTTGGCAGGAGATATCCAACCCCGCTCCGGATGCTGCCAACGTACCAGCGCCTCAAAACCAACAATTCGACTAGTTGATAAAAAGATTATTGGTTGGTACTGAACCTGAAATTCTCGACGCTTCACCGCCAACAATAATTCACCAGACATGTCTTTAGTCTGTTTTTTTAGTATAATAGTTTTATGAGATTCCCGTCTTTCCAGTGCTTGGCTAGCGTTTAAAAATTGATAATCCTCAAGACTCAAATTTTTATCAGCAGACCAGACTAAAGCTGCCTGTAATGCCTGTCCTCGTAACAGTCTTAGTTCGTCCTTACCTTGAGATGCTAGCCAAGCTTTTAGTGCCAGACCATAGGGACGCAAATTAGCTAACTCTTGCTCCACCCACTTGAGATTAAAAATAAATCCATAAATCCGGTTGGCGACACTCAATTTACCATTCTTTTTGATCACTAGTCCTGACAGACATAAGTTTATTTGTTTGGGACTGTCTTTAGGAATTACTTGCTCCCCCTGAATAATTTGTTTATATAGCCTTAGCAAACTATCTGAATTGTCCTTATCTATTAGTAGATAATCTTGAATAGTTTTTAAATGCTCTGGTTCATCCTGAGATTCCCAATTTTTAATTAGTTGTTTATCGATAAAAACATCAATCCACTCTGTTTCTCTACCTTTGGGAATAGGCTCTACGCTATTAACAACCAGATGACAGAGTTTTTGAGTAAGGAAAGGCTGACCACCAGTCCATTCTAAGATTTCTGTCATCATAATACGGGGATTACTAACTTTCCCTACTAATCCTAAAGCTAAGGGTTTAATTTCGCTCATTTGAAAACCGCTTAGCTTAATGGCGCGACCCAGATTAAAAGGAGTACGGTTTTTATCAGCAATTAAATCTGATGGTGCTGCCACCCCTAAAACACAAAAAGTAAGACGATTATAGGCTGGATTATCTACCCGTTGATTATAACAAGCACGAATAAAAGCAAAAAAGTCATCTCTAAAAGCAATTTTGAGAATACTATCAATTTCATCAATAAAAATTACGATATTCTGAGTTATCTTTGTTAGCAGTATATCCTCAATTAAGGCAGTCAGACGCTGCACAGGTGATAATAGATCCTGTCCCTGCCACCAGTTCGTCAAGTTTACTTTCTTTAACAGATTAAGACTCTTCAATAATTCGTAGATAATGCCCCCATACCATTCATTTTGAGTGACATGACTACCAATTCGAGTCATGTCAATTGAGGCACATTTTATCCCCTGCTCGGTTAGCTTTTTGATGATGTGTACCCGCAAACTAGATTTCCCCATCTGTCGTGGGTTCAACACATAACAGAACTCTCCATGCCTCAATCCTTCATAAAGCTCGAAGTCCGCTTTGCGAATGATATAAGTGGGATGCTCATACTCTAAACTCCCTCCAAACTTGTAATAGTTATCATTTGGCATGGTACCTTGAAAAAATGACCCTGATAGATCTGTAAAAAGAAGGGAGCAGGGAGCGGGGAGCAGGGAGTAGGAAAAAATTTATCTCCCCCATCTCCCCATCGGGTGAACGAAATTTTGGGTGGAATTTTTGAGCTTTGCATCCAAAAAATTATAAGTTCTCTCTTGCTTCCCCAGCTCCCCCAGCTCCCCAGCTCCCCATCTCCCCATCTTCCCATCTCCCTTACCTCTTCAGCCTCACCATAAAAAAACCATCCATCTGATGCTGATGGGGCCAAACTTTAATCCATCCGGTTGACGAAGAGAAAACCGCAGCTGGAGAATTAGGCAGTGGTGGTTCAATGTTCCAGTGGGGATGATTCTCCAGAAAAGTCTCAATTACCCCTTCGTTTTCCTGGGGATGGAGGGTACAGGTAGCATAAACGAGGACACCATTAGGCTTAACCCAAGTAGCTGCTTGTTCTAAAAGTTCTCCTTGCAGCACTGTAAGTTCTTGTATCGTCTCTGGTGTATTGCGCCAGCGGATATCAGGGCGTCGGTGGAGAGTACCATTACCAGAACAAGGAGCATCAACTAAGACAGCATCAGCAGTGTTGATAAATTGGGGGAAGTTGCGACTATCACCAGTACAGATGTCAATGGAGTTTAATTTTAGTCTTTGGACATTTTCTTGCAGTTTTTTGAGGCGAGAGGCTGCGCGATCGCACGCCCAAATCTTACCATGATCTGCCATCAATTCTGCTATATGAGTGGTCTTTCCTCCCGGTGCAGCACAAGCATCAATCACAACATCACCAGTTTGAGGATTGAGGAGATGGCTCACCAACTGAGCACTACTATCCTGAATTGTCCACCAGCCCTCTTTGAAGCCAGGTAACTTTTGAATTGTACCAGTGTTACCGCTCACTCTTAAGGCCTGGGGTAGCTGAGGTAGACGAGATACATCAACACCAAACGATTGCATTGCTGTCTCTACTTCCTCAATTGACACCCGTAAGGGATTAATCCGCAGATCTATAGTAGGAGACTGGTTGAACCAGAGACAAAGCTGTTCTGTTGCTTCTTCCCCCAACTGTTCTAACCACATTTTAATTATCCAGTCGGGAAAGCTGTGCAAAACTCCCAATCGCTGTATAGGTTCTGTCGGCAACTGCAAAGGATCAGCTGTATTTTCTGCTAGACGTACATATTGCCGCAGCAAACCATTAACAACGCCAGTAAGTCCTTTGAACTTATTGGTTTTAGCTAGTTCAACGGTAGTATTAACAGCAGCAGAAGCTGGAATTCGCTCACTTGTTCGCAGTTGATATAAGCCAAGATGGAGAATTATACGGAAATCTGGGGGTTGTTGATGGGCTTTCTTTTTACCCAGTTGGTCAATTAAGGCATCAAGAGTTCGCCTTCGTCTCACAGTTCCGTATACTAACTCTGTTACTAGACGCCGATCAACACTATTCAATTGGGCAGTTTTGAGCACCTGGTTGAGAGCAATATCTGTGAAGACACCCCGTCGATAGATTTCTCGGAGTGCCAGAAAGGCTAACTGGCGAGGATTTGTCATTTGTCATTTGTCATTTGTTATTTGTTGTTTGTTGTTTGTTGTTTGTTATTTGTTGTTTGAGAATTGAATTTTGAATTGAAGCTCCCCATTTCCCCAACTCCCCATCTCCCCAACTCCCCATGGGGATATCTCACCCGGATTTCCTACACTGCCTGGGTGGAGTAAGCTAAGCTGGTAGGAGGGTTGCATTCTCCACCAAAAGCGTTGAAGCTTGTGTCATTCTCAAAGCTACAACTCTAAATAGCAAATCCAACATAATAAACCTCGAAATAATATAGTCGTTCTCAATTGCACCCTACTACATTCATCTGCCAAAGTAGAAACTTTTCCAATTTGTAAGTGCCAGGGTAATTGGAAATCACCAGGGTGTGGTGCTTTTAACGGAGAACTGTTCTAAGTCGCTTCCAACAGCTCCTAAGCTGCTGTGCATCTTATATCTATTGCTTTGATTTAGGGAGCTGTGCATCTAATTAGCTCTCAGACGTTTGCACTACTCACCAAAAGCGATGACTTTGTCATTGGTTATTAGTACAAAAGATAAATAACTAATAACTAATAACTAATATTTATGTTGGAATGCGTGAAAACCCTGTATTCTTAATGATTTTTTTATGCTTGACTGGCATTCCTATCTTCTGAAACCAGATTTTTTCTGGTTGCATGTAACTTTTGCTACACTGATTACCCTATTCTATTACTCAATCTCCATCTTGTTAATTTACTTTCTTCATAAGCGCCGCCATAGTCTTCTGTTGCTGGAGGGAGGAATATTAATCATGCTTACTGCTTTCACTATTGCTAGCGGCACAACTTACCTCATCGATATCTGGACAATCTGGTATCCAAATTATTGGCTAGGTAATGGGATTGAGGCAATTACAGCTATCATTTCTTCATGTACAGTACTGTTGTTATTAAAGTTCTTACCCAAGAATGTGGCACAAACAGCTCCTCACAGCGAGTTGCACTACAAGGTAGTAGATAGGGAGGATAAGGAAGGCACACTAGACAGGGTGAGTGAAAAAAGGCAAGGGGAAACGAGTAAGCAGACGTGGAGACACGGAGATGCACAGACGCGGAGAATGGAAACTCCACCAGACGCACCAGAGACGGAGACAATTCTCAATTCTCAATTCCCAATTCTCAATTCTCAAACCCCTAATCAAGCTCCAGCCGACAAAATTAGCATCAAGCAGCTCAAAGTATTACAACGCAAGCAATTAGAGGAAGAGTTGCCTAAAAATAATGAAAAATATCGCGTGATTGTTCAAGACACCGCTCGACTCGCTTCGGTTCCCCTGCTAGCTCCCAATCCTATAGTGGAAACGGACTTGGAGGGTAATATTTTGTACCTGAATCCGGAAGCAATGCAATTATTCCCGGATTTACAGGATATTGGTGCTGAACACCCATTTTTGGAAGGGTTGCTATCCCTGACAAGAGTACTGCAACATGAAGGCTCGATCACGCGGGAAGTAGAAGTTGAGCAAACTTATTACGAACAAGTATTGCACTTTGTAGAAGGAATTGAATGTCTGCGGATTTATGGCTTCGATATCACCGCTCGCCGTAAAGCTGAGAAACAATTAGTTTACAATGCCTTTTACGATCAACTGACGGAATTACCTAATCGATCTTTGTTTACGGATCGCTTGAGTCAAGCACTCAGACGAGCTCAACAGTTTTTTTCAGAAGACTTATCCAGTCATCCCTATCAAATTGCTGTACTCTACTTAAATATAGATCGTTTCAAGTTGGTCAACGAAAGCTTAGGGGAAAAAATTGGTGATCAGTTGCTCCGAGGAGTAGCTTATCGACTCCAGGCTTGTATGCGTCCTACTGATACCTTAGCACGTTTGGGGGGAGACGAATTTGCTGTACTCCTTGAAGGAATTGAGAGTATCAGTGAAGCTACCAGTATCGCTGATAGCATCCACCAAACTTTGAATTCACCCTTTTACCCAGAAAATTCTGAAGTCTTCATCAGTGTCAGCATTGGTATTGCTCTTAATACTTCTAGTGAACCAAACATGAGGTTGGAAGAAAGTAATAGCAAATCCAACGCAGCCAGCACCACGGGAGGGATATGTGTCCTTCAACCAGAAGAGCTGTTACGACATGCTGATATTGCCATGTATCGTGCCAAAGGGCAAGGTCATACCTGCTATGAAGTATTTGATACAGGAATGCGGAAAAATTCTGCTTACAGATTGCAGTTGGAAACAGATCTGCGGCGAGGGATTGAACGGCAAGAGTTTCGGGTTTATTATCAATCCATCGTGTCCCTGAAAACTGGTAAGATTAGTGGTTTTGAAGCTTTGTTACGCTGGCAACATCCCCAAAGGGGTTTAGTCTCCCCAGGTGAGTTTATTCCCATAGCAGAAGAAACGGGACTAATTACTCCTATCAGTTGGTGGACTTTGGAAGAAGCTTGTCGTCAGATGAGCTGCTGGCAACAGCAATTCCCCGCAGCTCAACCTTTGATGATTAATGTCAATCTTTCTTGCCAGCAGTTTAGTCAACCAGATCTAATCCCCAAAATTGACAAAATTCTTCAAGAAACGGGCTTGATGATCGGTAGTCTAAAGTTAGAGATTACCGAAAGCATGGTTATGGAAAATCCCGATTGGGTGAAGAATATTTTGCTTGAGTTACAAAAAAGAAAGATTCGTTTGTGCATTGATGACTTCGGTACTGGCTATTCTTCCTTGAGTCGATTACAGAATTTTCCCATCAGTACCCTCAAGATTGATCGCTCCTTTGTCAGTCGTATTGGTGCTTTGGGGGAAAACTTGGAGATTGTTCAGACAATTGTTAACCTGGCTCAAACTCTGGGAATGGATGTTGTCGCCGAGGGAATCGAGATGCTGGAACAAGTTAATCCTTTGATTGAACTACGATGTGAATATGGACAGGGTTACTTGTTTTCTAAACCTTTGGATAGTGAAGCTACTGAAGCTTTACTCAGGAGACAGTAATGTTTGAGAATGAAGAATTAAGAATTCTGCGAGCAAACTAGTTGATGAGCAAAACACCTCGTATGCTTTCACGACCACGTATGGTCAACCGGAGAAAACAAGCACACTTCGACATTACCATTAAAGGTGCATCCCACTCCCATTGGCAGGATCCTTACCATTTATTACTCACCCTTAACTGGTTTTGGTTTTTTGTTGCGATCGCAGTTTTCTATATAATCATTAACACTCTGTTTGCTCTTTTGTACCTAGCAGGAGGAGATTGCCTAGAAAACGCTAGTCCTGGTTCTTTTGCTGATGCCTTTTTCTTTAGTGTGCAGACAATGGCTTCCATTGGTTACGGTGTCATGCATCCCCGCACTGACTACGCTAATTTCATCGTTACCATTGAAGCACTGGTAGGTTTGATGGCTTTAGCAATGAGTACTGGACTGATGTTTGCTCGCTTTTCCCTACCCACCGCCAAAGTCATCTTTAGTAATGTAGCAGTAATTACTCCCTATAACGGCGTACCTACTTTAATCTTCCGCACTGCTAATAAACGCCGTAACCGAATTTTGGAAGCTCAGGTAGGGGTAAGTTTGCTGCGTGATGAAATTACCAAGGAAGGGGATTTTATGCGTCGATTTTATGACCTCAAATTAGTTCGTAACCAAACCCCTATCTTTGCTCTTACTTGGACGGTAATGCATACAATTGATGAAAGCAGTCCTCTGTATGGTGCAACCCCAGAATCTTTAGTTGACAACAATTCAGAGATTGTGATGATACTAACGGGTCTTGATGAAACGGTTTCCCAAACTATTCATGCTCGTCACTCTTACATTGAATCAGAAATTTTCTGGAATCACCGTTTTGTCGATATTTTTTCGAGAACAAGAAATGGGCGTCCGCTAATCGATTATACTCGTTTCCATGATGTTGAGGTTATTTGAGTGCGATCGCTAGTGCAATTCGTCAGAAGGCAGTCCCGATGAAAAAATTTCACCACCAGGTGATGAAAGTAGGGGCGAATGGCCATTCGCCCCTGCTCCCTAATTTCAAGTCAGGAGGCAGAAGTCAGGAGAATGTCTAAATGTCCCAAATTAGTTTCAGAAAATCAATGCTTCGGTGGTACCGTCGGTTTCTACACCCACCAATCTCAAACTTGTCAAGGTGAAATGAGGTTTGCAGTCTACCAGCCCCCCCAAGCGCAATCTCAACGGGTTCCAGTTCTCTACTTTCTTTCTGGTTTAACCTGCACTGAAGAGAATTTCATGACGAAGGCAGGAGCACAAAGATTTGCAGCGAAGTATGGATTGATACTTGTTGCTCCTGACACTAGTCCTCGCAATACGGGTATCGAAGGTGAGGACGATGAGTGGGACTTAGGCACCGGCGCAGGCTTTTATGTAGATGCCACTGTCGAACCTTGGTCATCCCACTACAAAATGTACAGCTATGTTGTTCGAGAGTTACCCACTATTATTGCTGATCATTTCCCTGCTCAAGCTAATCGACAGGGCATCTGCGGTCATTCGATGGGGGGTCATGGAGCACTAATTTGTGCTCTGAGAAACCCTGGGCAGTACAAATCTGTATCAGCTCTAGCACCGATTACTGCACCAATGCGCTGCCCTTGGGGTCAAAAAGCATTTACCACTTACCTAGGAGCTGAGCAAGAGAGCTGGCGTGCCTATGATGCTAGCGAACTAGTAATGACAGCTGCTAGTAATCGTCCAATTCTCATCGATCAAGGTACAGTTGACCCTTTTCTAGGAAAGCAGCAATTACTGCCTGAGGTATTTGAAGCAGCTTGTCAAAAGGCTAACCAACCACTGACTTTACGCTTTCAGGTAGGCTATAACCACAGTTACTACTTTATTGCCACCTTTATCGAAGAGCACATCCGTCACCATGCAACTGCTTTGTGTAGCTAGGGCTTGATTTAACTCATCTCCAGCAATACTTTTAATACACCTCGATGCTGAGCATGATCAAAGGCTCTAAGCCCTTCACTTAAAGGGTAGCGAGCTGCAATTAGTCTTTCTACCTCCACTCGTCCTTCTGCCAGCAACTGAAGTGCTGCCGGAAAAGGACCACAGCGGGAGCCAATAACTGTTATTTCATCTACCACTACAGAAGATGCATCAATGCTGAGCTTGCCTGCGTAGGTACTTTTGAGTACCAGTGTACCCCGTGGACGTAAAGCTTGAAGAGCGATCGCAAATCCTTCTGGGTTACCAGTACACTCTACTGAAATATCGAAGGTTCTAGCAGTTACAGCGTCAGCAAAACCAGTTTTAATTCCTTGTGCCTCTAGGTTAGCGAGTTTTTCCTGATGACGTCCCACTGCCAGTAGTTCGCAGCCAGTAATAGCCAGTGTTTGCGCCACTAGTTGCCCTAGTTTACCATCCCCAACTACCAGTACTTTCTGATCTGAACCCACAGACACCTGTTGCTGGATTTCTAGGGCTGCTGCTAAAGGTTCGGTAAATGTTGCAGCGTCTGTACTTATAGATTCAGGGACAAGATGGAGATTCTCAATGGGTAAACTAAGATAGTTGGCAAAGGCTCCGTTGCGGTTAACAATGCCCAGAACAGTACGGTTTTCGCAGTGTGTAGATTGTCCACTCCGACAAAAGTAGCATTGACCACAGACAGCGTTGATTTCCCCAACTACTCTCTTATCAAGCAGTTCTTTTGGTCCTTGTTCAACTACTCCGACGAATTCGTGACCTAAAATGCCGGTGTAGGGGTAGTAACCTCTCAGTAATTCTAAGTCAGTGTTGCAGACACCAGCCCGTAAGACCCGCACTAGAGCTTCACCACTTGGCGGTTCAGGTGTAGGGATATCAGTGCGTAGTTGTAGTTTCTTGTTTTCGAGCCAGAGCCCTTTCATTGCGTTGCTGATTTTGAGGGAGCAGTAAGATTGACCCCCATTATATCTCTAATATCAATTCTTCAAAGTGAGACTTATATCAATTATCCATTATCAATTATCCATTATCAATTATCCATTATCAATTATCCATTATCCATTGATAACAATAGCAGCAATCAACTAAGACTTACTGAAGAGTTTCCAATCTAGGTAAATAATATATAGAGGTGCACTGAAAAAAATTTCAGTTGTATTGCTCTCCATTTACTATTCTAGGAAACACCAGTTTTCTAACTGACTGCTGCTCTGTTTGTTCGATGAGACAGACGTTAAATTCAACAGCGTTTTTTACCTCTTAACTTCAATTTGGACTGCGCTGTGGCATCTGTCAGAGAAGCTTGTTAGCTTCACTTTTTAATTTATCACTATTTATAAATAGCACAAGAGAATATTAACAATTCTTAGTGTTGTGTCATTAGTCATTGGTCAATAGTTCAGCTCCAATGACACTTTTAACTATCAACCCAGTTTTTAGCCCTTTCAACAGCTTTCTGCCAGATGACAAAATTTTCCTGTGTTTTAGCTGCACCTTCCCCAGGCTCAAAAGTTTTACCAACTTGGCGTGTTGCCACCAGCTGAGAGTAATCATCCCAAAAACCCACAGCTAAACCAGCACCAAAGGCTGCTCCTTGAGCTGTCGCATCCAGGATAGCAGGGCGCTCAACAGGGATACCTAGAACATCTGCTTGGAACTGCATCAGGAAATCGTTTTGAGAGAGTCCCCCATCTACTTTAAGAACAGAGATTGCAGTATCGCTGTCCTTATTCATTGCCTCTACTACTTCCTTAACCTGATAGGCAATAGACTCCAATACTGCTCGCACCATATGCTCCCGCTGAACACCTCCTGTGATGCCTAGAAATGCACCACGGGCACTCATATCCCAATGGGGAGCCCCAAGACCACTAAGAGCTGGTACGAAGTAGACACCGTTAGTATCAGCTACTTGACAAGCTAGGGATTCTGTTTCTGCTGCGGAGCTAATAAGTTTGATGCCATCCCGCAGCCATTGGATGCAGGCTCCCGTTGTGAACATTGCTCCTTCTAGAGCATAATTCCTTTGGGTTTTTGTAGTCCAGGCAACCGTTGACAGGAGTTGGTTTTGCGATCGCTTGAGTTCGGAACCTGTCTGAGCTACCAAAAAGCAACCAGTACCATAAGTACATTTCAACATACCAGGGCGATCGCAACCGTGGGCAAACAAGGCTGCTTGTTGATCACCAAAAATTGCTGCAATCGGAATCTCTACTCCTAACAGCTGAGGGTCAGTCTTACCAAATATCCCCATACTCGGCTGAATCTGGGGCATCATCCCGGCAGGAATACCAAATAAATCCAACAAAGCTTGATCCCAGTCCCCATCAGCCAAATTCATCAACATGGTGCGACTGGCATTGCTGTGATCTGTTCGATGAACTTGTCCTCCTGTCAAGTGCCAAAGTATCCAGGTATCCACAGTACCGGCGATTACATTATCAAGATCTACATCAGAGCGATCTGCTTGCAGCAGCGCTTCGCTATCACGCTGTACCCAATCTAACAACCAAGCCAGTTTTGTTGCTGAGAAATAAGCATCCAGCACTAATCCCGTGCGTTCTTGAATGTTTTGGGCTTGCCCTTGCTCAGTTAACTTATGACATATCGGAGCAGTACGGCGATCTTGCCAGACAATGGCATTGTGGAGAGGTTTGCCTGTTGTTTTATCCCAAAGTAGACAGGTTTCTCGCTGCACCGTCAGACCAATTGCTGCTATTTCTGAAGCGGCAATATCCTTATTTTGCAAGACTTGCTGGATACAGGTGTAAGTATCTTGCCAAATTTCTTCTGGATTGTGTTCTAACCAACCAGGTTGGGGATAATGTTGTGTCAGTTCTTTATAGGCTTGACTAACAACCTCTCCCTGAGCATCGAAGACAATTGCACGGTTACCTGTTGTACCAAGATCGAGGGCTAAGACGTATTTAGGGGCGTTGGTAGTCATTTTGTTAGCTGAATGTAATTAAAAGCTCAATGAGAGTAAACAAACACGAATCCTTCATTAATGGATAATGGATAATGAATAATGAATAATGGATAATGGATAATGGATA
>JAAHGL010000171.1 GCA_010692635.1 Symploca sp. SIO2C1 | reverse complement strand
TATATATTTAAAGAGTTGCTAAAGATTACCCTTGGGTTCATTTTTGGCAACACTCAATCAGTTAGTTTTAGCAAGGAAGGCAAATAAGTACCGCTGCGCGTAATTAAGAATTAAGCATTAAGCATTAAGAATGCTTATAAAGTAAGGATTCTATTGATCTCAAACTGGTGGGTTATTTCCGCTGCGCTGTACCAAGGTATTTGCTGTTAAAAGTCTTGATTATAGATTTCACCTAAAACTGCTAGATAAGGATTCAAGCCAATGACTAACAAAGTGATGACATTCCGTTTGCCAGAGGAACTTATTAAAGTAATTGAATATCGAGCTAAAATAACTAACCAAAGCCAAAATAATTTGGTTGTAGAAGCTCTGTCAAATGCCTTTGGACTTTCAGTTTCATCACTAGAGCCAATAACATCTGAAATGGTTGGTCAACAGCTCAATGAAATTATTGAACAAGCCACAAGTCTATCCAAGCGAGTGGTTGAATTTTGCCAAGAAACTTATTTTGATAGCAGTACTTTACACTGTTTGGCATTCCTAGTACAGGCGGTGGAAGGTTTTCATATTTTAGGTAGTCCCACCTCTATTGAACAAAGAGTTAGTACATTGGTTAGTAATAAACATCAAGCATTGATGGCAACAGTCAGAACAGAGGATAATCAGGGAGCCAAAATACTTGACCAAATTATTGCAACTTTTCCAGGCTTAATTTTCGTGCTAGATCGCATGGACCGCTGCACTTATATTAACTCTTTTGGTGTACGTATTTTGGGGTTTGAGAGAAATTACTTCCTGGGTAAGACTTTTGAAGAGGTCAGCTTTCCGATCGAGGAAATAGAGCAGTTTCTAGATCAATACCAACTAGTATTAACTAGCGGACAATTCCTAACTGAAGAGTTTAAGATCTCAACTATTCAAGGAACGAGGCACTACGAATACATACTCAATCCAATTCAGGGAAGCGATCGCAACACTGATGCAGTTGTTTGTATAGCTAGAGATATCACAGAACATAAGCAAACAGCAATAGCATTGCAGGATTCAGAAAAAAAGTATCGCAATTTGTTTGAATTGGCTAACGACTTAATCTGGATCATTGATGCTAATACTCAACAATTGTTAGATGTTAACTTTAATGCAGCAAGGCGACTCGGTTACACTCGCCGGGAACTACTACAGTTGTCAATCAATGATCTTGAGACACCGATGGAGGAAACCCAGCGCCAAGCCTTGCAAAAAAAGTTGAAGCATAATGGTCATATCAGCTATGAACACAGCCTTCGATGTAAGGAAGGTACTACAATACCAGTTGAAATCAGTACTCAAGTCATTGAGTATGAAGGTAAATTAGTCTTTCAATGTTTTGCTCGCGACATCGAAAAGTACCGGAAGACTGAAGCAGTATTGAAGCAGCAGGAAAGTTGTTTATTATTTGTTATTGGTTGTTTGTTAAAATCTAAAACCTAACATCTGAATGCGTGTCAAAACCCCCACAGTCTTACAAATGGAGGCAGTCGAATGCGGTGCAGCTGCCTTAGCTATTATTTTGGGCTACTATGATCGCATTGTCCCTTTAGCTGAACTCCGTATTGAATGTGGGGTATCCCGTGATGGGAGCAAGGCTTCTCATCTGATCCTTGCAGCTAGACGCTACGGAATGCAAGCCGATGGCTTTAAAGCAGAACACCTAGAACAACTCAAAAAAGTATCTCCACCCTACATCGTTTTTTGGGAGTTCAATCATTTCCTGGTAGTAGAAGGATTTAGTAAACATTGGGTATTCCTCAATGATCCTGCTACTGGACGCCGGAAGGTTTCTTGGGAGGAATTTGATCACGGGTTTACTGGGGTGGTGCTGGTGATGGAACCAGGACCAGAATTTCATCGAGGAGGACGAAAACCTAGCACTATCTTAGCATTAACTGACCGTTTGCGGGGTTCATTTTGGGCAATTCTCTACTGTATTTTAGCAGGATTTCTCTTAGTCTTGCCGGGATTGGCAATTCCGGTGTTCGGTCAAATATTTGTGGATCAGGTACTAGTAGAAAATCGCACGGAATGGATACGTCCCCTGATTTTAGGGATGATGCTCACTACGGTATTTAGGGGTATTTTAACCTGGTTGCAGCTACAGTATTTGCGTAAATTAGGGATTAAGCTGGCGGTGGAGATGTCTGCTGGTTTCCTGTGGCATATTCTCAGATTGCCTGTCGAATTTTATGCCCAAAGGTATGCAGGAGAAATTAGTAATCGTGTCAGTCTCAATAATCAAGTTGCCGATATACTTTCGGGAGAATTGGCAACTACAGTTATTGATACGGTTATGCTCTTGTTCTACGCTGTAGTGATGTTTGCCTATGATCGATTGCTAACCTTAATTGGGGTCAGTTTTGCTGCTATTAATGGCTTAGCTCTACAGTGGGTAGCTAGGCGGCGAGTTGATGCTAATCTGCGTTTAGTACAAGAAGAGGGGAAAGTTGCAGGAGTTGGTATTGCGGCGCTGCAAACGATTGAAACTTTAAAAGCATCAGCCTTGGAATCAGACTTCTTTTCCCGTTGGTCTGGATATTATGCCAAAGCTGCGATCGCACAGCAAGAGTTGTCAGTAACAAATCAGGCATTAGGAGTTTTGCCCATCTTGCTCACCTCTTTAACCTCAATGTTAATCCTCATCGTTGGCGGTTTGCGGGTGATGGAGGGCAATCTCAGTATTGGGATGTTGGTGGCATTTCAAAGCTTGATGTCCAGTTTTCAGGAACCAGTTAACACCTTAGTCAATTTTGGTAGTACTCTCCAGGAATTAGAAGGAGATTTAAATCGTTTAGATGATGTTCTAGGCAATTCCCTCGATCCCGAATTGGAGCTGGGGAGTTGGGGAGCTGAGGGAGCTGGGGAAGCTGGGGAGCTGGGGAGCTGGGGAGCTGAGGGAGAAGGGAGAATCGCAAGTTTGGAGGGTTATGTGGAGTTACGGAATATCACCTTTGGTTATTCCCAGGTAGAACCACCCTTGATTGAAGACTTTAGCCTCTCCTTAAAACCAGGGCAACGAGTCGCTTTAGTTGGTGCCAGTGGTTCGGGAAAATCTACCCTAGCTAAACTTATTTGTGGACTTTATCAACCTTGGGAGGGAGAAATTCTCTTGGATGGAATGCCCAGAAAGGAAATTCCCCGTCAGGTATTAGCGAATTCCCTATCTCTGGTGGAACAGGATATCTTTCTCTTTGGGGGTACAGTGCGGGATAATTTGACATTATGGGATGAGACAATATCACATAAAGAGTTAACTAAAGCCTGTAAAGATGCCGCAATTCACCAGACTATCATGGCAATTCCTGGAGGATATGATGGGGAGTTGCTCGAAGGTGGAGTTAATTTAAGTGGGGGACAAAGACAAAGGTTGGAAATTGCCCGCGCTTTGGTGAAGAATCCAGCAATTGTGGTTATGGATGAAGCGACTTCTGCCTTGGATGCTCAGACTGAACAAATTATTGTCGAAAATCTGCGATCGCGCCATTGTAGTTGTATTCTAGTAGCCCACCGCTTGAGTACGATTATCGATTGTGATCAGATTATTGTCCTGGATGAGGGTGAGGTAGTGCAGCAGGGAACTCACGAGGAGTTGTGGGAGGAAGGAGGAGTTTATGGGAGTTTGATTCGTTCAGAAGGATAGCACTCACTGCTTTTGATAATATATTAAGTAGAGACTCCTAGCAATACTGTTATGCCCCAAACACACATCAGATTTGATTGGGCAATCAAAAAATTACTGAGAAACAAAGCTAATTATGTAGTTTTGGCAGGTTTCCTCAGTGAGTTATTGGGCAAACAAATCAAGATACAATCAATACTCGAAAGTGAAGGCAATCGGCAAACAGAGGATGACAAGCTCAATCGAGTCGATATTGTGGCAGAAAATGATCAGGGTGAATTAATTCTGATCGAAGTACAAAACAGTACAGAGCAAGATTATTTTCATCGGATGCTCTACGGCACAGCGAAATTGATTACCGACTTCCTGGAGAAAGGAGAGCCTTACGGTAAAGTCAAAAAAGTCTATTCAGTGAATGTAGTCTACTTTTCTCTAGGACAGGGTGGCGATTATATTTACCAAGGGAAATTAGATTTTCGAGGTCTGCACTTAGAAGACACTTTAAAACCATCAATAAATCAGCAGAAGTTATTTAATATTAAAAAAGTATATGAAATTTTTCCTGAGTATTATGTGATAAAAGTGAACAACTTTAACGATGTAGCAAAGAATACCTTAGATGAATGGATATATTTCCTGAAAAAAAGCCAAATTAAAGAGGAATTTACAGCTCAAGGTCTAACAGAAGCGAAGGCAAATTTACTAGTAAATAGCTTGAGTGAAGAAGAAAGAGCGAATTACCTGAGATTTATGGAAAATAGACGCTATGAAATCAGCATAATCGAAGGCTCGCGCTCAGAGGGCAGATTGGAGGGTTTAGAAGAAGGCAGGTCGCAAGGTATCCAAGAAGGCAGGTCGCAAGGTATTAAAGAAGGCAGGTCGCAAGGTATTAAAGAAGGCAGGTCGCAAGGTATCGAAGAAGGCAAGTCGCAAGGCAAACAGCAAGAGAAGATTAACATAGCCAGAAACTTAAAACAAAAGGGGACTGATTTTGACACCATTGCAGAAGTAACAGGACTGACTAGAGAAGAAATTGAGGAACTCTAAAACTCATTGCTTCGCTGATTAGCACCCACGGCGGTAGGGAGGAACCTCAATACTGCTGAGTTTTATACCCAGCTAATAACTTACTTCCCCAGTCACACTTGCTGGGGATTTTGCTTTTTTTATCGCAATTCTCACGAGGAATGAGTATCAATACTATGGGGATACTATGGGGATACTATGGGATTTTATAGAGCAATAGTTACCCAGAATTGTGTTAGTCCAGTTGTGGAGAGAAGTGTGAAGAGAGTGTGAAGAAGAATAAGTCAATCACCAAAAGTGTGAAGAGTCAGTGAAGAAAGTTATCACCAGAAAAAAAATAGATAGACTTATAAAACATAAACATTTAGGACGTAAAAAAATGGACGAGCAAGAAAGGAATTTACCAAATTCTACTCTCCAAGGTGAACTCCTAACCGCACCAAAGTATTTGACAAGAATATTAAAAAGTCAAGAACAGGAACTCGATAACGAACTTTCCCCACTAACTAAACTCTCTTTGTCTGAATTAGACATAGCTGGAGGTTGTGGTGGTCGTCGGCGCAAGCGGCGTCCGCGTCCTCGGCGGCGCAAGCGGCGTCGGTGTCCAGGCGCAGGCGCAGGTGCAGGTGCAGGTGCAGGCTCAGGTGCAGGCGCAGGCGCAGGCTCAGGTCCAATGCCACCATCTCCTCCGCAGGAAGAGGATCCGTTCCCTGTACCATATTGTTAAATTGACCTCTGATTATCGGGCACGATGCTGGGGAGGAATCACAATGCTGTTGAGTTTTATCCCTAGTACAAGAAGGCAGAAGGCAGGAGGCAGAAGGCAGAAGGGAAGAAAGCTTACTGTAAAAGCTTGTTAACCTTTTTTAACTGGTCACTTATTTCCGCCGTGCTGCACTAGCTAATAACTTACTTCCCCAGTTACAGTTGCTGGGGACTTTGCTTTTTTAGAGCAATTCTCTTTCTGATGTGAACCCTAAATTCTAAATTCTATTTCCCTCATCCCAATGAGAAATAATATCAAAGTTCTGTTTATTAATTGTACCCTGAAGCAATCTCCAGAAATTAGCAATACTGAAGCACTATGGGATATTGTTGCTGCTCTGTATCGCCAAAAAGGTTGCAAAACAGACCAATTACGCATCGTAGATTTTCAGATTTTACCAGGGACAACATGGGATGAGGGTCCAGGAGACGAGTTTCCTCAATTTTTCGAGTCGATTCAAGCAGCAGATATTCTAGTTGTGGGAACTCCAGTTATCTCGGGGATGCCTTCTTCCCAATGCCAAAAATTAATTGAACGGTTGCAAGGAACCCGTCATGCCCAAATTGACCCGGAAACGAGACAATTCCCACTTTACAATAAGGTGTTTGGTCTATTAGTGCTGGGGGATGCTATGGGAGGTAACCATTGTATCGCTCAGACTTGTTACGATTTTAGCCAATTGGGTTGCACCAATCCCCCCCAGAATCAAGTAGCTTGGTTCCAAGGAATGAATAGCAATATGGGTTTTATTCAAGCTTGGGGAAAATATCAGATCAATGTGAATCGAGACGCACGACTCCTGGTAGAAAATTCAGTCGCTCTAGCCAACATGCTGCGTCAGACTCCCCTCAAAACCAGCTTGCGAGATGCGACAAATGAGGCATGGGCGATCGCTGAAGCTGCTACTATTGAGGATACCATCGGCATCGATCCCCAACCGATTCGCACTGATGATACTGATATTGAAGGCATCGACTACCATCACTTGCCCAAACCTGTTTGGCTGATCATACAAGAGGGGATGCGACGGGGATTTCGATTTAAAGTTATTGATCTCGAAGAAAGAATCTTTCAAGTTGAACGGGAGGGGAAAGGCTTTATTTACAAAACCTATCCCAGCAATTTATACGGGACTAATGAAGATCAAGATTATGATCAATCCAAATATCGCAAATTGCAACGGATGGAGCAATCTGGACTAGCGGTCCCCCTGTCTTATGGAACCTTTCAAACCCTGGCTGACATTCCTTTTGAGCGCCTCAAGTTTCCCATAGTAGCTAAACCAGATTCCGGTTCTTTGAGCCGTAATGTCTTTGCCAATTTGCAGACTGTAGAGCAACTCAAGCAAGCTGTTAGTGTGCTGGAAGCAGACGGGGATCTGATTAAGCTTGAATCCCACATTTACGGACGCAACTATCGAGTCTTGATTATTAATCATCAGTATGCAGGTTGTGTAGAACGACGTCCTGCTAATGTGATTGGTGATGGTAAACAGACAATTTTGCAGCTATTCCATTTACGCAATCAAGAACCGGGAAGAGGCGATCGCTACGAATACCATACCACCATTCATCAATTAGTCTTTGATCGCACGAGTCGCCGACTATTGCATGAGGCAGGCTATACCCTGGAAACAGTCTTGCCAGCAGGAGAAATCTTCTACTTACAAGAGAAAATCACTGCCTTCACTGGAGCAGACTTGGTGGACACTACTGACGAACTTCATCCCAGTATTATCCAAAGCTGTATTGATTTTTCCCATCAATTTTCCATCCTGACTTTAGGCTTTGATTTGATTACCTCAGATATTTCCCGTCCCCTGGCAGAGACAGAAGGTGCATTCAACGAGTACAATCCTTTGCCCTATATAGATTTACATGAAAACTGCAATATAGGTCAAAAACGCCCAGTATCTCGGTTGATTTGGGACTACATTGAAGCCCATGCAGATCAGATTATCACCTCTGAATTCCCAATGTTTTGAATTTTGGCACAATTCTGCAATCGCCCCTCTAGCACGCCAATTCTGGGGGGGACAAAAGGCAATCGCACTCCTTCGGTACATAAGAATTAATACTCATTCTTAACCTGAACATGGTATCCTTGTCAAAGCTTTTGTGAGCAATTTAAATTAGACCAAAAAAAAAGTCATGGAAAAGAAAACTTTAAGGAAAAACTTACTACCCCAAAAACAAAATATACCTGTTGTTCGCTCCACAACAATCGCTCTACCTAAACTTTCAGAGGAGGAATTAGAGCTTGTAGCGGCAGGCTTAGTACCTTTCCCACGCCTTCACAGTTGAGGGATTCTTCTGCCGCGAGCAATCTAAATCAGATCAACAAGGTAATGAAAAAGAAAACTTTAAGGAAAAACTTACTACCCAACAAACAAAATACACCTGTTATTCGCCCCACAAAAATCACTCTACCTAAACTTTCAGAGGAGGAATTAGATCTTGTGGCTGGGGGCTGCGGGCATATCTCCGGCTTATTCGATATAGTGACATTCGATAATGGGTCGTAACATGGAGGGGAATGAATCAGTGTTCTAGAAATCAAACTTTTCAGTGAATGGCGAATTGCCATACATATAATCTTCTGGAAAATAATTAGGTTGGCTAAAACACAACACGGCAAATATGGTCATCGCCATGGCATTGAATAGAGATGTAGTCGCTTGAACTCTTTCTGAATGCTGATAACCAGACACTTCAAACCATGCTGAAAGTTTAGTAGCAGGAAACAACTCAACATCCCTATACTTAGTTTGAAACTCGGGAAATATCTTGTGAGCGATTTGATACTTAAATTTTCTTAAAATACAGGGTTGGGAAGAAAAAGATTTAGCACGATGGGTAAAATTGCGGGGTAACCATGCTGTTGCCATCTCTCGAATGATGGTTTTATTCCAAAATAAATCAGCATGATATGCCGGTGGAATCGCAGCTAAAAATTCGACCAAACGATGATCTAAAAAAGGAATACGAGCTTCTAAACTTTGGCTTGATGAAGTGCGATCTTCATGCCAGAGATTATAACGCTGTAGAGCGTAAATCTTTTCGAGCATTCGTCTCTGGAAGTCCTGACAATTAGAGGGATAGGGAATATCAAAATCAAATAAATATCCTTCAATTCTGCTGAGTTTCCGCTTCTGCTCCTTCGCTTCTTTCTCTGATTTAGTCATTTTACTATTGAAGTCCTGCCAACTTGAATTGGGTCGGTCTTCACTAAGAGAATACCCTCCAGCAAATTCGTCTGAACCTTGTCCCAAAAGTACCACTTTCAGCTCAGGCATTACAGTTTTCATGTAGCGGTATAACTCATGTCTGAAGACCCATTCTAAATCAATTGTTGGGGAATCTATCAGCCAAATCAAATATTCAAAAGTATCTAGCGAAAACTCCCAATCATCCAGTACTTTCTCCGGTTGAAAAAAAACGGGGTGAAAGGGCAGTTGGAGCTCCTCACACAACTTTCTGGCTGCAACAATGTCTCCATTTTCCCGGGTATAATCTGCCAGAATTGAAAAACAGTGTAGTTGGGGCTGAATCTGATTAGCAACAGCAGCAACTATCCCAGAATCCAATCCACCACTCAAAGACACTCCAATGGGGACATCACTCATTAATCGCAAACGAACACTATCCTCAAATAACTCACGGTATTCAGCGATGTAGTCTTGGAGCAGGCGAGAATCCGAGGCAGAGTTGAGAGCCAGGTGATCTGAGAGGTTCCAGTAAGATTGGGGTGTAACCGTTTTAGTGGTAGCATCCCAGCTCAAGGAATGCCCTCCTGCTAGTCGATAAACTCCTTCAACATAGGACGTTGTCAGGCTAGTATTGGTTAAATCTTGAAATTGGGTTGTTCTGGGAGCGTGGGGATGGGCAAGAAGGGCGAAGAGAGTGGAAGCAAAGATGAGTTGGCTACCCACTTGAGTATAATATAAGGGCTTGATGCCCAAACGATCCCGTGCTAACAGCAATTGTTGTTTGTGACTATCCCAGATGCAAATCGCAAACATGCCATTCAGTAATTCCAGAGCGTTAACGCCTCTTTCCTCGTAGAGGTGAAGGACAATTTCAGCATCGGAATGGGTACGAAATTGGTGAGTCTCTCGCAGTTGGGAACGAAGTTCAAGGTGATTGTAGATTTCTCCATTGATGGCAACAAAGATGTTTTGGTCTTCGTTCCAAATTGGTTGTGTTCCTCCGATAAGATCAACAATTGACAGTCGATTAAACACCAGATGTACTGAAGAGGAGTTATCAACAAACTGTTGCTCATCTGGACCACGACGGGAGAGCTGTAAACCCATATTCTTCAGATAATGAGAAGCTTTATCAGGTTCAAGTTCTGAATGAAAATCAATGAATCCAGCAAATCCACACATACCAACTACACATCAAAAATAAAGATGATCAAGATTGACCCACTCCCAGGGCTAGAAGCGCGTGGGATTCGGGGGTTAAGCAGAGATTGCAGGTTGAACCTGTCTTACATCTCCTAGCCCCAAGGTTGAAGCCCCAACCTTTCTGATATTAATGGCAGCGTTCCCATCTCTGTCATTTTTCGACTGACAAGAAGGACATCGCCATCGCCTCACATCTAAATCTAAATTTTCCAAGACATGACCACAACAAGAACAGGTTTTAGAACTGGGATACCACTGGTCAATGTAGATGATTTGCTTGCCACGTTTATGAGCAACCCACTCCAGAATATTGAGGAACTTCGCAAACCCTAAGTCTCCAATTTTTCTTCCCCATAACTTTTGCATTGCTTTGATATTCAATGTTTCAAAGCACAGAACATCAAAGCGCTTACAGAGGTCATGGGCAAGCTTCCAAAACCAGTCTTCCCGACGATGGGTTATATCCTCGTATCGTCTGGCTAAATTGAGCCTTGCTTTTTCTCGACTGTTGGAACCTTTTTGTTTCCGAGAATGGTTTCGATTGGCTTTTTTGACCTCATTAATCGATTGAGAAAAGAATTCTGGAGACTCAATTTTAAACCCTTCAGAACAGGTTAAAAAAGTTTTCAGACCAAAATCAAACCCTGCGATTTTACCCGTCACGAGCTTGGCAAATGGTTCACTTTCATTGTTAACTACCACAATCATAAATATTTCCCCTAAAGGGGTTCGCTTAATTGTGAGAGTCTTGATTGTTCCTTCTATGGGTCTTGAATTACAGAATTTATAAACCCGATTGGCAATCTTAATCCGGTTTCCACCTAGAAACTTATACCCAGCTTGCTTAAGAGTGAAAGACTTGTACTTTCGTACTTTCTTAAAGGTTGGTGGACGGAACCCTTTTTGAGGATGCTTAAAAAACAACTGATAGGCTTTTTCAATCCGTTGACAGATGTCTTGTACAGCTTGAGAGCCAACCTGCTGCCAAAAAGGATTGCGCTTTCTGAGTTTGGCAATGTGTTTTTGAAGTCTAGAACACTTTAAATGCTTACCATACATTCGGTAGTACCGTTTATGCAGGGCAAGGCAATGGTTATAAATCACTCCCGCCGCGTTAATAGTGCGCTTGAGATGTCTATTGAGCTTATGTTCGTAGAGTTTAAACTTTAGTGACTTCATGCATCTATAATAGCAGAAGTACACTCAATGGGTAGACATATGAAAGGAAGATTAAACCTATTAATTGAGACAGAACGATTAGACGGATCAATCATACGAATTGCCTTGCATTAACGCAAGACAATGACTCAAAGGAAGACGACTGGATAGACCGACTTAAAGAGACTGACGGCGGATAAATCCACCTGCGCTACATCCCACGCTTGAAAGACGTGGGCTTTGCTTCAACTTCTGTAACCATTCAGAGGGTTGGAGTCACTTATTATTAAAAGAGGAACCTAAGTTCAAAGTCTCCCAAAGTTGCCGGATTTAGGGGCAAGCTTGGATTGGAATAAGACCAGACGTATTTAAACTTGTATGTTTGCATAGGCTAGACGTCTATAATGCTACTGTGATAATACATATCACTCTTAAGAGGAAAGCATGTCTGAGCAAGATTTCAGTAATGTAACCAATACACCGAGTACCGAAAGAAGTTCTTCCCAGGATAACCACGTCCTGGCTAAGTTAATTGTTGAAATTCAGCAAACTCCAGAAGAATATTTGCCGAACTTACTGCAAATAGTGCGCCTATTTCGGGAAAATGTAACCAGGAAGCCAGTGGACTCAGATGCTTATGCCAAGGCGATAGATGAAATCAACAACCCTAACTCTATCAGTAAATCATTACAGCAGATTGCCCTGAATGAATTGCTTAGGCAATGGGAAGAAGAGGGAGATGAGCAGGAACAAACAGAAACTGCTGCCATTCTTTCCCAAGCATTAGAAGAATATCCTGTATCTATTTAAACCATTCTATGAACAGAATAGTGCTGTTAGATTCTGGTCCATTAGGAATGGTAACAACTCCTAAAGCTAAATCCCCCATATATCAGGAGTGTAAACTTTGGTTCAATTCTCTGGGAACAAAAGGCTACACAGTATTGTTACCAGAAATCGCCGACTATGAAGTTAGACGTGAACTCCTTCGCGCAGGTAAGATGGTGGGAATTAGGCGACTCGATCAACTCAAAGCTACCATCACCTATTGTCCCATTACTACAGAGGTAATGCTCAAAGCAGCTGAATTTTGGGCTCAAGCACGTAACAGAGGAAAACCAACGGCAGACCCTAATGCCCTTGATGGGGATGTGATTCTAGCGGCTCAGGCTCAATTGTTAGCAGATAGAGGTAATGAAGTTATTATTGCTACTACAAATGTCTCTCACTTATCTCAGTTCGTTGATGCCCGTGAATGGCGACTTATTCAATAGTGTTTGACTTGACAATAGGCACCAAGCAGTATTAAACCATCTGTCGCGCCATCAAATCGGCAAATAACCCCTCCACCTCTGCCAACTCCTCAAAAATTCCCTGCTGAACTACTTTTCCCCCTTGCAACACATAAATCCTATCTGCATGACGAATCGTACTCAAACGATGGGCAATAATAATGCGAGTTACCCCCAACTCTGCTAAACTTTGAGTCACAATTGCCTGGGTGCGATTATCCAACGCCGATGTGGCCTCATCAAATAACAAAATCTGCGGTTGATGTACCAAAGCACGGGCAATAAATAACCGTTGTCGCTGTCCCCCGGAAAGATTACCACCCCCTTCACTGATAATCGTATGGATTCCCATCGGCATGGCTTCAATATCATCTCTTAACCCCGCCATCTCCAACGCCTCCCATGCCTCATCCTGGGTAACAATCGCACCCCCAGCAATATTTTCCCAAATCGAACTACTCATAATCCGCCCATTTTGCAGTACGACCCCTAATTGTCGCCGCACTGCGGTAATATCTAATCCCGCTAAATCTTTGCCATCATAAAAAATTGTTCCTGATTCCGGGGTTTCAAATCCCAATAACAAGCGTAGGATAGTAGATTTACCACTTCCTGAAGGGCCAACAACGGCAATAAATTCCCCCGCTTGGGCTTGTAGGGTGATATTCTCCAATACTAAAGGACTATTCTGACGGTAGCGAAAACATATTTGTTCTAATTTCAGTTCACCGGAAAGCCTTCCCGGATGGTACTTTTGTGCATCAACTTCTGGTGAGGCTTGCAAAATCGGTTGAGCTCTCTCCCACAAAATGGTGATATCTAAGATATCAATAATCGTATTGCTTAACTGGGTGGCGCTGGCGATAAAGGTACCAAATGCCACATTAAATGCCAGAAATCTACCTGTAGATAATCCTGTTGCTGCTGTTGATTGTCCCAGTAAAACCACAGCTAATCCAAACAATAGCATGGAACTGACGGCTGGCAAGATCACATTAAACAGGGTGAGCAAATCTTCCACTAACTGGGTACTCAACATCAGTTTCACTTGCTGAGTATACTTTTTTGCCCAGTAAGCAAACGCTTCTGACTCCGCAGCCGCGACTCGTAGTTTAGAGATGCCATCAATTAACTGTACCGTCAACCCAAAGATTTCCCCGTCAAGTTCCTGAAGAGGGCGCATCTTCCTTCTGGTAATCATACCGGAGATGGTGGTAACAATAATCGCTACTATAGTGATTGCGATCGCGACTAAGGCTAGAGGAAAACTGTAATATATCAGTAGTCCCAGATTGAGTAGGGCAAACAAACTGGTAAATAGGGTGCGCAAGATGCTCCCGCTCAGTTGATTACGTATCTGGATAATGGCAGAGACGCGATTGTGTAAATCCCCGGTGGAATAGTCTCGGAAAAAGGCGGGTTTAAGTTTCAGCAATCGATCCCAAACCGCAGCTTGCATCTCCAAACCCACTTGGGTTTGCAACCTTAAAATGGTAAAACTTTGAGCAAGCTGTAATATCAACACCCCAAAGCCAGCAGCGAATAACCCCAATGCCATCTGAATCAATAACTCACGCTTGGCATCGGGAATGGCATAATCGATCAGAAGACCCGTAATTTGTGGTGTTACCATCCCCAATAAGCTAGCCATAACTCCCACCAGGATCACCTTAAGATAGTCGGTGATATGACCTCTCAAGGTAAACTGTAGAATATCGGTGATGGTCAGTTTTTGATCTGGGAAGGGGCGATAGAAAGTATAAGCGATGGAATCGAGTTGAGCAGCAGTGGCTCGATTTACCGGGGTGCGGGTTAATGTTATCGGGTTAAGTATCTCATACTTACCAGCTTGTACCGGTAGCAAGGCCACAGGAAGACGTTCATCTTGAGTAATATCATTTCCTTCCACCTTGCAGACTTGCTTCTTTCCTTCTGCCCTCTGCCTTCTGCCCTCTGCCTTGTTAGCACTAAAGTGTAAATATTCTACTGGACTTGAGATGAAACCCAACAGAGGACCACAATCGGTTTTCCACC
Source organism: Symploca sp. SIO2C1 (assembly GCA_010692635.1). GTDB lineage: Bacteria > Cyanobacteriota > Cyanobacteriia > Cyanobacteriales > Coleofasciculaceae > Caldora. The sequence continues at coordinate 450 of JAAHGL010000171.1, read as the reverse complement.
AGTTAGGAGTAAGGGTGACTCGACGGGTACGAAATCCAGAAGCATTGGCGATTGGTGCTACAGGATCTGAGAATTGGTAGAGGTTTTCCGATGATGTGGGAGGACGAATGGTAATCCCCAAGGCTTTTCCCACAGCACCCACAGCAATTAATAGGGGGGTGTCTCCTGGGGGAATCTGGTTGGTAGGATTGAAGATTGAGGCAAGTTCCCGTAGAGCTTTTTCCGTCATTTGTTAGGTGAAATCCCTGATAGCAATTCTCTTTCTCAGTGAGATACATTCAATTTTCACAGCCTATTCCCTATTTCCCATTGGTAACAAGTTAAGGGACTTCCAAAAAATAAAACATCCCACAAAGAGAATGATAATCATTGTCATGGGTGGAGAGGAAGGGTGACTTTTCGCCCCCTTTGCTCCCCTTTTTATAGTAAATTTGAGCTGGAGTGATTTTT
>JAAHGL010000170.1 GCA_010692635.1 Symploca sp. SIO2C1 | reverse complement strand
TGGAGATCTTCTAGCTGAGCACTGAACCAACCCAAATCAGCGTAAGGTTCCTTGCGATAACCGATCATAGAATCGAGAGTACTGCTAGCTTTGTAAGCTAAAGCTAGAGGAACACTACCCACTCCAGGTAAAAGGGCACCAACTATGGCATAGAACAGGGGAGCCATTACTCCATCTGTGGCATTTTCCGCTACTGTCTCCAAAACTGCACGGAGGATTTCTGGTTCAGCAAGTTTTTCTGTATCTCTGCCGACATATTGACTCAATTTAGTACGGGCTTCCTCTAACTGTCCGTTTTTTAAGGGTTGTAAAACATCTACTGCTGCTGCCCGCAAACTTCGACCAGCAAAACAACTCGCCAGTAGAATACACTCGATCGTGACACCAACTCCTTGATTAATCCAACTTGCTCCTCGAATAATTAACCATCCAACTACTCCACTACCAATTATTAGTCCAAAGCCTAGCCCAATTCCTGCTAAGCGAGCCTCCCAGTAACGATGCCAATGGTTAATTACCAATTGAGTAAAGTGAGAAATTACCCAACCCATAGCCCGCACTGGGTGAGGCCAACCCCAAGGATCGCCAATGAGATAGTCGAGACTTGCCGCTAGCAACAAAACGATGGCAGCAGTATGAGAAGTTACCAAAATGTGATACTTTTTTCCTCCTTCAACCTAACAGGCTTACCTAATAGTTTTGTTCTTCTCAGGGAATAGCAAGAAATAAATTATCCAATTTTGGGACTCTATCTGTTTCTCTTACTTCCCCTACTCTGGAGATCTCAAGCTCCCCTGTCTTCAGAGTGACTAGTCTCTCAATTGATGAATATTTTCTTCCCAATTAGCACCATCAAAAGGCACGATGCGAAATCGAGATAGCACATCGCCATCAATACAGCGAATGTTGAGAGCAATGTTATGGGGATGAGAACGAGGTCTATAAAAGGAATGTATACCACAGATAGAGCAGAATGTGTGTTTGGCAGTATGAGTGTTAAAAGTATATCTGGTTAAAATATCAGTGCCACTGAGTAAGGTAAATTGCTCAGGAGGGACAATCAGGTGTAAAAAGCCTTTCTTTCGACAAATCGAACAATTACAATCAATTGCCTCATGCTTGTCAACAATTACTCTAAAGCGGACAGCACCACAGTGACAACCACCTTCGTAAGTAACGGATTCATTTAGTTTGGTCATTGGTAGAAAATTTTTTGAAACATTTAAACAACAAAACTCGTTTCTTCTCCCTGAGCAGCTTGCCAGCTACGAGCATCATAGTAAAGATCTGCCAAGGTTATGCTGTACAATGCTTCTTTAAGCTTTTGGTGTAGCCGACGCCAAAGAGTAAAAGTTACCCAATCCTCAGCTTGCCCTACATCTGGTGTCTGACGAGGAAGTGGTTCGATAGTTTCACCCACTGCCTCTAAAATATGACCAAGAGAAATTTGAGCAGGCTCACTAGCTAATTGATAACCGCCTTGAGCGCCGCGTATCGAGTTAACTAAACCAGCACGACGCATTTCCATCAGCAGTTTCTCTAAATAAGGAGCTGGGAGATTTTGCCGGTAGGCTATCTGTTTAACAGAGGTTGGTCCATAACCTGGTTGTAAGCTCAAATCTAGCAGTGCTTTGACACTATAGTGTCCACGAGTCGTGAGCTTCATTCTGATTAAATCCATGAAATAGAGTAAAAGTTTTTGTACCTCATCGTCTTAGATAATGTCGACCAACTCAAGCTCCCCTTGCTTTATTGATAGAATCCTTACTCTATAAGCATTCTTAATTCTTAATTCTTAATTCTTAATTCTGCAATGGCTATTTGTTCACAACCTAGCTTTTGGAGGGTGAGTAAAATTTACAAAGCTCGATTAAAAAAAATATAGCGAATGGAATTAACCATTTTTGTGTAATATAATCATATGTACTGATATAAGCCTAAGATTTTGTTGTCTTAGTTGACTATCAGTACACCGAAAACCCTGAATACCACTTAACTCGTTAGTTTTTAGATTAAAACTGATGGCTAAAAAGAAAAAACCAGAACCCTTAGTGGGTGAGGAATTGGTTCTAAAAGTCAAAGAACTAGGTAATCTCACCAAAGAAGAAAAAGCTAGAGAATGTGGCTACTACACCGTGACCAAAAACGGAGTAGAGCGAGTCAATATGATGAAGTTCCTCAATGCCCTGATTGATGCCGAGGGGATTGAGTTAGATAGCAAAGCCAATGGTAATGGACGTGGAGGACGTAGTGCCAGTTTTCGTATCTCTGTCCAGTCGAACGGTAATTTGCTGATTGGTTCTGCCTATACTAAACAGATGAACTTAGAACCAGGGGAAGAATTTGAAATCAGCCTAGGACGCAAGCATATTCATCTCAAACAAATTGACGACAGTGAGGAACTTGCTGAGGCATCCTGAAGCAATGACATTAAGCTCATCATAGAGCTATAGATGGCTATATCTCTTGAACAGGGTTCGCTACCCTAACGGCTAGGGAAACAAACTAGCCGCTAAACTATAATGAGCCTTCGGGAGACACCCGTTTGGGCAAAACACCTCTTAAATAGCTATCTAGGGGATTTGCCCAATCTTTATTAACAAAGGTGCAAAAAATACTGTGAAAACTTAAACATTAGAGCATTTCTTGCAAATAAGTAGCAGTTTAACGAGATAGATATTTTAAAACCAATAAGGAGAAGTAACAAAAAGCAACAGTGAGATATAACTGCCCCAAAACAGAATGACAATAAATTGTGAGTCCCTTCGAGCTACCAAAACTGCCCCGATTGTCATTGTTAAAGCGACTGAAGCACAAATCAATGCTAATGACCAATTAACAGCTTCTAAGCGCGTCAAGTAAACGCTAATAAGACTTGCTACTATAGCCATCACACTTAGACCAATGCTCCAAAAACGGGGGAAATTTTTATGGCTAGGCCAATTACAAACTTCAGTAAGTACTGCTCCTCCAGCAAGAGCTAAGGCTGGGTAGATCGGTACAAAATCGACCGGTTGTTTGGTCCCCATCACAGCAATTGCACCTAAATAGAAGCCAGCCCAAACCAGCACTAGTTTTGCCCATCCCCAATTGCGATTATGCCAAGCCAACTGCAACCCGTAAGGCCAGAAAAGTATCCAGGGTACTGCAAGGATTTCCATCAGGTAGTACCAGGAAAAAACCATGTGACTTGTATCAAATGATGCCCAGAGTAGCTCTTGAGATTGGTTAAATATATCTTGAAGAGGTAGACCTGGTTGTAGCAAGACAACAACATACCAAGCAGTTGTTGGGGCAATACCAAGGAGCAAGCCACTCCACCAATAAACAGAGGCTAGTAGTCTTGGAGTATCCCACTTGACAAATAAGAGGGCAATTGTCAAGAGTAAAAGTCCTAGTAGTAAACCTTTAGTTAGGCAAATTAGACATAAGCCAATCCCTATAGTAAAAGACCAACGCAAGTCACGACGCGATCGCAGCACACACCACATTGTCAGAACAATAAAACATAGTGCTGTTCCATCTACTAGTGCCAAACGTCCATGATGGATAACAGGTAATAAAGTTAAATAAATCAAGCTAGAGAAAATCGCTGTCTGACGGGATGGGAAAATTTCTCGACCAATCCCATACAGTAGCGGCACAGAAAAGGCAGTTAGCACTGCTCCAGGCAAGCGTAGTGTCCAGAGGGTGTTGCCACTAATATGATAAACAGAAGCAATTAGCCAAGATCGTAGAGGAGGTTGAAGTAGAGCCGGTTTCCCATTGATGGTTGGGTAAAACCACTGCCAAGATTCTACTGGTGTCCGTGAGATTTCCTCCGCAATCTGGGTAGCTACTTTTTCTCCCCCATTTTGTAGTGGCAAACTATCCAGATTGATTAACAATAGCAGTAGTGCTGCTAGAAGTAGGACTAAAATCCATAATCCCTCAAGCCAGCGTTCAGTTTGGCGTATTTTGTTTCCTGAGCGATCCCAAGTAAAAGTTTGATGATTCATCTTTAACCAACAATTCAGATTGCTGCTCGTTGCCAGTCTCTGTCTTTATTGACAATCCGACTTGGTGCTCTCTGTAAATTTACCCGCAGTAATAATAGGCATTTCATAAGGCAACTCTTTTTAATTATGTAACCAAAAACTCTCACGACTAAGGTGAGATTGGCAATTATGACAGCGATCGCGACTGGCTAATACTAAGCTAATGCACTCTGGTAACCTCAAGCACTATAGATTACCTGTACTAGGTTTAGTACCATCAACTGTTGCCTGAGGCAAGAATTGGGAAGCTAAGCCGGAGTGAGAACACTGCCTTCGTCCAAGCTAGGTGCTAAGATAGCCGCAATGAATCATAATTTAACTTTTCTTTTCAAAAAAAACATCAAATTTGCCAAAGTGACAACCATAAAAAGCTCAACTATCACCAGTTTATCAAGTCAATCACTTGTGCTTGTGGGTTTTGCCTGGATTGATGGCGTTCTTGAGCCCGAAGAACAGAGCAAGATTTTCCTGGATTCCAAATTTCTGGTAAACGTTGTTCTGGATACAGGCGAAGGAGCAAAAGTGGTCAATCAACTGAAGGCAATTTCCAAGATATACCCACTCTGCCTACTCTGAAGTTATTGCCAAACCAACTAATGCTTGTCAACGTAGAAAATGAAACATTGAGACCTGAGTTGATCGCTTGCGATACTTACGCATATGGAAGGATCATTTGAACTAACCCTACAGATGGTTATTGCCATCTTCGCTGGGATTAGTGCCCAGGTAATAGCAGAATACTTCAAAGTCCCTAGTATAGTCTTTCTACTAATGTTTGGCGTTTTACTAGGACCAGACGGCTTTGGTTTGTTGCACCCGCAGGGACTGGGAGTCGGTCTAGAAGTAATTGTTGCTCTTGCTGTGGCAGTTATTCTATTTGAGGGAGGGCTCAACCTTGAGCTGCGAGCCTTGGGCAAAGTGTCCGGTAGTCTCAGAAACCTGGTTACTCTGGGGACGCTGCTTACCCTGGTAGGGGGAGGAATGGCAGCTCACTGGCTGGCTGAATTTCCCTGGACTATAGCTTTTCTCTATGCATCTCTAGTAGTTGTTACCGGTCCAACTGTTATTGGTCCTTTGCTCAAACAAGTTAGAGTGGATCGGCGGGTAGCAACGATCCTAGAAGGGGAAGGGGTATTAATTGATCCAGTAGGGGCTATTCTTGCGGTTGTTGTACTAGACACGATTGTCAACAGTGATGCTGGTCCTCTAGAAGCATTTATTGGTTTGAGTCTGCGCCTGGGTATTGGTGCTCTCATCGGTGGTGCTGGCGGCTGGTTGTTGAGCTTGTTTCTCAAAAGGGCTGACTTTATCTCAGACAACCTCAAAGGCCTAGTTGTTCTGGCGGGGATGTGGGGCTTATTTGGATTAGCGCAAATGATTCGTTCAGAGTCAGGATTAATGGCAACTGTACTTGCTGGAATTGTCCTAGGGGCTTCTGAACTTCCAGAAGAACGTTTATTGCGAAGATTTAAAGGGCAATTAACAGTTCTTGGTGTTTCCGTGCTTTTCATTCTTTTGTCAGCAGATCTATCAATTGCCAGTATTTTTGCCTTAGGTTGGGGTAGCTTGTTTACCGTCTTCGTACTGATGTTTGTCGTACGCCCTATTAGTGTCACTTTGTGTACCTGGAACAGTGATCTTCAATGGCAACAGAAAGTATTTTTATCTTGGATTTGTCCCAAAGGTATTGTTAGTGCCTCAGTTGCTTCCCTATTTGCGATTATCTTGACAGAGCGGGGAATTAATGGTGGCGATTCCATCAAAGCCCTAGTTTTCCTTACCATTATGCTGACAGTCTTTTTGCAAGGGCTAACAGCTCGCTGGGTAGCCAAATGGCTGCAGCTTAACCCAGAGAAAGAAGCGACAGGTGCAGTGATTATTGGCTGTAATCCTCTGAGCCGCTTGATTGCCCGTCTGTTCCAAGAACGGGGAGAGTCTGTTGTACTCATTGATACGGATCCAGAAGCCTGCCAAAAAGCAGAAGAAGAAAATCTACGAGTTTTCCAAAGCAGTGGTTTGGATGTTGATGTTCTCGAAGAAGCAGGGCTCGAGTCGATAGGAACATTCTTGGCAATGACTCATAATGGTGAAGTCAATGTCGTATTAGCTCAACACGCTGCTGAGGAATTTGAACCACCTCGAGTGCTAGCAGTTTTTCCTCGCGATCGCGAAGTTAGCAATTCGACTAAAAAAACAAAAGTCACTCAAGCTTTTGTTGCCCAAGTCTCCATTAAAGCATGGAATCAGTACCTTAGTGATGGACAAGTAAAGCTCGGTTCAACGACATTAAGAGAGCCAGGAGTTGAGTTTCAGAGAGCTCATTTACAAGCTTTGATTCGCGCTGGCGAACTGATGCCTTTACTCTGGGAACGGAACGGTAATTTTCAAGTAGCGGGTGCGACGGAAAAGTGGCAAACCGGAGATCAAATTATTTACCTGCTCCATGATCCTAGACCAAAACTATTGAAGCGCTTATCTGGTGGCAATTCTTCATCTAGATTGGCGGTGGAGAAGTTACAAGAAGTTGAAGAAATTCCCATTTCCGCTCCTGTTTCAGAGGCAGCTGTCGAGGAAATTCTTAAGCCATCTAACAAGGAAGTTTTGCAACCGCCTGCTTCTAGTTAGGGTTTGCTGCATAAGTGTGGAAGCGATGCCAGAGGAGGCTTTCAATCATTTCTTTGCCCCAAAAAGTCCAAGGTTTTTGAGCCCATCGATACAATTTCCTTGCACCATCGTAGGGAAACACCCGCTTAAATTCCGAATATGAGCTAAAAGTAAGCAGATTTTTAAGAGCTACTTTCACTTGAATTAATTGCCTCAAATAGTTGCGCAGCAATCGATAGTACACTCTTTACTTATTACTTATTACTTATTACTTATTACTTCAAAACCAGAAAATTACGACTTATTCAGCAAGCCCTAGTTAAGTAGGTTAGTTATTGGTCATTATGGTTTTACCAAGGTGGGTTAATTTAAATATTGAACCCAATTTTCCATGATCTCTGGTGAGCCATACCACAGTTCCTTCCTTCTTGGTGAATGCAATACCTCTTCCAAAGTGAGATTAGTTGCACCGTCTAAATGAGCCGCTGAAATCGGAGTGATACCATCTCCCCAACAGTTTCCCTGTCCACAAGTCAGTTCATAACTGCTGTAAGCTAACCAGCTTCCTAGGCGACGCTTGCCGTAGATTGCTTTCCCGGCAACACACACATAGGGAACATCCTGGTAAAAAGCCCCAGGATAATTGAGATTAACAAAATCTAGATTGCGCTTTGTCCAACGCTCTTGAGTTACATGGGGTGTACCCAGAGTGATCAAAGTAGCGATATGGAGACGAGCATTCCACAAACCGACAGCTGAATCTAGGACGTCTCCATGAATGGTATAGGGTTTTTCTCCCAGATAAATCCGAGCAATCCAGCCACCCGCAGAATGACCGATCAAGTTAACTTTAGTGGTATTGTATTTCTCCAGCTGCTGTTTTACTGTTTGGTTGATTTTCCTTAGTATCGGCACCATCGAACGACCACCGAGAGTAGGCAACCAATCCCGTTGTCGCAATGGCACAGTGACAGTAGGAAATCCTAATTGTTGTAAAGATTCTTCTAAAGAACTGTATTCGCGGGCACTAGCAAAATAACCCGGTAAGATCACAGTTGGTAGTGACATTAGTAATTTGGAACTCTAGATTTTAGATAATAGTGCAACTAGGAACACTTTACGGTATTAGTGTAGGACCAGGTGATCCCGAATTAATTACCCTCAAAGGACTGCGTATCCTCAAAGAAGCACCAGTGGTAGCTTTTCCTGCTGGTATCCACAGTAAACCAGGGATTGCTCAGTCAATTGTCGAGCAATGGCTCAATAAGTATCAGGTACAACTGCCGTTAAATTTTCCTTATGTGCAGGATCAGGTTACCCTGACTCAAGCATGGCAAAAAGCGGCAGAGCAGGTCTGGCAATATCTACAATTAGGTCAAGATGTGGCTTTTGTCTGTGAAGGGGATATCAGTTTCTACAGCACCTTTACTTATTTAGCCGAAATTTTGCAACAGCTCCATCCGGAAAGTCTTGTACAGAGGATACCAGGAGTCTGTTCTCCCCTCGCTACCGCATCGGTTCTTGGGGAACCTTTAACCGTGCGCTCCGATCGCCTTGTTGTACTACCTGCTCTCTATAATGTAGAAGAACTGGAAACAATTTTAGATTGGGCAGACGTCGTAGTCTTAATGAAAGTAAGTTCAGTCTACCCCCAAATCTGGAAAGTACTTCAGCGGCGTCAATTGTTGAAGAATACTGTTGTTGTAGAGCGAGCCACCCTACCAGAGCAAGTAATTTATGCTGATTTACGCGATCGCCCCACCCTAAAATTACCCTACTTCTCTTTACTAATTGTGAAGGTTACCCAATCTATTCGTTAAACTGGTTTAATTCAATTACTTCTTTCTTTGTGTACTCTGTGCCTCTGTGGTTCATTCAATCAGTGCAGCTCTTAAACTATAACTGCTATGTCCTACTCTTCCTTTCTTAAAAGCTTCCCTGATAAACTAGGTCAACAGACTGGTATTGCTGTAATGGCTTCTGTAGTTGTCCATGGGCTAGTGGCAATAACCTTACCTTATTGGCCTGTTTTTTCCCGTGAACAACCAAAGCAGTTACGAGAAGTCGAACTAGTTGGGTTAACACCAGAAATGGCGAGCCGCCTCCCGCCTCCCCCAAAGCCGCCAGAGCCACTATTACTTCCACCAGCACAGCCTCCTTCCACTGTCTCGAAGAATCCGGCTAAGGACAATGATCTTGCTAAGTTGCTGACACCTCGCCGTGAGAGAGTTGCGAGGAACTCCGGCTTGCCATCATTAAGAGGGAGAACTAAGGGCAAAAGGGGGACTACCGCACAAGATTTTAAGTCGAGTAAAAATTATCAAATACTCCGCGGAAAGAAAATAGGAGTGGGAGCAGTGAAACCGGCTGATCCCCAGAAACTGGTTGATGATATAGAGAAAGAGAGTGCCCAGCAGCGTCCCCAGCAGCGTGCTCAGACCCCCGGAGAGCTTACATCCCGCATAGCTCCCTTCAACAGGCCCGGAGAGCTTACACCACGCATAGCTCCCTTCAACAGGCCCGGAGAGCTTACACGACGCATAGCTCCCTTCAACAGACCTGGAGAGCCTATACCCCCCATAACTCCCTTCAACAGACCTGGAGAGCCTATACCCCCCATAACTCCCTTCAACAGACCTGGAGAGCTTACACCCCCCATAGCTCGTTCCAAAACTCCGGAAGAGCTTACACCCTCCATAACTCCGTTTATAGATCCCAAATCATATGAATATAGGGTGGTGGAATCTCCTAATTTCTATAAAAGGCTCCAGGAGTCGATAGAGGGTATATCTTCCGATGCTCCCCTTCTAGATTCCCCACCAGAGGAAAATATCACTAAAGTTCCTGAACCAGACGAAAATATCACTAAAGTTCCTGAACCAGACGAAAATATCACTAAAGTTCCTGAACCAGACGAAAATATCACTACAGCTGCACAGATAGCAGGTAACTATCCAAAAGCTGCCTGCAATGATCAGCTACAAGGAACTAGTGTAGTGGACGTTTTAGTTGATCCTGATGGTAACGCTATTGAGCAGCAAATCATTGAGGGTACTGGTAACTCTGCTTTTGATGAGCAGGCACAACAGGATATTGAGTCCCTCAATTTTGACAATCAAACTGGTGAAACCAAGCGCTACCTTGCCAACGTCGAATTTAAGTACGACGAAGATTTTTGTCAGCAGTCAAACCAACCAGACTCTGGTTCTGAAGAAACAACTAATCAGCAGTCAAACCAACCAGACTCTGATTCTGAAGAAATAACTAGTCAGCAGTTAAACCAACAAGACTCTGGTTCTGAAGAAACAACTAATCAGCAGTCAAACCAACAAGACTCTGGTTCTGAAGAAGAAACTGAGGTTAAGAGGGATACAAAGGGCGTGTTTTGAAAGCGATCGCCTACTGTAATGACGGAATGATTGCCGTTATATCCCCGACTTCTCATTTAGGTTTGTCTAGTTAATCACTTTCACACAACAAAGAAGTCGGGGATCTGAGTTGCCTTTCATCTTCCTTAAAAAATAGATCCAGCAATCATGCCAGCTAGTAAAACAAAGCCAATCCCGACATTCTGGCGGAAAATTTCACCATAAACTGGTTTAGGGATATCTGGTTGACGTAGTCGGGTATACTGCCAAACCCACATTGCGCTAGCAATGCCCAAAGCAATCCCAAAACTAAGCTGTAACTCCATCATTATACCGAGTCTAGCTAGGCAAGCGGCGGTACCAGCGAAGAAAATTCCTACTGCTGAGGGGGCATAATCGCCGAAAAACAGGGCACTGGATTTTACTCCAATCTTCCGGTCATCTTCGCGGTCTGACATAGCATAGACTGTATCAAAGCCCAATGTCCAAAGTACCGTTGCTCCCCAGAGTAGCCAGGTACTATCTTCCAAATTAGTAGTTACCGCACTCCAACTAATCAGTACGGCAAAACCCCAAGCTAGGGAAAGTACTAACTGAGGTACAGGAAAAACCCTTTTGGCTGAAGGGTAGAAAACAATTAGCGGTATGGCGGCGACGCATAGCCAGAAGGTGAAAGGATTGAGATAAAGGGCGAGTACCCCGGCGCAACTCATAGCAACAAAGGCAACAACTATGCCAACTTGGATAGAAAGAGAACGGGAAGCAAGAGGGCGATCGCGAGTTCTTTCCACTTGAGGATCAATATTACGATCCCAGAGGTCATTAATCACACAACCAGCAGCACTTGTTGCCAAAGTACCGAGGATAATTACTCCTACTAAAGGTATCGGTGGCTCACCCGCTGCAGCTAAAAATACTGCCCACAGAGCTGGAATCATCAAAATTAAGCGTCCTGCTGGCTTATCCCAACGTAACAATCGAAGTATAGTTAGCCAGTAGGATTCTGGTTGAGGTTGTTCCTGAGTCAGCATAGAAAAATTGGTTTAATTCAACTCATAACTAGCAACTTGGGTTAGGACATAGTCCCTATTTAAGATATCTTTATTGATAGGGTTTGGGTTGGCATTATGACCCTAAATAAACTTAAATTATGGTCAATTCACTTACACAAGAGAGTTCCTTGAGTATTGCTAGTGCCTCTGAGGAGCAAGAGCCCATTCTTGCTGCTATTGATATTGGAACCAACTCTATTCATATGGTGGTGGCGCGGATTAACCCAGCTCTACCAGCATTTACCATTATTGCTACAGAAAAGGATACAGTACGACTAGGAGATCGTGACCCCAAGACAGGTAATTTAACCCCAGAAGCAATAGAACGCGCGATCGCAACTTTGCGGCGTTGTCAACAACTGGCACAAAGCTTCAATGCTGAGCAAATTGTGGCTGTAGCCACCAGTGCTGTAAGAGAGGCTCCTAATGGGCGAGCTTTTTTAAAGCAAGTCAATACAGAATTGGGTTTATTTGTCAACCTCATTTCAGGACCAGAAGAAGCAAGGCAAATTTACCTAGGTGTGTTGTCGGGGATGGAATTTAATAGCCAACCCCACATCATTATTGATATTGGCGGCGGTTCCACAGAATTAATTTTAGGAGATGGTCAAAAACCCCGTACCCTTAGCAGTACCAAGGTGGGAGCAGTGCGCCTTACTGCTGAGTTTATCACGACTGACCCTATCAGCGATCGTGAGTTTCAATATTTACAAGCTTATGTCAGAGGGATGCTGGAGCGACCAGTTGATGAGATTCGAGCTAATCTAGAAGCTGGTGAACAGCCTCGCTTAGTGGGAACTTCTGGTACGATTGAAACCCTAGCAATAATTCATGCTAGAAACACCCAGGGCTCAGTACCCAATCCCCTTACTGGCTACGAGTTAAATCGTAAAGAACTCAAAGAAATAGTTAAGCACTTGGCATCACTAAATTATGCCGAGCGGGCAGCAATTCCTGGAATGTCAGACAAGCGCTCAGAAATTATTGTTGCTGGGGCAATAATTTTATTAGATGCAATGACTATGCTGGGTGTTGAGTCTTTAGTCATCGGTGAGAGAGCATTGCGGGAAGGAGTCATTGTAGATTGGATGCTCTCTCGTGGCTTAATTGAAGACAGACTAATTTACCAGAGCCAGGTACGTCAGCGAAGTGTGCTGAAAGTTGCTCAGAAGTATCAGGTAAATTTGGAATATGGTGAGCGGGTTGCTAACTTTGCCCTGACGATATTTAACCAAACGAAAGGACAACTTCACCACTGGGATGCAGAAGAGCGAGAGCTCCTTTGGGCAGCTGCCATTTTACACAACTGCGGTTTATATATCAGTCATTCTGCCCATCACAAGCATTCGTATTATTTAATTCGTTATGCTGAGCTATTAGGCTTTACAGAAGCTGGCATTGAGGTGATTGCCAATCTTGCTCGCTATCATCGTAAAAGTATTCCCAAAAGAAAGCACGAAAACTACAACAATCTACCCAGTAAGACTCATCGCCAGTTGGTTGATCAACTTAGTGCTATTTTACGCTTGGCAGTTGCCCTTGATCGCAGGCAAATTGGTGCAATTTCCCAGGTGCGTTGTGAGTATTATCCAGCTCAAAAAGAACTCCAACTGAAATTAATGCCCGCTGTGCCAAATGACGATTGTGCCTTAGAGCTGTGGAATTTAGATTACAAAAAGAGTGTCTTTGAAGCTGAATATGAAGTCAAAGTTATAGTGACTCTGGTACAGAGGTAGTGAGGTGTTCAACAATTGATAATGAACAATTGATAATGAACAATGGATAATGGATAATGGATAATTATCTCTCCTTGCAAGAAGAGGATTGAAATTAAGGAAAATATTTTCTTTTTATTTTCTTCATAATAAATAATAAATAATGATACCCAAGATTCTCGCCCTAGATTTTGATGGTGTTCTCTGTGATGGACTACTGGAGTATTTTCAGACTTCCTGGCGCACCTACTGCCAAATATGGAACCCCGACAGCCAAGAACCCCCAGAGGATTTAGCACCCCAATTCTATCGCTTAAGACCTGTAATCGAAATTGGCTGGGAAATGCCAGTACTGGTTCGAGCTTTGATACTGGGAGTCCTAGAAGCAAAAATGGTTCAAAATTGGTCAGCAGTTGCCAAGGAAATTGTAGAATCAGAGCAATTAGATCCAGCAGATACAGGCAAGAAACTGGATACTGTTCGAGATGAGTGGATTAACTCCGACTTAGATAACTGGTTGAGTTTGCATCGCTTTTATCCTGGTGTAATAGAGCGGGTGCGCCGGACACTGTCAGAGAATGCAACAGAATTATTTATTGTAACTACTAAAGAAGGGCGCTTTGTCAAGCAGCTATTGCAGCAACAAGGAATTCAGTTGCCGGAAGAGAGGATTATCGGCAAAGAGTGCAAACGTCCTAAACACCAAACTCTACGACAAATAAAAGAGAATTACTCCAAAGAAACAGTGAGTCTTTGGTTTGTTGAAGATCGGTTAAAAACCCTACAATCAGTACAACAGCAACCTGATCTCCAAGACGTCAAACTTTACTTAGCAGATTGGGGTTACAACACCGTAGCTCATCAAGAATTTGTTCGTAATGATGCAACAATTCAGCTATTAACCCTCTCTACATTTAGTCAAGATTTTTCCATCTGGCCCTAATTGCTGCTAAAATTGCCCATCCTCTTCTTTTCTTCCTTTGTGTCCTCTGTGCCTCTGTGGTTAATTAGGGCTTGCTGAATAAGTCGATTGATTCGGGTTTTGAAGTAATGAGTAATGAGTAATGAGTAATGAGTGATGAGTAATGAGTGAATTACCTCTCGATTAGCTCCCAGATTTTTTCAATTGTGCAAGCTTTTTGAGCCAAAAGGTATAATTTACTTGCACTTATTTCGCTTGCAAAATGCTTGAAAGCTTTGTTTAGCATAGCTTCCACACTTATACTGAGATCTTGCACCTGATGTTGAAAACCGGATTTTGAGCAAAATTACAACGAATTCAATAGGGTTTCAGCTTCTCAAAATCCGGTTTTTTCGATTTTTGGGGCTTGGTGCAAGATCTCAGTTATACAGCAAGCCCTAAGTAAAAGCTGGGGGAGAGTGATTAGAGCTTGATCCGAGCAGTATTGGGCCCCGTAAAGCAAAGCATCTCTTAAAATTCTTCACTCTACTATTGCTTCATTTGCTCTTACGGACTATGCTTCCCAAACAGAATGACTGACTCAAGTAAAAAACAATCTGATGATTTCTCTAGAACAGCTACAAGCAAACTTCGAGCAGGCTGAAGCAAGACAAGATGAGTACTGCTGTCAAGTCAATCTGAACATCTATGATTCTCCCAGTTATCAAAATTTGGGGACTCAAGCAGCAGTAGGACGTCACTTGCAGTTTCTTTCAAAAACACCAGTAGATAAGTTTTTAGAGGTGCGATTATCTGAAGATAGCTATTGTGGTTGGTTGCCTGTGGAGGATTTGGCAGAACTAGAATATGCAGTAACTAGGTATCAGCCAATTACCGTCTCAACTACCCAAATCCAAGAACGACTCCCGGCAGTGATTGCCTTTACTAAAGCCGCAATGCAAGAGCCGAACCACTACGTTTGGGGAGGTACTGTTGCTCCCAACTATGATTGTTCAGGACTGATGCAAGCAGCTTTTGTAGCCTCAGGAATTTGGTTACCTAGGAATTCCTATATGCAAGACAGTTTTACTACAACCATTGAGATGGATTCAGCTCTACCCGGTGATTTGATTTTCTTCGCCACTAACCAGAAAGTACATCATGTGGGTTTATATCTGGGAGATGGTTATTATATCCATAGTTCTGGTACAGACACTGGTCGTAATGGTATTGCTATAGACCGACTTTCAGATGAAGGAGATGAAATTGCAAAGTCCTACTACCGAATTCTCAAAGGAGCAGGAAGAGTAGAGAAAAGTTATCAACCGTAAGGGTTCCTAGAAATGAGAGAGACAAGCGATAATCTGGATCATGGGTTGTTGGCTCCCTCTTGCGTGAAGAAAAAGTTTCACCA
>JAAHGL010000017.1 GCA_010692635.1 Symploca sp. SIO2C1 | reverse complement strand
TCCCAGTGTTCTTGTGGATGCAGTGTCATACCTTGAAGATTTCGATTACTCTACTCAAAAGTATCTTCAAGGTTGTGTACGGCATTTGTTATGGGGGGTCATACCCCCCATTCGCCAGCAGTATCCTGAAGTCGGACTTCTCGACTTAAACGAGGTTATTATCAATCAAAAGCACAGGGGATATAGTCACGCAAAATCAGTTTGTAGTCTGCAACTAATATTGGTTTACCCAGCTGTATTGATCGAGCCTGTAGAGCGTTGAGAACCGCAGCAGATTTTGAAATTGGGGACAGACGCTGGTAGCTGACGAGAGCAACATCAAACCGGCAATAAAAATCTCCCATTTCTGGGTTTTGAGACAAAAATAGCTCAGCTGCTCGCCAGAGCTTAGCTTGCTTTGATGGTGTAATTGCCAGCAAACCATTAGCATCCCAATTTCGCCAACTGCGAGTTTTCACTTCGACAAATGCCAATGAAGGCAAGGAAAACACAGAAGGGGGATATCGGGGAGATGAATTAACAAAAATTTGCTTGTCTCCCGTTTTTAGACAAGGGTTTGGGACTTCCTCTGAAAATTCGGGAGTATTTAGCTGTTTAATTTCTCCTGCTCCTTGTTGAGCAATTAAGTCGATCTCTCCCCAGCGACAACGCCAACGATGGTGTAAAATTCCCCAATCTTGTGCCTGTAACCATTGAGCTACTAGCTGTTCTCCTAATTTTCCAACTTCAAACTTCTGGTTATGGGTAGGCGAGGAGTAGTGGTTAGAGCTCATCGGTATTGCTTGCTGGTAGTATTTAAATAGGTAAAAAATTAGGCAAAAAACTCATCACCTAAATATAGTTTTTCAGTAGTTGAGAACAATATGACTAGTCGGCAACCCTTCGGTATTCCAGCTATTTTATGGAGTTTATCTCTTTTGTTCGTCATCAGCGCTTGGCTTGTCACAAGCTTTGCCTTCCCTGCACTGGCTCTAGATTACAGTAGCAGAAACTTAGCTGGTGAAGATTTCTCAGGTCAGGTGCTAACTGATGATCAATTTATCAGAGCAAATCTCCGTAATGCCAACTTCAGTAACGCAGACTTACGAGATGTGAAGTTATTTTCCGCGAATCTGGAAGATGCTAATTTTGAGGGAGCTAATCTTACTAACGCTACCTTAGGTTCAGCCCGTTTAACCAGGGCTAACTTAAAAAATGCGATCCTTGAGGGAGCATTTGCTGCTAACACCAGATTTGATGGTGCGATTATTGAGGGAGCAGATTTTACCGATGTTATCCTCAGTCCCAATTGGGAAGACAAGCTCTGCGAAGTCGCTAGTGGTACTAATCCTATAACTGGACGCAACACCCGTGATACCCTCTTTTGTCCATAATTTGGATTGGAGCAATTAAAATTGCTATCATTAAGCGTGAGAACTTTCTGCCTTCTGCCCTCTGCCCTCTGCCTTCTCTTCAGTAATTTCAAACCCCAACTGATGACTTTTGAGAAAATTGTGGGTGAAATGGTCAACCACATTGGTATCACTCAGTTCCAGGTTATAAAAATCTACAAAATCATGGTCAAAATAAGGACCAGCATGCCAAGTTCCCACTTCTAATTTAATGAAGCAATTTCCCGGAATCTGAAAAGCTGAGATTGCTTCTAATACTGGTTCCTCAGCCTCATTAGGGGGAGCAACTGCCATGAACCAGTCTTTACCTTCTAGGGAACCTAAACATTGAGTGCATTGGCTATGGCGAGTGATGCTCTCAAACTTACGACCTTTTTTTTGGAGTCGCATGATGTAGAACCGAGGAGTACCATTCTCGAGATTTAATTGAGCATCCTCAAAATCATAGGGTTTTTCGTTTTCAGAGGCAAAAATTACTTGACCATACTGCCGAAAGTTTTCTTTTGTCACTGGATTGGCTGGCAATTGCACAATAGTATTTGCTTTAGCAACTATCATGGGCTCATTCTCTTTAAAGAAGTTAGCAGGGTGGGTACAAGTCAAACTCCCATGAACTTTCACCGGGTGAGCGAAAAAAAGGGTAGGGAGATGGGGAGATAGGGAAACAAAAGAGAACTATAGAATCCTTACTCTATAAGTATTCTTAATTCTTAATTCTTAATTCTTAATTCCGCGCAGCGGTACTAGTAGAGCATCTATTCTAAAACTGTGGGTATTTTGTAGGTTGGATTGAGGACAGGACCCAACGATGTCGGGGTTTGTTGGGTGTCGCTAACGCTCTACCCAACCTACAGATTTAGCATTGTCTCCCACTAGTCTGGATTAGAATCTTGAGAATGTGGGGGAATTTGCTCAGCTTCAGGGCAATCCTCAGATACTAATGGCTCAAGTTGACCCCTGACTACAGAAGCTAGCTTCTGTGTGACAGAACCAACACTTTCTAGGCGAACCATTTCTTCCCAAGCACTGACTTCATCTTCTTCATCAGTTTCGTAACGGATTGTAACTAAATCTCCTTCAATGTCGATAATGCGGGCACGATCAATCCAACGTTGCTGGTCCCGCAAGAAGATATTGACTTCACGACCATCACAACAAAGTTGATAAATCTTGCGGTGTAGCATATTTAGTTTCTCCTAAAAAAATAAATCTTTGAGTAATTATCAAGAAAACAATTCCTTAGCTAGGAATCAAGCCTAATGCTGAAGTTGGTCTAGGGGTTAACTTGCTCTGGTTATCCCTCTTCAAAGGTAAAATGTGTCCATAATATTTGCCTTGGAATGCTTATAAAGCTTAGTTTGCCTTTGGTGGTCATAGGGGAATATGATTTCACAGTACTTTAAATCAGCGAAAGCAACCTTCGACATACTCATATAAAGTGTCTAAGTAGTCAGGAAAATTCTGTTCAAGGCAATGTTGAAGAGCAATTTGCCCTGGGAGCAAAGGGAATATTGCTGGTAGATTAACATCGACAGTAAGCCAATGCTCTTCGACGGCACAAATGAACTTCGCCATTGCGACTATCGTAGTTTTGTCCAGGTCACTAATCCTGGTTGAGCAGTTACATGTAGATGTCTGAAGTTTCAGACATTGATATTGTGACATACTCTTTGCCTGATCTGCTTGTTGCAGTAGAGTGGAGTTTAGACTAACTCAAAAATCACGCTATATGTAGCGTAATTTTGGCAATACAATCCATATATATGGTGTAGACATGGCATTGAGCCTAAACTGTAGAGTAGAGGTTTTCTAAGTAAGACTTGTTAAAATGTTGTAGATTGTCGGTTTGCAGTAGCTTTTTTAAGGGAAAGGAGGTCAAGATTGGCGATCGCATGCTCATCACAGCAGTACGAAACCTATACTCTCACAGACGAGGAAGCTCAGTCTCAACTAGTAGTCGTCCCTGAACGCGGTGGCATCATCACTAACTGGAGTTACCAAGGTAAAGAGATTTTTTACCTGGACACCGAACGCTTTACTGACCCTAACTTGAGTGTTCGGGGTGGTATACCTATCCTTTTCCCTATCTGTGGTAATTTACCTGATAATACCTACATTTATAAAGGACAGCAGTACACTCTCAAGCAACACGGCTTTGCCCGTAATTTGCCTTGGTATGTGAAAGAACAGGGAACCGATGGACTCCTTAACCTCACCTTAGCTCTTAACAGTAACGATCAGACTCGTGCTGTTTACCCTTTTGACTTTGAACTTGCCTTTACCTATCAGCTTCAGGGAGATACCTTAGACATTCAGCAGCGCTACACTAATCATTCCTCAGAGCCGATGCCCTTTTCTGTAGGTTTTCATCCCTACTTTAGGACAGGAGATAAAACCCAACTGCAATTTGAAATCCCAGCATCTGAGTACCAGGATCGTGACGGTGTAGTGTATCCCTTCTCTAGTACCTTTGATCTGGAGCAGGATGAAATTGATGTTGCTTTTAGGCAACTGCAGGCTCGTTCTGCTAGCTTTACCGATACAGAAAGTCAGTTAGAAGTGACCCTCAGTTATAGCGACATCTACTCCACTCTAGTGTTTTGGACAGTTAAGGGTAAAGATTTTCATTGCGTCGAACCCTGGAGTGCTCCGCGCAATGCCCTCAACACGGGAGAGAGCCTTACTCAATTACATCCTGGGGAGAGTGTTGAAGCATTATTCAGCCTGAAGGTAAAACTTTTGTGATTTTCTTGGTACATTTTTCTGGATTTGCGCTATTATAGAAAACAGTGTGTTTGAAAACTCACTATTTACGGGTCGCTAGCTCAGTGGTAGAGCACTCGGCTTTTAACCGATTGGTCCTGGGTTCGAATCCCAGGCGACCCATATTGAAGAGCAAGTTAGAATTTAGAATTTAAGAATGTACTGCCAGCGTCTTGCTGGGTGAAGCGGTAGCGTAACCCAAGGCTGGAACATATTCTGTTGGGTTTCACTTCGTTCCACCCAACCTACAGTTTTAGGTGTGTCACGGCACTACATCCCCAAAGTCATAGATGAGCGTTATCAAGCTTATAAGGAAAGTTCATTCTAGAATCTTTAGAGATAATTGCTTAAAATTTGGTAAAATATCTTAAGATTATTGTAAGAAGAATTAAGTTTGTCTTAAAAAACAACTAACCGACAACAACCGAAAATTTAGGAGGACTATCTATGGCGCTCGTACCTATGCGGCTGCTGCTCGATCATGCAGCTGAAAACGGCTACGGCATTCCAGCTTATAACGTTAATAATATGGAGCAAATCCTGGCAATTATGCAGGCTGCTGAGGAAGCAGATAGTCCAGTGATTTTGCAGGCTTCTCGTGGTGCTCGTAGTTATGCAGGGGAAAATTTCCTGCGCCATCTAATTACCGCAGCAGTGGAAACCTATCCTCATCTCCCCATTGCTATGCACCAAGATCATGGTAATGCTCCATCTACCTGCTACTCTGCAATTCGCAACGGGTTCACCAGCGTTATGATGGATGGCTCCTTGGAGGCAGATGCCAAGACTCCAGCTAGCTTTGAGTATAACGTCAATGTCACCGCTGAAGTGGTGAAGGTTGCTCACGCTGTTGGCGCCAGTGTTGAAGGAGAACTAGGTTGCTTGGGTTCTCTAGAAACTGGTATGGGTGAAAAGGAAGATGGTCATGGTGCAGAAGGTAAACTGTCTCATGATCAACTGTTAACTGACCCTGATGAAGCTGTTGAATTTGTTGAGCGTACCCAAGTAGATGCTCTAGCAGTTGCCATTGGTACTAGCCACGGTGCTTACAAGTTCACCCGCAAACCTACTGGTGAAATCCTTGCCATCAGCCGGATTGAAGAAATTCATCGCCGCTTACCTAACACCCACTTGGTAATGCATGGTTCCTCCTCTGTACCGGAAGATTTGATTGCCATTATCAACCAGTATGGTGGTGCTATTCCTGAAACCTACGGTGTACCGGTTGAAGAAATTCAAAAAGGTATTAAGAGTGGTGTTCGTAAGGTAAACATCGACACTGACAACCGCTTGGCAATCACTGCTGCAATCCGGGAAGCTGCTGCCAAAGATCCTAAGAACTTTGACCCCCGTCACTTCCTCAAGCCTTCTATCAAGTACATGAAGCAGGTTTGTTTGGATCGTTATGAGCAGTTTGGTACTGCTGGTAATGCTAGCAAGATTAAGCAGATGACTCTCGATGAATTTGCTGCTAAGTATGCTAAAGGTGAGTTGGCTGCTGTAGCGAAGAAGGCTGTCACTGCCTAATTTATTAGTTGGCAATGGTTTGTAACTGAAATATTGAGTCAAACCGTTAGGCAAGTTTTGAGCAAATAGAAGTATCCTCCGGGTAGTTGTAACAGCTACCCTGTTTTTTTGACAATATACCCCATGAATAGCTTGAGTTTTGTTGTGAAGGAATTTTTCTCTAACAACATCCAGTAAGTTGTTAATGGTATCCGATGTAGATCAAAATTTAGAGGCGACCCTTCATGCAAGGACCAGGTCTTGTTTTAGCAGTTGGTTTAGCGTTGATTCATGCTTTTGTCTCAAAGCTGAATGTCTCTGCGTTTATCCCTGAGCATCGATGGCTTTCATTTGCGGGTGGCGTCTCGATTGGATATGTCTTTCTAGAGGTTCTCCCAGAGCTAAAGCATGCTCAGGAAGAATTGGAACATTCTGCTATTCCGCTGGTAGCTTACTTAGAAAACCATGTTTATCTCCTCGCTCTTTTAGGACTTCTCGTATTCTATGGTCTAGATATTTGGGCGCTAACCTCTAGGCGACTAAATCCCACTGCAAATGGTGTCGCCAGTCAAGATTCCGCTGTATTTTGGATTCATATTACAGCCTTTGCGGTGCTGAATGGGATTGTTGGCTATCTGCTCCAAGACTTAGGTGAACATGCTTTACTTCAGTGCGTCTTATTTTTTGTAGCTGTTGCCCTGCACTTTTTCATCATTGATCAAAGTTTGCGGGAGCATCACAAAAACCCTTATGACAAAAAAGGTCGCTGGTTTTTGACGGCAGCAATTATGGTAGGAGCGATCGCAGGTCAAATACTTCATCTAAATGAAGCTGCAATTTCTATTATCTGGTCATTTTTGGCAGGAAGTATCATTCTTAATATTTTGAAGCGGGAATTGCCGGATGAGCATAAGAGTTGCTTTTGGTCTTTTGTCAGCGGAACAGCACTTTACACGGGGTTACTGTTATTAGTCTGAACTCTCTGGAGAAGGTAAACTTTGTTCAAAGGGTTCAGTTGCCTCAAGGGGTACAACTGGATTAGATGGTTCAGCTGCCTCAAGGGGTACAACTGGATTAGATGGTTCAGTTGCCTCAAGGGGTACAACTGGATTAGATGGTGAAGGTGGTTCTAATGGTGAAGGCTGACTCTCAGGGAAAGTTTGTTCAGAAGGTGAACTCTCAACAGAGGGTGAAACTTGACTAGAAGGAGAAACTGTTGTCGAGGGTTCACTCTCATCCGAAAGTGGTTTTTTCTCCAAAGGTTGCTCCTTATCATTAACAGTTCTGTGTACACACTCACCAAAATTCTTGGTAGCCTGGACAAAATCATCTGAAGTTTGAGGCTGTTTCTTGAGCTGAGTGCAATCTGCTCGATGTAGATATTGGTAGAGCAAGATGCCATTAACCGTTATCACTAAAAGACCTGCTAAGCCTTGGAGCAAAAGTATAATTCGCTTCACTGTTTTGTTAATCAGCATCCATCAGTTGCCGATTACTATATTAGCTGTTTGGCTCGACTCTTCGGATCAGGAAAAGCGATTATCATTGTGGGAGGTCGGTTAAGATAAATGCGATCGCTAGCTAAGATCATTCAACCTTTGATAACTTCGTTGGTAGCCCAATCAGAGTAAATTGTTCTTGCCGTAGGGGGCTGTTAGCGATAGCGTAACGCACCATCCCTTGGATTTGCTGGTACTTTCCTGACCAAAAATCACCTAGTGCAGCACGGCGGAAATAAGTGATCAGGTTGAGATCGATAGAATCTTTACTCTATAAGCATTCTAAATTCTAAATTCTAAATTCTAAATTCCGCGCAGCGGCACTAGGTTCCTCTACACAACTTGGATGCTGTTCGCCAACACTCCAATAGCTGGGGTATTAGACAAGGTTGCTAACAAGGTATTTCCAGAACTAAAGTCTCCACCATCACTATCGAAGTAGATATCTCCACTGCCTGAAAAATATCGGAATCCAACACTGCTGCCAAGATCGGTAATACCCTCTACAGGAGAAGTTACACCATTGACTAAATCACTTATTCCCGCGACTGAGGGATTGAAACCAAAGTTTAAGATGTGAAGCATATCTCCTGGAGCAAAATCAGTAACGGTGTCTACCCCATCACCAGCACTAGTGAACCAAAAATCATCTGCACCGCTACCTCCAGTCAGAGTATCGTTACCAGCACCTCCCCAAAGTAAGTCATCCCCAGCATTACCAATCAGGGTATCGTTGCCAGCATCCCCATGAAGAACATCATTACCAGCACCTCCATCAATGAAGTCGTCACCACTGTTGCCATAAATAGAATCATCACCGCGCATACCGGAAAGACTATTGTCAACAGCGCTACCAATGATTAAATCATGACCATCACCAGTAAACGCATTCTCGATTTCGGAAGTGGTGATAGCAACACCATCAATCGAGCCTGTCTCCGTAGTTAGATTAATGGTGGTGTTGGAGTTTACTGCGGCGGCGTTGATGGTGTCTATGCCAATGCCACCGGTAATTGATGTCGTGTGACTGAGAGCTCCGGCATAGTCTGAATATTCTTCGGTAAAGATAAAAGTGTCGTTATCCGAAGCTGTCTTACCGTGGAAAGTGATATCAATGTCATCGATGGTAATCGGCGATATGATATTGCTGTCTATGTCGAAAATCTCCACAGTCCAAGTTCCGGATGTATCTTCACCTCGGAATTCATTGGAGAAAAACTCCCAACGTCCAGAGCCAAATCCCCCAATAAAACTTCCGTTATTCTCACCGCTGTTGTCAATTAAAATACTTGAGGTTCCATTCGGTGAAATAAGACGTATTTCTAGGTCGCCGAGGTCGTGCCATTGGGTAAAATTAACGTCAACCTCAATATACTCAATATCAATATTACTTCCAATAACTTGACTGAATGAGTTTCCCCCAAAACCATTGTTGCCTTGGTTAATCGTTGTCGAGGTGTCGAGGAAGTCACTGGATAAAGTTGCGATATTGGCACTTGTCTGGGAGTTACTACCCCAAGTCTCAGCTAGGCGCACTGCTGCTTTAGCATCCACCAAACCAAAGCCATAATCGTTAGAGAAGTGTAAGCCACCGCCATTCCAGTTGTTAGCACCATTAAACTCCCAAGTATATTCTTCAGAACCACTGGTACCAAAACCAACATCAGTACCGACATGGCGTGCGGAATAAGCCAGAATATCCTGTACATCCCGCCAGCCAAGATTGGGATTAGCCTCCAGCATCAGTGCAACGACACCAGAAACCATCGGTGCTGCTGCGGAGGTTCCATTGAAGTTAGGTGTGTAGTCCCCAAAAGCGTAGCCTTCACTCCCCACCCGATCTGTTGTCACAACTTCACCAGGAGTACCAAAACCGGAAACTAGAACTGACGCACCATGGGTACTGTAGAATGAGACAAATCCGTTCTGATCGACGGCAGCCACAGAAATTGTATGGGGGTTAGCATTCCAGGAAGAAGCATTGGTATCACTGTTGATACCCCGCGAGTTGCCTGCGGACTTTACCAAGATTGTACCTAATCCATCACGTCCGGCAATGACAGCATTGTCAATTGCAGTGTTCAAGGCAGAAAAGAGAGGAATATCCTCTCGATCAACAAAAATGCCTCCAGTGCCAAGGCTCATATTAACGACATCAGCCTCTCGATTGACACCTCCTGTCTGTAGTAACCCAGAAGCATTGTTGATGGCGTCGGTAACATTTTGAAAGGAAAGCCCTCGAAATCCAAAAATAGTCGAGCCATAAGCTACCCCAACACCCCCTATACCGTTACCTTCGGTAGCTCCAATGATGCCAGCTACGGCAGTACCGTGGCGATCGCTACTCAAACCGCTAGGATCAGGATCATTGTCAGCGAAATCCCAGTCTTTCACAATTGAGTAGTTGCCGTTCAGATCAGGATGAGTGTACTGTACCCCATCATCAATCACAGCGACTTGAACACCAGCACCTGTATAGTCGTCCCAGACATCGACCACATTGAGATCAAGAAGACCAGGTGTTGTATTCTGGAGGTGCCACTGGTTGGGAAATAATGGATCTAGAGGTATGGTTGCCATTAGTACACAAAAGCTTAGTCTCTTCTGTATACTACTCAGGCAAAATTCGGATTTTTACGCAAAATTTCCAATATTTTTTGAAGGTAATAGTAGGGGCGGGGTGAGCGAAATTAGGGAAGGAATTTCGAGCAAAGTATCCTCTCAAATAACTAGTGCAGCGCGGCAAAAGTAACTGACCAGTTTGAGATCGTTATAATCCTTACTCTCTAAGCATTCTAAATTCTTAATTCTAAATTCTTAATTCCGCGCAGCGGCACTAGTTCTCCTTTGTTTCCCTATCTCCCTATCTCTCCATCTCCCCACCCTTGTTTTCGCTCACCCGTAGGGGCGAATGGCCATTCGCCCCTACAGTGAAGATGTTAATTACTGAGAGTTAGAGCAGGAACTTTATCTGAGATATACCTGTCGAAAAAAGGTACAATTGCTCATGTGACAGACCAATGACTAAACTACTTCAACACCAACACTTAAAGCCTTTATCATTAACCCTATTACTCTTCGGTCTTGGTATTACAATACCTTCCACACGTCCTGCCTATGCCTGCTCTTGTTTGCAGCCACCTGCTCCTAATCAAGCTTTAGCAGATGCCAAAGCTGTTTTTTCAGGAAAGGTTACGAATATCCAACAGGACAGATACACATTAAATGTTACTTTTGAGGTTGATCAGCAGTGGAAAGGGGATGAAGCGGAAACAATAGTTATTCAAACTGCTACATCAAGTGCTACTTGTGGCTATCCTTTTGAAGTGAACCAAACTTATCTTGTTTATGCTAATCAACCTCAAGGTGGCAAACTCCGAACAGATCATTGCTCTCGCACTACCTTACTGAATCAAGCTAGTGATGATTTATCTGAACTAGGCAAAGATCTCCCATGTAATAGAAGAACGTCTAGGGATTGAACTACCCAAACCCGCTACGCTGAGGTTACTTTTTGCCGGATGATTCTGACAGAACTTTCTTACTGGGATAACGAGGGTAATTAACCCGAATTTGGTATAACCCTCTGCTGTTGCTCTCCGGTTTTTCCTATTATTTGAACTTCCTGGAAAAGAGCTATACTTAGGGCTTGCTGAATAAGTTGTCATTTTCGGGTTGCCATAGGTGCTAGATTTTAGGTGTTAGGTGGAATGGTAATTTTCCCCGAAGGTGCAAGGTTTTTGCATCGATGGGCTCAAAAACCTTGGAGAATTTTGACAAAAAAATGATTGAAAGCCTCGTCTGACATTGCTTTCACACTCATGCAGCAAACCCTACTGAAAAAAAGTACTATGCACCAGTACAGAATTAGTCTACAATTTCTGAGCAATTGGACTTTATGTATAACTCTACTCGCCTTAGCAGCTGGGTGTTCATCAACTGAACCAGCTCAAACTCAAGCTGTCTCGTCACCCTCTCCATCAGCAGTAACCCAAATATCTCCCTCTCCAACTGCTTCTGCAACTCCATCGCCTCAGTTTGATCCTTTTGAGCAGGCGATTGACACGGCAATAAGCGCATCAACTATCACCCAGTCTGCTGTTTCTCAGGATGATTGGAAGCTAGTAACAAGCCAGTGGCAAAAAGCGATCGCGTTACTTAAGTCAGTACCTGCTTCTCACCCCAAAAGACAAGTAGCAACTGAAAAAATAGTACAGTATCAGCGTGCTTTGGTCTATGCGAAACAGCAGGCAGCAAAACCCCAATTACCAAAGAGTAGTTCGGCAAAAATTGCCTCAGCACCAACAACCCCAGCACCAACAACCCCAGCACCAACAGCCTCAACACCAACAGCCTCAACACCAACAATCTCAGCACCAACAGCCTCAACACCAACAACCCCAGCACCAACAGCTCCAGCACCAACAGCCTCAACACCAACAACCCCAACACCAACAGCTCCAGCACAAGTTACTCCTGAGAAGACGAACAAACCTTCCATCAAAATCTCACCTTCACCTGAGTCTACTCAAAACCCTGAACCTTCCCAAACCCAGGAACCTGATACTATCAACTTCGAGGCAGCAAAAAGCTCTCTAGCAGCTCATCTGAAAAATATTAAAGCTAAGATGTATGGTGCGTACTGGTGTCCTTACTGTAGTAGACAGAAGGAAATGTTTGGTCAGGCATTTAACCAAATCAATGAAATTGAATGTGATCCCAAGGGGAAAAATCCCCAACCAAACCTCTGTAAAAGTGCTGGTATTAGAAGCTTTCCTACCTGGGAAATTAAGGGACAACTTTACCCAGGTATGCTTTCATTGGAGGAGTTAGCTGAGCTATCCGGCTATGAAGGTTCTCGTAACTTCGGAGAGTAAAAGAAGGCAGAGGGAAATTGAATCAAATGGGCTCAAAACCCTTGCACAATGGCAAAAATATGGGAGCTAATCGAGAGGTAATTCACTCATTACTCTCGAGAAACACGCTCAAAGCTAATGGCTAATGGCTAATAGCTAATGGAAGAGAATTGTTTCTCCCATTCAATTGGGGGCGCGAAGTGCTCCTGGGGAGCTCTCCAGAAACTAAAAATCATATATTTGGGGCTGAATCCCTTGATATAAGGAGTTTATGAATTCTTTTTAGGTAAGGAAAACTCTTGTTCCTCCTGCCTCCTGCCTTCTAACGCTCATTACTCATTACTCATTACTTCAAAATCCTTTCTCAATCGACTTATTCAGTAAACCCTAACTAAATGACACCCCATAAATGGTTAACTCACAATTTGGCTAAACGCCATCTCTCAAAATTTCTCCTGCCTGGATTACTTTTTGGCAGCATAATATTAGTCTTAATTATCAACTGGAGCCGTTGGCAAGTTATCTTTCACCCACTGGAAAATGTAGTCTTCTCACTGGAAGATAAGTATGAGCAATGGTTTGATCTCCAGATACTGAATCATCCCTTTTTCCTACTCCCTCTCGCCTTTGGTGGTGGTTTAATTGCCAGTCTTTCCCCCTGTATTCTCGGTTTATTACCTGTGAATTTGAGCTATATTGGCACGCGCCAGATTAAATCTCGCTGGGATGCTTTCATCAAGGCAGGGTTGTTTGTCTTAGGAGTAGTGACGATGCTGAGCCTATTAGGACTGTTTGCTTCCTTGGCTACAGCAATAATGGTTGGTTACCGGGGTTACATCAATATTGCAGTTGGTGTACTGATTATACTAATGGGTCTTTGCTTCTTGGGCATTGTGCGCTTACCTTTACCCCAAACTAACTTGAGATTGCCGATTACAGGTTCTTACGGTGTTGGGTTAACTTTTGCACTAGTGAGTTCTCCGTGCAGCAGTCCTCTGCTCTATTCGTTTGTTGCTGCTGCGGCTGCTACTAATTCTCAGATTTATAGCACATTGACGATGGTTAGTTATGCTCTAGGCTACACAGCAGTGATTTTCTTCGCCAGCCTGTTTACTGGTTTAGCCAAACAGACACGCCTGTTGTTGAAGTACTCTGAACAAATAGTTCGCTTTGGTTGCGTTGCTCTGATCCTCTTTGGAGGATATTACTTAGTTAATGGTATTAGCTGGGTTGTTTTAGAATTGAGAATTGAAAATTGAGATTGGTTCAATTCTAACTATGGGTATTCAAGCCGACTTTAGTTAATAGAGAAGTCAGAGCAATAGGAAGCTACTTTGACTTCTCTATAACTCTTAAGTTGACCAGAAGAAAGGCAGAGGGCAGAGGGCAGAAGGCAGAAGGAAAGAATGTAGTTTTTAATACAAAAGTAAGTCCTCTGTGCTCTGCCAGATGGTTTAAAGCCCCATTATTTATTTATGGAGACAAATAAATGCGTAGCAACTTTATTAAATCCCCCGCTTTCAAGCGTGGGGAACCTTCTGCCCTCTGCCTTCGTACTTCTGCCTTCTTTAAGAATTGAAAAACAAAAAAAAGCCCAGTACTAACTGGGCAATTCGAGCTGATTAGTCGCAATTTACAAGCGTTGGCGCTTAACTAAGTGTCATTCAGCTTTAGACGAAGACAAAATCTGCAGAGAGAATAACATTGGTAGTATCTTGTACTACACCGATGAGATCACTCTGATAGTAGATCAAAGTATCAGTGGCACTGCTGCCAGACCAGTTTTGGAAACCGAGTGAGTAGTCGCTCTGGTTACCATACACCTGGAACTTATCTCCCTCAGCCCAGAAGAAGTCTGTAATTGTGGCATATCCTGCACCTAAATAATACGCCCCAGAGGTATCCCCTAAGATAAAGTTATCAGCACCATCAAAAGGCTCTTGTACACCGGGTTGGGAAGTACTGAAGTCTCCAGTCAAGATATCGTATTCTCCTACAGTGCCACCATAAGCATTCAGGTTGTCATTTCCAGAACCACCAATGAGAGTGTCATTACCAGCACCGCTATTGATGGTGTCGTTTCCAGCACCTCCATCAATCATGTTGGCAGAAGTGTTACCAGTAACGTTGTCATTGCCACCACCCATAATGGCGTTCTCGAAGTTGGTATATATTTCACCAGCAAAGTTGGTCAGACCAGTGGTCATATTAAAGACATAGTTACCATTGAAGGCACTGTGGTCGATTAGGTCAATGCCCGTGCCACCATCCATGGTTTCCGGACCAAGTCCTGAGAACATGACATCGTTACCGGATTGACCACGGTAGATACCCCCGTCGCCATCAGAACGGATGTTATCGTTGCCAGCACCACCGTTGAGGGTATCAATACCAGCACCACCGATGAGAGTGTCGTTTCCAGAACCTCCATTCAAGGAGTCGTTGCCAGAACCTCCATTCAAGGAGTCGTTGCCAAAACCGCCATCTAGAGTGTCATTACCAGCACCTCCATTGATGGTGTCATTACCACCATTACCATCAAGCCAGTTAGCACCACTGCTTCCGATAATCGTCTCACCACCTTGAGAACCTTCCACGTTCTCAAAGTTGAGAATCGTTTCCGTATTACCACCAAAGACAGAGGTTGTTCCAGTTGCCAGGTTAATCGTGACTACGCCATTACCAAAAGTGACATTGGAATAATCAATAGTATCTATTCCTGTACCACCGTTGTGGACGTCGAAATTCACGAAATCATCATCGATGATAGTATCGTTGCCAGAACCACCATTGGTGTTATCAACTCCAGAGCCACCGTTGAGAGTGTCATTGCCAGCACCTCCATTGAGGGTGTCGTTTCCAGCACCTCCATCAATCATGTTGGCAGAAACGTTACCAGTAACATTGTCATTGCCACCACCCATAATGGCGTTCTCGAAGTTGGTATATATTTCACCACCAAAGTTAGTCAGACCAGTCGTCATATTAAAGACATAGTTACCATTGAAGGCACTGTGGTCGATTAGGTCAATCCCCGTGCCACCATCCATGGTTTCCGGACCAAGTCCTGAGAACATGATATCGTTACCGGATTGACCACGGTAGATACCCCCATCGCCATCAGAACGAATGTTGTCATTGCCAGCACCACCGTTGAGGGTATCAATACCAGCACCACCGATGAGAGTGTCGTTTCCAGAACCTCCATTCAAGGAGTCGTTGCCAGAACCTCCATTCAAGGAGTCATTACCAAAACCGCCATCTAGAGTGTCATTACCAGCTCCGCCATTGATGGTGTCATTACCACCATTACCATCAAGCCAGTTAGCACCACTGCTTCCGATAATCGTCTCACCACCTTGAGAGCCTTCGACGTTCTCAAAGTTAAGAATCGTTTCCGTATTACCACCAAAGACAGAAGTTGTTCCAGTTGCCAGGTTAATCGTGACCGTACCATTACTAAAAGCGACATTGGAATAATCGATGGTGTCGATTCCTATACCGCCATCGTGGATATCGAAATTCACGAAATCGTCGTCGATGACGGTATCGTTGCCAGAACCACCATTAGTGTTATCAACTCCAGAGCCACCGTTGAGAGTGTCATTGCCAGCACCGCCATTGAGAGTGTCGTTACCTGAACCACCATCTAGGCTATCGTTGCCAAAATTGAAAGGAGAATCATCACCGTTGAGCAAATCATTACCGCTACCACCAAGTAGAGTGTCATTCCCAGCTTCACCCTGAAGTGTATCATTGCCAGAGCCACCATCTAAGAGGTCACCAATATTATCAACTGCTCCTAGAGTGTCAGAGTCCAGGGAATCATTACCACTACCACCAATTAAGGTATCCGCACCTCCCTGACCCAGTAGGGTATCATTACCACCATTACCGTCGAGCCTGTTAGCACCACTGTTTCCAATGATTGTCTCACCACCTTGAGAGCCTTCCACGTTCTCAAAGTTGAGAATCGTCTCTGTATTACCGCCGGAGACAGAGGTTGTTCCAGTTGCCAGGTTAATCGTGACTACACCATTACCAAAAGTGACATTGGAATAATCGATAGTGTCGATTCCTGTACCACCATCATGGATATCGAAATTTACGAAATCGTCGTCGATGACAGTATCGTTGCCAGAACCACCATTGGTGTTATCAACTCCAGAACCACCGTTGAGTGTGTCGTTTCCGGCTTCACCTCGAAGTGTATCGTTACCCGAACCACCATCTAGGCTATCGTTGCCAAAATAGGAAGACGAATCATCACCTCTGAGGCTATCATTGCCGCTGCCACCAAGTAGCGTGTCGTTCCCAGCTTCACCCTGAAGTGTGTCATTGCCCGAACCACCATCTAGGAAGTCACCAATATTATCGACTGCTCCTAGAGTGTCGGAGTCAAGGTAATCATTGCCACTACCACCAATCAAGGTATCCGCACCCCCTTGACCTAATATGCGGTCATTACCAGCACCTCCATTCAAGGAGTCGTTACCAGAACCGCCATCTAGAGTGTCATTACCAAAACCTCCACTGATGGTGTCATTACCACCATTACCGTCGAGCCTATTAGCACCGATAGTTCCGATAATTGTCTCACCACCTTGAGAGCCTTCCACGTTCTCAAAGTTGAGAATCGTCTCTGTATTACCGCCAGAGACAGAGGTTGTTCCAGTTGCCAGGTTAATCGTGACTACACCATTACCAAAAGTGACATTGGAATAATCGATAGTGTCGATTCCTGTACCACCATTATGGATATCGAAATTCACGAAATCGTCGTCAATGATAGTATCGTTGCCCGAACCACCATTGGTGTTATCAACTCCAGAACCACCGTTGAGTGTGTCGTTTCCGGCTTCACCTCGAAGTGTATCGTTACCCGAACCACCATCTAGGCTATCGTTGCCAAAATTGAAAGAGGAATCATCACCTCTGAGGCTATCATTGCCGCTGCCACCAAGTAGTGTGTCGTTCCCAGCTTCACCTTGAAGCGTGTCGTTTCCAGAACCACCATCTAAGAGGTCACCAACAGTATCAACTCCTCCCAAAGTGTCAGAGTCAAGAGAATCATTACCACTACCGCCAATCAAGGTATCTGCACCTCCTTGACCTAGTAGGGTATCATTGCCAGCATTCCCTTGCAGCAAGTTGTTGGCAATGTTTCCCTCAATCAGGTCATTTCCAGAGCCACCGTTGGCGTTCTCGATTAGGGAACGGGTGTCGCCGTTGTACTGTAGTGCATTGAAGACGTGACCACGGGCGTATTGGCTACTGCCGAGCCGTGCACGCTGTGAATTGCCGCCAACATCTAGATCACTCCATCCTCCTGGTGCTAGATCAATTGCCAAGTTAGTGGTATAGTTTGAAAAGTCGTAGGTGTCAATTCCATTTCCGTCCCAGACCGTTCGGAATACTCGATTGGCACCAGGCGTTCCTTGACCAACGCCGTTGATAAACATTTCACCTGTGGTGGTGGAGAAGCTGTAAGTTGTGTTGGTGGAGTTAGTGCTAAAATTTGCACCATACATCTGCTGAACTGCTGCGATATCATACATCATCAGCGACTGTGCATAACCATAGCTCTCGTTGGTATAGTAGGGCAATGAGTTAAGATCGTGACCAATGTAAGAGCGATAGGTCATCACCGAGAACTCCATTGAGTCCCGGTTAGAATTCATGGCAACGCCTGCAACACCACCCGCCTCATGACCGTGTTCTAAGCCCAGGGCATGGCCAATCTCATGTATAAAGGTGTGATAAGCATAGCTGCCAAGGACAGGATTGTTGTAACTAGTTCTGTTGAACCAAACGTCACCGGATTCGTAAAAATTCCCAGGTAGATAGGCGTAGGCAGTGCTTGGATCGCTTGATTCTGCAATACGAATCGTTGCGTTGCGATCGTTGGCACCGGTTAGTTCAACCATATTGAGACCGGAGACAGCCGAGAACATCCCCATGACTTCTCGCCCGACGTTTCGCTGGGTTGCGTTTAGTGTTTGAAAACTGCTCCCATGCACTCCTGAGTTGGAATAGCCGAATTCATCTTCATAGTCATTGGTGAAATTGCTGGTGAAACTATAAGTCACCGTGTTTGACTGCCATCGGCGGTTAGCTATCAAGCCATCAATGTTATTATCACCGGTTGCTACATTGAACGATGTCGGCGTGGTAGTTCCATAAGGCATTTTTTTGCTTCCTTATATTTTCTTACGAGTTCTTTGTGGTTGCTCTATTAAGTACTCATGAAGAATTGGGATTTTTACGCAAAATTTAAAATATTTATTTTTGTAAATAAATGCGTAACAGCTTTTTGCCTAGAACACTGGTTCAGTTAGTGAGGTTCAATGCAGCGGTACTTAGCTACCAATGCCCCTATATTCCTTACGCTCCAGAATGGTTGCACAGGCTAATAAAGCCCTGATCACTAAGAAGATCAAGATAAGTATTCCAACCCACTCCAAGTATGGTATATAGGGGAACTGGCTGACAATTTCATCAGCAACTTGAAGGTGAATTGGTTGAGTCATCTCAAAATAGTGCTGATAGAGGAATCCATAGAATATGCTTACTTCACTAATGAGTAGTACCAATGATAATGTTCGTAAAATAACTATCAGTGAAAGAGCAAAAATGTTAGTTGTTACTTCAAAAGGAACTCCTTGGTTGCGGATTTGAGGAAGAATCAGATTGTTATACTCATCAACAATCTTGAAAAACTCGTTTACTGATTTCGTGATATTTTCAAGCTGAAAATTATTTTTTTCAGCACGACGCTGTGACTGTTTGCCATTCTTTTTGAGAATCTTGAACAAATCAAAATCTTCCAAAAGGTACTGGATGGAGCCATCCAAGGTTAAAAAAGACCTGGTAAGCTTCAGAAATGCCCAATTAGTTGGGATGCCATACTTAATAGAGACCTTGGAAACCTCATTAGTCGCCCTACCCAGAGATTTTTCCTTAAAATCTAGCCCCTTGAGTTTACTTTGAGCAGACCACATCTCAAATCCACGGGCCATCTCCGCTCGCACTGTCGGCATGTTGATTTTTGGAATATCTACAGCAAACCGAATATAATAGTCAGCTGCTTTAGCATAATCTTCATTGGATAATGCTTCAGTGTAGTTCAGGTAATTAGTCCTTAAATCCTTGTCTAGAGAACCAACACTTCCCATATCTATCAGTACTAATTTGCTATCGCGCAACAAAATTATGTTCCCCGGATGTAAATCAGCATGATATAAATTATCTTCCAATACTTGTCGAAATAAGGATAGATATAATTGTTCGCCGATTTTTGCAGCATCTACATTGTTTTCATCCTCCCATTTCCGGAGTTTAGCGCGATCGTTTTGATAAACCTTAATGTAGTCAGACATCAGTACACCATCAATATACTCCATCACTAAAACGCGACGCTTGGAATATTTGTCATAAATTTTAGGGACGTATATATCGTGGTCTTTTAGTGTCTTTTTCATCCGGCGAGCATTGGATGCTTCATAGCGATAATCTAACTCTTCATCTAAAATTGTCTCAAGTTCCAATACGGCTTCTTCTAAACGCAAATAACTACCACCAATATTTAAGATTATCAACACCTTGATGAGAAGCTTAATCAAATTCAAATCCCGCTTGAAGGCTTGTTCTAAACCTGGACGCTGAACCTTAACTATGACAGGAGTTTTCTTATTTCGCAAAACTGCAGTATGAATTTGAGCAATAGAAGCCGCTGCTAAGGGCTCTTCATTAAAATCATCAAATACTTTGTCCAGAGGAACCCCATACTCCGACTCAATGGTTGAGCGGACTATCTCCATAGGAAACCCAAGTGCTCCATACTGTAAACGGATTAATTGCTCACAAATTTCTTCCGAAAAAAGGTCGCTTCGCAGTGCTAGCAACTGACCTGTTTTCACCCAAAATCCACCTAACTCTTCAAATATTTCTCGTAATTGGGTTGCTGTTTTTTCCGGATCTGATTTGTTAATAATTTTACGCCATTGTACCCCTGAAAAAAAAATAATAAATCGCCAGATAATATAAAAAATTGAGAAGCGATCACTATTGAGATCCTCCACAATTGGAACTTTTTTTTGTTTCTTTTTTTCAATCAGTGGTGTGGGGATAAACTTTTTATTGAGCATATATTTCAGTCACCAGGGTAAGCTAAGCTAATGTGCATTTAAATTGAATTAATTCAATAACTGGCTATCAAAACTCAGTCCCTTTTGTAGAACTGCCTTTTGCTCATTATCTTATTTTGACCAATATCTAAATTCAATGCACAAGAGTTTAGTTTGTTAGGAATGTTCTAGTATGGGAGGGCACTAATTCTGGAACTTTGTTGTCTATAATCTTCAGAATATCTGAGGCTACCCGAGACCAACCATAATAGGTTTCGCTAAGGTGACGTCCATTCCTGCCCATGTCCTGTGCTATCTCCGGCTTGGACAGAAGATAGTTTATGTGAGCTGCAAAGGCATCGGGATTTTGGTATTCCTTTACCAACAGACCATTTTTACCTGGGATAATTACTTCCGGGTTACCACCTCGCACAGTAGTTATGATAGATAGACCTGTCGCCATCGCTTCGTAGTGAACTCGTGCTAAAGGCTCCTCCCATTGAGAACTACAAACAAATATATCCCCTAAAAGAAAGTAATCTTGGATCTTATCTGGAAAAATGAAGTTAGTGAAACGTACAGAATCACCCAAGCTTTCTGCCTGCTTTTTAATTTCGTTGACGTACTTATTCTCATCGTTGCTCCCGTACCACTTACTACCAACGAGCAGAAGTACCGCAGACGGATGTTGCTCAAGAACTTGAGTGAATGCAGAGATCAAACGATCAGGTCCTTTTTTTTCACTCAGGCGTCCTACATAAAGCACTACCTTTCTACCTTCCAAACCATGTTCAGCTAGCAAAGTTGCTCGACGCTCAACTGCTCCTGATGCCCATTTTGGCTGAAACCGTTCTAGATCAACTCCGGCATAAACAGGATTTAGCTTATGTTTGTATCCAGGAAACAGATGGTCAATCCCATCGGCAATAAATTTGCTGACTGTGACTACTCCCTCAACTCGCTCCAGACACCTCTGAGCTACCTTAGGCTTAATCTTATGGGGAAAAAACATTTCATTATGCATGCTCAACAGAAAACGAGTCTCTGGAGCTGCTGCAGCAACCAAGGGTAAATATTTGGGACGGTTGTAAAAAATAACCCAATCAAACCTTTCCTCAGCAACAAACTTTGCTACTGCCTTATAGTATTTCTTAGAATCCCCAGAAGGAAACCGCTCGTAGCGTATGCCATCCCGCACTTCACGGTCAGGCAAATCTGGATCAGTTACAGAGAAGACTGTAATTTCGTGCTCTCGGCTCAAATGAGGCAAGATTCCGTCAATATAAGTTTGAATTGCCCCACCTCGTACACAAGGAACCGGCAATTTTTCCGTACAAACTAATAATATCTTCACGTTATTGATTTGACCTCATAGCGTTGCTAAGCGCGATTAAAAAAATAACACAGATGGGTAGCAGTAACTGGATACATTCAATATTTTCTCAAGGAACTGAACAGTGAAGAAGTATCCCATGAGAGCAAAACCTTTACGAGTAAAGGACTTGATTAATTATTCTCTAATGATCGTATCCAGATAATTTAAGATTTTATTATGGTTTATTTGATAAAAGTATTACAATGATGTGGTACAATACGACTTTTAAATCAAGGCTTACTGAAACTTAAAAACTTTTTTAACGTCTAGGTAAATCAAGAATAGCAGTCTATTGATGGTAAGATACGCAAGGTTTAGATACATTGATATAAATCGTGTTCTGAAATAATCCCTCAAAAATTTTTTCATGGTTTTTTCTGGAACTTTTCGCCACCTTAGGTTTAGCGGCCTCATCTGTTTACCTTTGACAGCAGTTTTAGCCTTGCTGCCACCAGCTCAGGCTCAAGATCCTGATTCTGCAACTCCAGAAGATGCCAGTGAAATTCAGTTAGAGCCTACCGAACCATCCCTCATTCCAGAAGCTGGCTCTGGACTGGAGCCAGAAGTAATAGAACCAGCAAATCTGCGACCTTTGACTCAGGATAGTAGCCTTCTGAGTTTGGCAGGAGGAAAGCGCTTGGTAGAAGAAGCCACCCTCGCTATTGAAACCAAGGACTATAATTTAGCTGCCCCTAAACTCCAGCAAGCTCGTCAAGTTTTTAACCAACTGTCTAATTTTTATCAACAGCTAGCGGGAACTTTTTCGGGCATCGATAACCGAATTGTTGATGAACAACGCCAGAAAGCCTTGGCAACTGCGGAAATGCGGGATGAAGCAACTTATCAGTTAGCTTTGGTACATCGAGCCCAAAATCAACCAGAACTGTCTGTACCATTATTAGTTCAAATTGTTAGCTCTCAAAATCCTACCCGCGAACTAGGCAGGAAAGCTTACCAACAGTTGTTTGAGTTAGGATTTACTGAAGTCTCTGCGACTCCAGTCGCTGAAGATGGATCAGAGCCAGAGGTAATAGAACCGCAAAATCCACGACCTTTGCTCCAGGAGGATAGCCTTTTGAGCTTGGCAGGAGGTCGACGCTTAATGAGAGAAGCAAGTCTTGCTATTGATGGGGAAGATTATAATTTAGCTACCACCAAACTCCAACAAGCACGCCAAGTTTTCAACCAGCTGTCTAATTTTTATCAACAGCTAGCGGGAACTTTTTCAGGAATTGATAACCGGATTGCGAGTGAACAACGGCAGAAAGCTTTAGAAACTGCTGAGAGTCGAGATGAAGCAACCTATCAGCTAGCGCTGGTACATCGAGCCCGAAATCAGCCAGAGCTATCTGTACCATTATTAATTCAAATCGTTCGTTCTCAAAATCCCAGCCGTGGATTAGGAAAGAAAGCCTACCAGCAGTTATTTGAACTAGGATTTGTGGATTCTCCCTATCCTAGAAGTCCTGCAAGCTAATCCAATTCTTTTATTGCTCCTAGCGGATGAGCGAAAAAAAGGGTGGGGAGATAGGGAGATGGGGAGATGAGGAAACAAAGGAGAACTAATAGTTTGAAAGGATACTTCGCTAGAAATTCCTTCCCTAATTTCCCTCACCCGCCCCTAGCAGTTAAATTACAATTAAAGTTTGAAGAAAAACCGGAGTTTAAATGTATAGCCCACAACAAGTTGAGGCAATGATCAAGAACCAACTGCCAGACGCTCAGGTAGTTGTTCAGGATTTAGGCGGCGGTGATCATCTGCAAGCAATTGTTATTTCTTCCGAGTTTGAAGGCAAAACCCTGGTAAAACAGCACCGGTTAGTTTACGCAGCAGTACAGGAAGCTATGGCAACAGAAGCAATTCACGCTCTAGCTCTTAAAACCTATACTCCTGAAGCCTGGAAAGCTAGTAATCAGACTGTTTAAGCACTAATCAGGAAAGTTTGGTCTCAAATCGCTAAACTAAATTTATTACTCAGATAGCAAGGGGATTTAACGATGACTATGACTCCAGAGCTCAAAGAGCGGATCGACAATTTAACCAAGGAAAACAAAATTTTAGTGTTCATGAAGGGCAGTAAGCTCATGCCACAGTGTGGTTTTTCCAACCACGTTGTACAAATTTTCAATCAACTGGGCGTACCCTACGAAACAGTGGATGTCTTAGAGGATTGGGATCTTCGTCAAGGTATCAAGGAGTATTCCAACTGGCCTACTATTCCCCAAGTGTATATTAGTGGTGAATTTGTTGGTGGTTGTGATGTAACGAATGAGTTGCATGAAAACGGTGAATTAGAGCAGATGGTAGAAGTCGCTCTGGCTTCTTAATTATCAATGGATAATTGATAATTGATAATTGATAATTGGTTAATTTGGTCTAAGACCTCTTCATTTATGAAGAAAATAAAAAGAAAATATTTTCCTCATTGTCAATCCTCTTCTTTCAAGGAGAGGTAATTATCCATTATCCATTGTTCATTATCCATTGTTGAATGTTTTCTCCAGTATCAGAGGGCGTTAGCATAGCGGTAGCGATAAAACCCGAATCAATGGACTTATTCAGCAAACCCTAAATAGAGCTTGCTGAATAAGTAACAAGTAACAAGTAAAAAGTAACAAGTAAGAAGGAATGAAGCATTTATCCTCGTGGGTGAGCACTTCCATTCCCCAAGGTTACTCAGGGATTTCCCATGAAAGTGCAAGGAAATTGAACCCATCGATACAATTTCCTTGCACTTTTTCAGGGAAAAAATGCTTGAAATTCTTGTATGGTATAGCTTCCATACTCATGCAGCAAACCCAAATTATGCCTTTTCTAACTTTTCAAACGCCCTCTAAACATAAGCTCTAAATCCCAGTGAATTCTTTCGTGGGTTTACTGTTGTTTTTTGCCTGATTAATTTTGACGACGTTTGCGGAATATCCCAGTCATATTAATTCCCGTAACTAGCATCCCAATCAATCCTAAACCTACCAACAACACATAAATTGGTTTGAGGAAGTTACCAAGGTATGAGCCTTGATGGATACTCAATAATATACCTACTTGATCATATGAAAGACCAAACCAACTTCTGCCCAAGCGGTATAGCAAACCAGTTACTGCACTAACTGCCAATGGTAAGAAAATAATTGGTGCTACTAACCGATGTACCTTACGCCAATTAAGTTTACTTCCTGGTCGTTCTGGACGAGAACTACCGAATAACCTAGTCATCGTTAACCCACTAACAATCATACCCAACAACCCCAAACCAACCAACAACACATAAATAGGCTTGAGTTGGTTCCCAAGGTAGGAACCCTGGTGGATTGACAACAAAAATTGACCTTGTTCAGAGGAAAGGCTAAACCAACTGTATCCCAAACGGTAAAATATGCCGGTGAGAGCGGAGAGGAATAAAGGAAGGAAAACAATTGGAGCGATTTTGCGGTGCAGTTTACGCCACCTTAGGTTTGACATGGGCAGTTATTTTTGCTGATTCTTCTTGGTCGGCTGAGTCCTTGGAACGAAACCCACCGTCTTGATCGATGTTAGGTTTCAGTTCGTTTAACCTAAAGTACCCGAAGATGTATCTGCAAATTTGACATTTTTCCCTCATCTTCAGGGAAGTCAATGGGTCCCAAAACTTGATTTTAAAATATTTTGGAGAGCTTGTCACCAATTAGAGGATGTTTGAAAACTCATGCTTAACCCTTCACTTCGTTCGAGGGTAAACTCCGCGATAGCGTAGTGAAGCATCTCTAAGTAGGGCTTGCTGAAAAAGTCGTAATTTTCTGGTTTTGAAGTAATAAGTAATAAGTAATAAGTAATAAGTAAAGAGTGTACTATCGCTTGCTGCACAACTCTTTGAGGCAATTAATTGAAGTGAAAGTAGCTCTTAAAAATCTNCTTCAGGCATTGGCAAAATTTGTTGCAGATGCCTGAAGCCAAAAGGATTGGTTTAAATGATGGCTACTTAGAATTTACTTCCATAGCTCTGAATCCAGGTTTGATTTTAGATAAAAAATTAGGACTGTATCGGATACATGGTGCTAATGCCTACGTCAGGAGTAAAAATAAATACAAGGTAATGGCTAGGGTATCGCTCCAAACAGGCTATTGGATGCGAGTTAGATTTCCTTTTTTATCTAGATTTAGTAATAAAGTATTTGCTGAAGGTCTGGGTCATTTTTGGCGTAGTGGTGGTGTAGAACCAGAATATCAAGAATTTGTAGACAAACATCTAGCTTCCGTTACCCTCCCAGAGAAACTGGAGATTAATGCTAGAGCTCTTTACCACTGCTTCAAATCATGAACCAACTTCTCAAATGGGCTGAACCGAAGTTTGCAATTTTAGCAGTGGTACTTTTCACTGGGGCTTTAGGTATAGCCAGTTATAGCAATCCCTCATTTCAAATTGCCAGAGGCATTGGGGGTGCTGTTGGTGGCTATACTCCTTCACCAGTTGAGACACCACTCAAACTGCTCAGATATGGGATTTATTTGGTTACCGTTTTGCTGCTTATTGCCCGGTTTAAAAGTGTGGTTCGCCCAGTAGCCAGAGACCCATTTTTATGGGGATTAGTGGGACTGGTGGTCATTTCCTTTATTTGGTCAGATTTTCCCAGCATATCCCGAAAAGAGGGCATACTCACTTTAATGAACACCTTATTCGGGGTCTACTTAGCTTCCCGTTATAGCTTGAAAGAGCAACTAAAGATTGTGGCATGGGGAGCGGGAATAACCGCAGTATTTAGTTTTTTGTATACTCTCGCCTTTCCAGGCTCAGGAATCGAGCAAGGCATTCATGCAGGAGCATGGCGGGGGCCTCTGATGCAGAAAAACCTTTTTTCTCGCTTAGCGGCTATGTGTGCACTGCCGTTGTTACTAGTTGCTTTTAAATATGGTAAACAACGTGTCTGGCTCTGGGGAGTTTTTGGTGTGGCATTTGGTTTGATTATCCTTAGTACCTCCAAAACTGCCCTGGTGATCTTTCTTACCCTCTTGATGCTTGTACCTCTTTACAGAGCTTTACAGTCAACCAATTCAGCGATGGTTCCTTTGGTAATTGTCTTGATTTTAGTGGCTGCTAGTGGAGCTACCTGGCTAGTAACGAATTGGGCATCTTTTCTAGCTAGTCTAGGTAAAGATGCTACCCTCACCGGACGTACCTACATTTGGGAATTTGTCATGGATAGTATCCAGCAGCGTCCCTGGTTTGGCTATGGATATTATGGGTTCTGGCAACCTGGGGGAGAGGGAGAGAATGTAAAGTATTATGTCCGTTTAACTTTAACTCAGGCTCACAACGGCTATTTAGACACCGCAGTGCAGCTGGGTTTATTTGGATTTTCGTTTTTTATTCTTAGTCTGATAACTTCCTACATCCGGGCAATAATTTGGGCTCGTTTAGATCGAAGCGTAGAACATCTATGGCCAATTATGTACGTAACGTTTTTATTTATGTAT
Organism: Symploca sp. SIO2C1; assembly: GCA_010692635.1. Lineage (GTDB taxonomy): Bacteria > Cyanobacteriota > Cyanobacteriia > Cyanobacteriales > Coleofasciculaceae > Caldora. Next base: position 19,511 of record JAAHGL010000017.1, on the reverse strand, counting down.
AACCAAACTGAGTCTACTATTATCGAGACTAACTCAATCTTTTGGATACTTTATGTCTCAGTTACCCTTTCCATGAAGTATGTGGTGCAGCATCAAACCTTGGCTGCCGAAGAAGAATACAAACAGTTAGGTTTACTTGAGCAGAACTAAACATGCCTGATATCGCAATTTTCCTTACCTATCTTGAGGGTGGTGGAGTTGAGAGAGTATTAGTAAACTTAATCCGTGGTTTTGTCCAACAGGGATTAAGTATAGATTTAGTTTTAGTGAAAGCCAAAGGTCCTTTTCTCTCTTTGATCCCACCAGAGGTACGCATCATAGATTTGGGTGTTAATCGACTAGTTCTGAGTATCCCTGGTTTAGTCAACTATCTACGAGAGAATAAACCCAAAGCCCTTCTGTCTGCAATGCAGGACATTAACTTAGTTGCTCTTTGGGCAAGGAGACTAGCTGGGGTATCCACCCGAATAGTCGTGAGTGTACACAATACTATTTCCCAGGAATCGCAAAACTCGACTCAACTCAAAAGACGAATTGCTCCTTACTTAGCACGCTGGTTCTACCCCTGGGCAGATGCAGTAGTTACAGTTTCCCAAGGAGCAGCTGAGGATTTTCAGCGTCTTGGTTTGTCCTCAGAATATTTGAAAGTAATCTATAATCCAGTAGTTACCCCAGAACTGTTTCAAAAAGCTCTTGAACCCATTGAACACCCTTGGTTGAAAACTGGTTCACCTCCAGTAATTTTAGCTGTAGGACGTCTAGAAGCTCAGAAAGACTTTCCGACTCTGATTAAGGCTTTTGCTGAAGTTAGGCAACACCGTCCCGCCAAATTAATGATTTTAGGTGAAGGGCAAGATAGACCAGCTCTCGAAGCTTTGGTGCAAGAATTAGATTTAGAGTTAGACGTAGCTTTACCTGGGTTTGTAGATAATCCTTATGCTTATATGGCTAGGGCAGCAGTATTTGTGCTTTCTTCCTTATTTGAAGGACTACCCACTGTTCTGATTGAGGCAATGGCTGTAGGGGCTCCAGTAGTGTCTACTGATTGTAAGAGTGGACCAGCAGAAATTTTAGAGCAAGGGAAGTATGGAAAACTAGTACCTGTAGGGGATATCAAGGGCATTGCAGAAGCAATGATTAGTACCTTAGAGGAACCTCAAGAGCCAAGTTTGCTCAAGCAGAAGGCTGGGGAGTTTTCATTGGAAAAGGCAGTAAGTCAATATCTAGAAGTATTGCAGATTGGTTAGTCAGTAGATCAGCACTCCAAGCTAGGTCTATAGGATAGAAAAATAAAATGAGCAATCAAAGTACAGTACTGATTTTAATCAATTGGTTACAGGGCAACAAAGAATGGTCTGTCCGTAAGGTTTTTGAGAATAGATTTCACAAGGTTGATCTCCTAGGGGTCAATATGCCTACAAGTGCTTCCAACCGACTACAGACTATTCTCAATGAATGGCCTTCCTATTTAAAGCTGGCTTGGCTGGGTTTTTTCCAGGGCAAAAAATATGATGTTTTTATTGACTATACATGTATTGCAGGTCTTTTTTTAGGCATTTTTTACAGTTTAGTTCCTTTTATTAATCGACCCAAAATTATTCTGCTTAAATTTGTTTATATTGAACGGGATAACAAGCTTTACGGTAAATTAAGATATCTGTTTTTCCGTTGGGGACTTACTTCGGTTGATCTAGCTATCTGTTCCTCCCTTGCAGAAGCACAAAGGCATCCAAAATATTTTAACAGTGATCCGAAGAAGTTTGTCTTTATCCCCTTTGGGATAGATTCATCAATGGTGGAACAGTTTCGCGTGACAGCAGATGCTCAAGGAAAATACATTTTTGCAGCTGGCTTTAGCAATCGGGATTATCCCACCTTTATTAATGCTGTCAGTAGTGTAGACATGCCAGTAGTAGTTGTTGCAAAAAAATATAACTTGGATGGCTGTCAAATACCTCCTCATGTTCAGGTTTTTTATGATATTTCCCGACAAGAGTACTACGATAAGCTTCAAAATGCTGCATTTGTGGTGATTCCCATCAATGATCCTACTGTTTCTGCAGGGCAACTCTTAGCACTCGAAGCAATGTACTTTGGCAAACCTGTAATTGCCACAAAAACCCAAGGACTTATTGATTATATAGAAGACGGTTATTCGGGTTTATTGGTAACTCCTAGTAATGTTGAATCGATGAGAAAAGCTATTCTAGAGTTAAAAAATAATCCGCGTCGTGCTCGAAATATCAGTGCGACAGGTCAAGCTGTCGTTAAAAATAAGTTCAATGTAGAAAATTTTGCCAATAGTTTGGCAGATTATGCAATTGATGTAATTGACCAAAATTGAAAGGTTTCAATTTTTTTAGTTACGTTGAAATATTAATACTGTTGAACTACCTATTTTTTTGACTTTTAGCAATATTTTGATGTATTATTATTTTACAATAGATTATCTATTATATGACCTAGCCATACAGTTAACAAATTTTTTGTTTGACTTTTAGGAGTAGATTATGAAATTAATTACCCAGGATATTATTCAAAGCCTTAAGTATGTAAAGGTGTCAAATACCAACCTTGACTTGAGTCATTTTCCTGATTTTATGATTGTAGGTCCTCAAAGGACAGGTACGACCTGGCTCTACTGGAGTTTAAGACAGCATCCCCAAGTATTTTTCGCTAGACCCAAAGAACTATTCTATTTCAACTTTCTAGATATGCCGGAATTTCCGATGTATCGTTCGAGTGAACTTAGTTGGTATTTAAAGTTTTTTGATGAGTCTCCAGTCAAATTTTTGTTAAAAAACTTAACTACATTGAAAAATCATGGAGAGTTTTATCGCCCAAAAATCAGAGGAGAAGCGACAGCAACTTATGCGGCGATGAAAACAGAACTTGTTAAAGAAGTAGTTACACTCAACCCTGATATCAAGATTATTTTAATGATTAGGAATCCTATCCATAGAGCTTGGTCTCATGCTAAAAAAGATTTATTAAAAGAAGCAGGAAAAAAATTCTCAGAGGTCTCAGAAAAAGAATTTGAGAAGTTTTTTAATGACCCATACCAACTGTCTTGTAGCCGATATACAGAAATGATTGATAAATGGTCTTCTTGTCTTAAAGAAGGAAACTTATTTGTTGGTTTTTATGATGATATACAAGAAGCACCAGAAGAATTACTGATGCGGACTTTTGATTTTTTAGGAGTTCGTAATCAAGCTAAATATTATAGGTTGGCGCAAACTATTGTCAACCCTACAGAAGTAATGGAAATACCTGATAAATATCAAAAAATGCTCGAAGATATTTTTCAAGATGAAATTACTAAACTTAAGCAAACTTTTGGTTTTTCTTGGTAAAGTCATTTTTTTTGATATTGTTGAGAGTAAATCAAGATGAATACTAAACAAACCCTGAAAAATGTAATAAGACCGATTTATGAAATCCTAAGAAAAGTATTCCCCAGCCTCTATTATTTTATTCAATATTCTCGGGCAGCTAGCCGAATGGGTAATTTAGCTAAAGAACGGGATGAACTTTTTAATAAACTAATAGCAGGAAGTAGCAAAAAGAAATGTCTGCAAATTGGCGTTAAAGAAGACATCGGGGCGAAGTTTGGCTCTAATTGGGTAAGTGTAGATCGCTTTGATATGCGAGAGTTTATTGATTTTCATTACGATATACATGATCTAAAATTTGTAGATTCAGAATTTGATGTAGTTGTTTGTCTCTCTATTTTAGAACATATTCCTTATCCAGAAACAGCAATTAAAGAACTACAAAGAGTCTTAAGACCTGGCGGTGAAATTTGGGTACAACTACCATTTCATTTTCCCTACCATGAAGCACCAAAAGATTATTGGAGAGCTAGTCCTGATGGATTGAGGATATGGATGAGAGATTTCAAAGAAATCCTTTGTGGTTCATTTCTGTGTACACGAACTTCTTTGTTAACAAGTACTTTTTTTTATGGAACTAAGCCTGAATAATAAACAATTAACTCTACTAATAAGAAAATTCTCCTTAGTAAAAGACTAAGTAAAACCATGAATAATAAGGTTTATTTAGCATATATAATTAGTTATATGCCTGTAAATTTTTTAAGAATATTTTTATATAAATTTTTATTAAATTACAAAATTTCTTGGTCATCTAGAATTGGTATGTTTACGGTGATAACCGTGGATGAAGCTACTATTATCGATAGTAATATTGGCAAATTTAATCGTTTCTCTGGACCATATACTTTGGAAATTGGTGAAGGTAGTACTATTGGAGATAAAAATGATTTTGTTTGCGGTGAATGGGTACTGCGATTTAAAGATGATGGTTATTTAAGAAGCTGTAAGTTAGGCAAGAATACGAAAGTAACGAACTCACATTTTATCGATGTCGTGGGAGGTTTTCAATTAGATGATAATTCTTGGATAGGAGGTCGTCAAAGTCAATTTTGGACTCATGGTCCTAATGCTTTTGATAGAGCTATTTCTATTGGCAAGGATTGTTATATTGCTTCAGGGGTTAAATTTGCTCCCGGTACATTAATTGGCAATAGTAATATTGTCGGACTTGGTAGCATTGTTACTAAAAAGTTTAATGTTGAAAATAGTTTAATTGTGGGGAACCCCGCCAAAGTTATCAAGGAAAATTATAATTGGCAAAAACTTTACCTCAACTCACACAAAGACTCTACTGCAAATCAAGCTTTAGATTAACTTTAATCAAGGAGTTGGTAAAAATGCTGGATAACTTTAGGGCAGATGTTGAGCGTTATGTGGTTATGGAAGAACGAAGCTGGCTCTCTGCTATCTTAACCAGACAAGGATTATGGGCTTCAGCGGAATATCGGTTTAGCCATTGGATTTTTACTAAAATTCATCTACCTGTGATTCGGCAAATCTTGCTCCTATTCAGCTCGTTATTGCACAAGCTTATTGAAATTACTACTGGTATTGATTTGCCTAGACAGACCTATATTGGTAAAGGTCTTTATATTCCTCACTTTGGCGGTATTTTCGTTCACTATACCGCCAAAATTGGTGAATACTGCACTTTGGGTCAAGATGTAACAATTGGGTTAGGTGGTAGAGGAAATAATAAGGGTTGTCCTCAAATTGGTCATCGGGTTTGTATAGGAGCAGGAGCTCGAATTATCGGTTCTATCTCTATCCATGACGATGTAGCGATCGGAGCAAATGCTGTTGTCACTAAAGATTTACCCAATCATGCTGTTGCTGTAGGAATACCTGCTAAGATCATCAGCTATCAAGGTTCTCAGGGTTTGGTTGTTTACCCAGAGCAATAAGAAGTCGTCTCAATTTCACTCGTTGATTTTCCCTCATCTAGTCTACTTTTTTGGTCGCCACAGTGGAAGATTAATGTCCAAGCCTTGTTACCATCAAAGATGGTTAATTAATATTGCTTAAACATTGGGTATGCCAACAACCTCCAATCCTTTACCAGATTCCCTTGCTCGCATTGTCGATCGCTTCAAGCGGCGGAAAGACCCCAAACAGCGTTATGCACAGCTGTTATGGTACGCCAAGAAGCTCCAAGAAATGCCAGAAACAGATAAGATGCCAGAAAACAAAGTTCCTGGCTGTGTTTCCCAGGTGTTCATCACGGCTAATTTGGAAGATGGCAAGGTTTGGTATCAAGGAGATTCGGATGCGCAATTGGTAAAAGGGTTAGTAGCTCTGTTAATTGAAGGGCTAAACGGACTGACACCAGAAGAGATTGTGGAAATTACTCCCGATTTTATCCAAGAAACTGGTCTGAATGTCAGCTTAACCCCTTCCCGCGCCAATGGATTTTACAATATATTTCAGACAATGAAGAAAAAGGCACTGGGATATCAACTGGCAACAACTGCTCAAAAAACTACCCAATAAAAAAATATCCCATCGTTGGGGGAGCTGCGCGGAATTAAGAATTAAGAATGCTTATAGAGTAAGGGTTGGGTTACGCTATCGCTCCACCCAACCTACCTATTCCAGCATTTTAGCTGTGCCACACCAGTAGATTGGGTTGAAGCAATTGTGGAAGCAGGAGTTCAATACTACCAACAAAATTTTCTGCCAGTTGAATCAATTTGTCGACATTTAACTGCTTCTGTTGGACTTGGGAATAAAGCGACGACAGCTAAACCGACTAAGGTTAATAACACAATAGTAATAGTTGCCCTATAAATTGGCTTTCCCATTCCCTTTCCTTTACTCAAAAATGTCAAAAGCAACCTTGGGTTTCTAAGAACTAGGATTTTCTCAAATCTGTCCTTAGATCCACCAATAACTCAGTTGAATCAGAACTTATCTTATTTTAAGCACAAATGTAGCATCTGATCAGTCAAAAATAACGGTAGCATCAGATTCTGATAAACCCACAAAATCCGAACTACAGATGTTAACATCACGCTTCTCCACAGTTACTGCGGATGCTGTTGAAGACTCCTTGAGGTAGACGGCTCTAAATTTATAATTACAGCCAATGCTGTTATCGAGTGTTAAAGAGTAGTTGGAAGAGGCATCGATCTGGTTATTGAGAAGGTTAAGACCCCAATCATCGTTAGCTACTGGTACGGCATAAAACCCGACGATAGGGAGGCTGGTATTATTGCTCAGTCTTAGAGTACGAGATAGAGTTGGTATACCAAAGATAATGGCATCTTCTTGGCAAAAGTTCACTGTTTTCTCATAAAACTCAAGACTACCTTCAAACCAAGCCCGAACTTTCGCTTCCACGCCCTCGCAGGGACACTCGCACCCACCAGCATTTGTAAACAAAAGTTCAAAGCTCAAAGGAGATATAGAGGATACTGAGACGACATAAGAGTAGTTAAAATTTGCCGGTATTCCGGAGAAATCCGTGACGTTTGGCTCAGCAATCCACCAACGGAATGTTATGTGGGTATCATCAATCGCAATGGGTTCAATAACTCCATATTGATATCCCTTTTCTGGAGTTTCCTGTCTAAATACAATGTAGCCTGAAGGACACTGAGCTTCTCGCACGCCGAAGTACACAAATTGTTTTCCGGCAATCTCTGATCCTTTGTACCAGTCCTCTTCCTGAAAACGGCTAACATCACCGATAAAACTCAGATTAGCAGGCTCAGGGTTGTTTGGTGGAAAAAAACCTTTGTGAATGTTGACATCTCCGCCCCAACGAATACAGTCAGAATCTTCGGCAGCAGTGGGATTACTAGCAAATTGCACTGGCAGGGGTTTCGGTTGAGCTCCTTGGCTAGAATTAACTTCCATAAAGCCGTAACCGTTACCCCAGTATCCAAAGTCCTGCAAGCCCAAATCCAAATCCATATCATTACAACGATGGGGCATCTTCAATGCTCCCCAAAGAATACCGTTTCCCGAATCAGCCGGTTTTAATCCAGTTTCTTCTGGGCACAATCCCAAATAATCAACTTCTACTTGTTGAATTTTGCGAGCTGAATGATTAATAATTTTAATTTGTGGTGTGTTTTGGTTGATAAAAACATAGTATCCTTCTTCAGAGCTTTTACAAAGGTCAACACCATAGTCGAGCAACTCTTGACCATCACTAAACACACCTTTTATGTTGTACGTGCAGACTGTCCTACTAGCATTGGAGGGGTCCAGGGATAGCAGCGAAATTGGAATTTCCTCATCGACGTTTAATTCCTTTGAAAGTTGGTTATCACCCCACTTATCGGACCCGAGGGGAACCGCATAGAATTGAGTCAAAGACGACTTGTTAAAATTAGCTAAAGTAAAGTTAAGAGTTTCAGCGAGAGTTTGACGAGGGAATAAGCAGATAAGAGGTAATCCCACGCTCAAAGCTGTTGTCAATAGTTTTGATAGGTTTTGGAAGATCATAAATTTAATTAGGGCTTGCTGAATAAGTCCACTAGGAAAGTGCTTTGAAGTAATGAGTAATGAGCATTAGAAGGCAGGAGGCAGGAGGCAGGAGGCAGGAGGGACAAGAGTTTTCCTACCTAAAAAGAAGTCATAAACTATTCATATCAAGGGATTCAGACATCCCGTAGTCATTTTTAGTTTCTCAAGAGTAATGAGTGATGAGTAATGTATTTGTTGCTCAGAAGCGATCGCAAATGTGGCGCTTACTTTGCTCCACATTGAGATTGGTTTTTAAATAATCCCTTACCCAAGTGCAACCTCTAGAAAGAAGAGCATCGAACTCCTCAAATCGCCATACCCTAGCCTTGCTGTAGGAAACCGTAGCCAGATATTTACCATCAGAACTAAAATTTACACGCTCTATAGATTGATCATGGGCTGGAAAGCTAGTCAACTTCTTATCTTGTAAATTCCAGAAGTAAACCAACCCTTTTTCGGATGTGCTAAGTAACTGGTTACCATCTTGATGAAAGCTAACTCTGCTAACTGAATCTTGGTGTTGGAGTGTTAATAATTCATTTCCTTGCAAGTCCCAAAGGCGAGCTGTCTTATCAGAAGATGCGCTAACAACCCTTTGACTATCTGGACTAAAACTCACGCTCTCCACTGAGTTGTTGTGCCCCTTAAACACGCTTATTTCATCGCCTTTTAGGTTCCACAATCTAGCAGTATCATCTCCAGATGCAGTAGCTAAATACTTTCCATCCTGACTGAAGCTTACATCAGCAACTCCAGCCTCATGACCTTGAAACACAGCAACTTCATTACCCTGTAAGTCCCATAATTTGGCAGTGCTATCCTCCGATGCCGTGGCAAGATGCTCTCCGTTGGGGCTAAATTGCACCCTCAGGACCACCTCATCATGTCCTGCCAAGACTGCTACCTCCTCACCCTGTATCGTCCACAAATGAACTGTACCATCGATTAGTGCAGTAGCTAAATACTTTCCATCTGGGCTGAAACTAACGTCTACTACCTCATTAATGGTGAAGGGAAACTTAACCAGTTCCTTGCCCTGTAAATCCCATAACACTGTGCTATCTTCAGATGCAGTTGCTAAATAGCCTTGAGGAGCTGCAAAACTGACATTAAAAACCTGATGACCTTCACGCTCATGCAAATGAGCAAACTCCCCAGCTTGTAGAGACCATAAGTGAGTAGTACCATCCCCAGATGCTGTAGCTAAATATTGACCATTGGGACTGATACTGACACTGGTAATTTTAATTTTTTTGTTGTTTGCTTTAAATTCCATGAGTTTCTTGCCCTGTAAATTCCACAAACGGGCAATACCCTCTTCAGAAGCTGTGATTAAGGACTGACCATCAGGAGTAAAATCAACATCATTAACCCAACTATCATGTTCAAGTTTGGCGACTTCTTGACCTTGCAGGTCCCACAAACGGGCTGTCTTGTCTATGGAGGCAGTTGCTAAGTATTCACCATCGGAACTGAAACTGACGCTCATAATCGGAGCAGCCTGCTGCTCGAACAGAAGCATTTCTTTGCCTTGCAGATCCCACAGGCGAACTGTGCCATCAAAGGAGCCGGTTGCCAAGGATTGCCCATTGGGGCTAAAGGCAACACTCATCACACCATCGGATTCCTTAAATATAGCTTTCTGATTGCCCTGCAAATCCCACAGGCGGACTGTGCCATCAAAGGAGCCGGTTGCCAAGGATTGTCCATTGGGGCTAAAGGCGACGCTCATCACGGGCAGCTCGGGCTCATGTCCTTGGAATAGAGCCTTTTGATTGCCTTGCAAATCCCATAAACGAGCTGTACCATCCTCTGATGTAGTTGCTAGGTATTGACCATCCGGGCTAAAACTCACACCGAGAACAGTTCCTTGATGTCCTTGGAATAGAGCCTTCTGGTTGCCTTGCAAATCCCATAAACGGGCTGTACCATCCTCTGATGTGGTTGCTAGGTATTGACCATCCGGGCTGAAACTGATGCTGACGACCACATTGTCGTGTCCCTGTAGACGGTTAATTTGTTGTACTTCGTGGGTTGTGCGTCGCAGTGTTGCTTGTACTTGCTGACGGAGCTCAAGAGGGGGTGGCAGCAACATTTGCTTAAGTTTTGCTGCAGCGCTAACACTATTAACCAATGCATCCAGCTTCTGCTCAGAGGACAAGTAGACTTTCGCAGAAGTGATCGCACTCCTAATCTGACCGATGGTTGCTTGTCTGGATTGATAGGTAGCGAACAGAGCTAAGCTGGTCATAACGATACCAGCTGCAACTGAGCCGAACGCAATCCGGCGAGCCTGCCTTAACTCTCGCTGCCGATTTTCTTCTCTTTCTTGGAGCAGGAGATCCCGCAATTCTATGGCGGTTGTAATAAATTCTCTTTGTTTGTTTGTCGGTAAGGGCTTTTTTTGCTTTTGTTCAGTTTCTTGTAGCCAATTTTGGGCAATTACCAGTTCACCGCCCCGCAACAGTAAATCCTCACTGCGCTTTTCTTGCTCCCACTCGAGGGCTCTTTGGGACCATTTCGTGTGATAGCGTAAGTGTTCCCTGTCTGTATCCAACGTTCTCACTAATTGTTTAAAATTAGCGTTAAAATCCCTCTCATTTTGATTAAAATCAATCCACTGCACTTTGGCTAACTGCGGAGGCAAATCTGCTAAGTTTACTTCCTGATGCAGCACTGTCACAAAGCGCTTATTCCATGAAGCGGCATACTCTACCTCGCCCTGACAATAGGGCGAATTTACCGATCGGGGTGAGAGGATAAACAAAATGTTATTACAAGCGTTAATTCCCTCCTTAATTTCCTCAGCAAAATCTGCCCCTGAAGCAATACTTTCCTGATCAAACCAAGTCGTCTTTCCCTGAAGTTGCAGTTCATCATTGAGCTTACGGGCAAAGTCGGAATCTTTACGAGAATAGGAAATAAATACATCTAGTGAGGTTGCTGGGGGTTGCCGCAAACTTTCTTCAATGAATTCTTCCATTAACGGTGTAGGCAAATGTTGGGTTCTCGCTTTTGCTACTTTCAACCATGCCTCAGCACTCCGCAGGTTAGACCCCCTTAGTAGAATACTGGGATTGGAGTATTGCCGCTTCCACTTGAGCGCTTTAGTCAACAACATCTTATGCTCGTTATAGTAAGCCTCATTCTGGTGCAAAATCCTCAACAGTTGGCTTTCATCAAGCCAGTAATCATCTTCCTTTACATTGTCCGTCAGATCAATATAATGCAGGGCACACAAAGCTGACGGCACTTGCATGGGGTCAGTTGCGCGCACTAGTACGGGAATAATCCGTTTATTGAGTGAAAATGCTAAATCCAATTCTTGCTGACAGTAAATTGAGTTAATTGAATCAGGCGAAAGCAGATAAACTAAATTATCTGTTTGTTCAATTCCCCATTTAATTGCTTCCTCAAACGCTTCCCCTGTTTGAATATCTGTTGTATTAGTCCAAACCGTAATACTTACCCGCCTCAAACTGTTACGAATTTTCTCCATCGTTGTCCTATCTTCATTGCTATAGGACAGGAATACGTGAGTCATCAAGTTGTTGCCATTCTTGATACTTTCGGTAATAAATTCACAATGTAAATCGGTCGGCAAACAAGGAGGTTGCTCATGTTTAAACCGTCTTTTTAACCAACCTTGAGCTTCCTGTTTTTCTTCTCCAACTAATAAGTAACTCGTTTTTTTTTGATTTCTCTCCCACTTCAGCGCTTTATCTAAAAGTCGGGTATGCTGCTCTACATAATCAGCCTGACGCTTGAATAATTCAATTAAACCGGCAAATGACTGCTCAAAATCATCGATTCCCTCCCGAAAGTAGACCCAATTAATCTTGCCAATTGTTGGATGCATGTTAGGAAAACTAGAATCTAACCCTTTTGCTCTGTAGTTTTTCCATTCCTCATCCGTACCCTTGGGCTTTCTCTGTTGCCAGGTTTCTCTACTAATTTGCTCGACATGCAATAAGGGAATAATCCGTTTATTAAGTTTAATTGCTAACTCAATTTCCTTGAGACAATAGACAGAATTGACCGCATGAGGTCCAATGATAAACAGGAAATTATGGGCTCTCTCAATTCCATCATCAATTTGGTTTTGGAAATCAACTCCCAGGGGAATATTATTTTGGTCAAACCAGATATTAAACCCTTCTGCTAGCAATCGAGCATACAGTTTTCTGCCAAAAGCTAGACTATCAGCTCGTCCGTAGGAAATGAAGGCGTCGAACGAATTTTGCATTTTATGGTAGCTGCACTAATTTACCTAAGCTAGTAAAAGTAATATACTATAAAATTTTCTTGGCTTATTGAATAATAGAGGGGTGAACTCCTCCGTCAGTAGCTGTAACATTTGTCAGAGTACACGTTGTAAATTTGAGCGTAGATGCTTGGTAGAGGTAAAGCAATCAACTCGGCGATTGCTTGTTTCTGGGCACTTCATTTTTGCAAGATCTTATGCATTTAAATTGTGAATTATCACTGACGCAGGTAACCTAGGATAGGGAGACAAGGAGATTAGGACAATCCAATTTAAATGCGTCTTAGCTTAATACCCTTAACCAAAGGGTGTGCGCCATCACAGATAATGATGAGTTTACCCAGCTTGAACTCCTTACTTGTTTGTTAAATTTTAAACTGAACTATCACTGATTTACAATGAACGGTATCTGCACAATGGGTAATGACCGAGTTTATGACCAAGTGGTCGCCCTACTTAATAGCATTGAGGTCGTACTTGGACCAGAAACTCCCGTTTGTGTTTATCCCTTTGACGAGCAAACTGAGGGTATTGCTGCTGAAATTGCCAAGCGAGCCAATGTCATTCTTTATGACGATCAAGAATCAATTCAGCGATGGGATCAGTTCATGCAAGGAGCTCGTCCTGACAAGATGAATCGGCGTAAATTTGGATTATATGGAGCTCATAGACGATTTTGTGCCTTTGATGGACCTTTTGATAAGTTCATCTATCTGGATGCTGATACCTTGGTGATGAATTCCCTAAATTTTGTTTTTAACAAATTAGATGAATATGATTGCGTAGTCTACGATTTCCAATTTAAAGACCCCAAATATGTTTATGATATCAATTCTCCAAAATTATTAGAAGTTTTTGCACCACAACGTATTCATGACGAAATATTTTGTTCAGGTTTCTATGCCTCAAAACGAGGCATGTTTACCCAAGAGCAGAGAGATTGGCTCATAGGGAACCTCCAAGCTGGTGAATCAGCAGTATTTAAACCAGGTGGTCACGACCAACCTGTGATTAACTATATGTTCATGAGGTCTGGTTACTCTATTTACAATTTTGCCCATCACTTACCAACTAGTGAACAAACTGGTTGTTGTGTCACCTCTGCCCACTTTGAAGAGCGCGATCGCATCCTCTACGATAGAGGAACACGATTGACCTATCTGCACTATATCGGGATTCCTTCCTCTGTTCCAGCAGCAGCTTGTGCTGGAGAAAATATCGCATTTCCCTATCGTGACATTTTCCTTTACTATCGCTACCTCCATGAACCTGAGAAACGTCCAGTTTTTACAACTCCTGGTAAACCCTATAATTACAAGCCACCCTCCAGTTTTTTTCAAAAAGTTCTCAGAAAGTTAAAACTAATGCATTAGAAAACTCTGGTATAGAGGAATTCATACCAAATCCGCTTTACCAAGGGTCTATTAAAAAAAATCAAAGCCTTTGTCTGGAAAAGATTTGGTGATTTTGATAAGTACCCCACAATAACCGGATTTGGTATCACTCATCACTCTTGAGAAACACGCTCATGCGCTAATGGCTAATGGCTAATGGCTAATAGCTAATAGCTAATGGAAGAGAATTGTTTCTCAATTGCAATTGGGGGTGCGAAGCGCTCCTCAGGAGCTCTTGAGAAACACACTCAGCCGCAAGAATGAATTCTTAATTCTTAATTCTTAATTCGCCGTCAGGCACTCATTACTTCAAAACCCTTTCTCAATAGACTTATTTACTGGTGTGATATCTGTCGAACTATCTTCTGGCTCCAAGACTGCTAGCTCTCGTCGCTCAATACGAATTTGATTCAGGCGTGGTCCTTCAGCAGAGACAATAGTAAAGTCAAGATTGTTATAGCGCACGCCTTCACCCTGTACAGGAATTTTCTGAAACAGGTAGAGTAAGAATCCCCCCAAAGTTTGGTATTCGTCAGTTAAAGGTAAGTCAAAATCCAACAATTCGTTAACTTCTGCCAAATCCATTTGGGCTTGGACCAGAAAGGTGTTTTCATCGATAATTTGTACAGTTAACTCCTCTAAACTTGCTGGTTCTGGTTCTTCACCAATAATTTCAGCAATCAAATCCTTGAAGGTAACTAACCCAGCTGTACCACCAAACTCATCTACAACCATAACCATTGCGAGGTGCGATCGCTGCATCAAGGGTAAGAGTTCACTCACTGGTTGAACTTCCGGAACAAACCGAGCTGGGCGAATCCACGGCTGAATCGGTGTATTTAAAGTTAGCTGTCCTTGGTATAAAGGTTCAGCCAATTCTTTAAAGTAGATAATGCCACGAATATCATCAAGGGATTCCCCAGTGATAGGATAGCGAGAGTGACCAGTTTTAACAATTTCTTCTAGTAAAGTCTGGAAAGTGGCAGTAATAGGAATAGCAGTAATACTGGTACGAGGAACCATCACCTCTAGTGCCAAAACATCACCAAACTCAAATACGTTTTTGAGTAGTTCCCGTTCCTCAGCTTCAAGTCCGGTAGACTCGCGCTCAGTAGTAATAATCAGTCTTAACTCTTCTGAGGTTACCCGACTATACCAGCCTTGACCCATATAGGGAATACCTAGAAGTTGTAGCAACCAACGAGTTGATTGGTTCAAAATCCAGATAAAAGGATTAAAAAAACGGGCAATTGCTAGACTTGGTGGCCCGAGAAACCGTGCTAACTGCTCTGAATAGAGCAGAGCAACAGATTTTGGACAGAGTTCTCCCAAAATAATTTGTAGGTAAGCAATCAGAAAAAAGGCAACAGAGATGGCAAGGGAATGGATAATGATTTGGCTAGAACCCCAAGAAATGGGAAGTTGTGCTATCACAGGAGCCACAAGGATAGCTACAGTATTTTCACCAATCCAGCCGAGAGCTAAACTAGAGAGGGTAATTCCCAACTGAGTTGTAGATAGTAGGCGCTCAATACTCCTTTGGAGTGCTTGGACAGTTTTCGCCTGAATATCACCCGCCTCAACTAGCTGATTAATACGCGATCGCCTTACTGACACCATTGAAAACTCAGCAGTGACAAAAAAAGCGTTGAGCGCAATGAGTAGAAGCACCAATAATAATCGTAGTAGAATGTCCTGGCTACTGAGGGTTACCGATAGCATAGCGTTAGCAACGATAGGAGCATCAGCACTCACAGTTAGGAGGACTATTAAGTCAGCAGCCATAAAAAAGGTAAAAGGCTATTGAGTAAAAATAGCACGTTCAGCATGAGACTGTGCTGCCTAAAACTTACTTTTCAAGCTTTCTTACCTTCTACTTTGGACTCTTCTGACGAATTGTACTAACAACTTATCGAGCACTTTACCTCACTACAGGAATCTCAGACATTTTTAACTGAAGTTTTTGATCAGGATAATCTGTCAGTGTTAATGAGAGCTTTTTAGAGTCTTCTAGTAAAGCTGTTGGGATACTCACTGTACCAGCAAATTCCTGTCCATCTGCAGGTAATTCTCCGGGTAAACCTTCTGTAATGGCGCTCAGAGCACGACCTTGATCATCGGTAACATTGAGAAAACTGTAAAGAAAGCGTACAGCATTCCCCCCCTCATTTTTCAAGCTAACATTCAGCAATAAAGAACCTCCCTGCTGATTAGCAGAACGCACTTCCAAGGTTACTCCTCGATCTTGGCTCTTTATCGGTAAGTCGAGTTTTGAACTGGTGCTTGTCAATGATGCCTCTGTTCCGGCTGTCTCAGACGAAGATTGCTCCTGAGTCTCAGGGGAATTACTAGCTTGTTTTTTTTGTTTAGTTTTTGGTTCTTCCTTGCCTTTGTTATTAATGTACTCTTTTACATTCCTCAGAATATTCTCTTCTCGTAAAATAGCTACTCCTTCTTGAGCTTTTTGAGCATCAGAAGCTTTTTGGTTACCTGCCAGCTTTTTAGTGGGGCGAATATCTGGTTGGGTAACGCCTTTTAGGGCTTCATGACCAACAGTAAATCCCCACATTGCACTCACAAAACCTGCGCTTAACATCATTGCCAGCAGAAGTAAGGTAAGCGCCACAGTTGAGTTTAATTTCATCAGCGATTTCAGTTACATCAATTGCCACACAATTTGACTGTATGCCATCCCAAAGGTTTTAGGTTTTAGGTTTTAGGTTTTAGGTTTTAGGTTTATGCTTTTTCTGTACCCCTAAACACTTAGTACCTTGTTTACCTACAGGCTGTCAATTCTTTGACACAAGGATAGTCCAGGTTGAATGCCTGGTGAAAAATTTCCCTCACAACAGGTATATCTCATGAACTACCTATTGTCACCCAAATCAGTTTACAATGATCTAAGGGATGATCCAACGAAAGCAATGGAGTCCTTTGTGTATCTGATGAAACACTGCTTGCTAAAATGCCCCAACTATGAGACTTTTAGCATTAACAGCTGTTTCACAGGAATAGTAACCAGGGTTGGCCGAGCGGTTGAGGCAGCGAACTCATAATTCGCCCTAGGCAGGTTCAACTCCTGCACCCTGGATTGAATAATTCCCTAAACATCACTCAACCTTGATTTCCTTGCTGTTGACTATCGCGGTGGCAGTGTCTCCAAAATAAACTCAGTGCCCTCTAAGCGGTTAAAGCCACGGCGGGGTTGAGAGGTACTTCTAATACTGCTATTGAAGGGATTAGGCAAATCAGGTGTGCGAATTATAGGGTCGCTGGAAACCTGTTGTTCTAGCACCTCGTTATAGAGTTTGTTGAGACTATCAGCATCATTTTCCAGTTCAACATCAGGAAAACCGGTTACACCCAAAATATAATTTGCTTGACGCCAGATGCTGCGGTTATAGTACAAAGTTCCAGATTGGTCGAAAAAGGTTCGGTTAAAGGCTTCAGGAATGGTTTCTAGACGGACTGGCTCAAAATCTATGTACTCAGTTTCTGTTTGAGCTATTGCTGAAGAAGCTCCTAAGCTAGAAGCAGCAGCCAGAAACAATGCACTGACTAATCTAGTTAACCGCATTTGCATCATACTTACCCTCACTTTTTCTCAATAATATCTGATATCTTACCGTTGCTTCCCCTTTCTTAGAATGGGCTTTGCAGTCATACTAAGATCCGACAATACTCAGCAGTTCTAACTGAGCTTTCCTCAATCATGATCGACAAAATCCAACTACCGCTTTACCCTGAAGTCTCAACTGATATAACTGCTCTGCGCCAATTACTACTGGAACTATTTTGCAAACTAGCTTACCAAGAAGGTGATTTTGTTCTCTCTTCTGGACAGCGCAGTTCTTATTACATCAATGGCAAGCAGGTAACCCTCCATCCCCAAGGAGCATTAGCAGTTGGACGTTTGCTCTTATCTATGCTGCCAGGTGATACTCAGGCGGTGGCTGGCTTAACTCTGGGAGCAGACCCTATTGTAAGTGCAGTCACTATAGTTTCTGCTTATGAAAACCAACCAATTCCTGGTTTGATTATTCGTAAAGAGCCAAAAGGTCATGGTACTAGAGCATATATTGAAGGACCTCCTTTGCCAGCAGGAGCCAAGGTAGTGGTTGTGGAAGATGTTGTGACGACTGGGCAATCCGCTCTGAGGGCAGTGGAACGCCTGAAACATGCTGGTTACATCGTAGAAGAAATAATCGCACTGGTAGATCGACAACAAGGAGGAGATGAGTTGTATCAACAACAAGGGCTTAAGTTTGAGACATTGTTTACTATCCAGGATATACAACAGCAGTACAAAAAATCTGAAGCTTAAATTAAACAGGACTTACGCAAAGCCTCTATTTGTAGGGTGTGTTAGCGTAGCGTAACGCACCTTTGAATCTATATGTGGTGTAGCTGCGTAAGTCCTATTAAAAAATATTTTGATCGACGCAGGTGAAGATGGAAGCAAAATGGCTCAAATCTAATGCAGTCATTAAACTGACTGGAGCAAGTGCCTTGATTTTCTTCCTGTGCTCCAGTTGGCGACATGCTCTGTTTCAATCAACAGCTTATGATCTAGGCTGGTATGACCAGGTAGTTTACTTAATTAGCCAGGGACAAACACCTATTGTCTCTTTCTGGGGTTATCACGTTATGGGGGATCATGCAGCTGCCATTTTATATCCCCTAGCTTTGCTATATAAGATCTACCCAGATGTTCATTGGCTGTTTGGAGTGCAAGCTATTGCCTTAGCACTAGGGTGTTGGTTTACCTGGCGTTTAGCTCTTCAGGCAACTTTACCAGAGCCACAAGCAGTAGCAATGGCAGTAGTATATCTACTGTATCCTCTGGTGTTCAATATCAATCTCTTCGACTTTCATCCAGAAGTTTTAGCCATACCTGGACTTTTAGGGGCAGTTTTAGCAGCAAGGCTAGGGCAAATTGCTTGGTTTGTTGGTTGTCTGATTTTGGTGTTGAGTTGCAAGGCGGTATTATCTTTGACGGTAGCAGCAATGGGTTTCTGGCTGCTAATCTTTGATAAGCGGCGTTTGTCTGGTGCGATCGCTCTTGCTGCTGGTGTTGCTTGGTTCCTGATTGCTACTCAGGTGGTTATTCCCTGGTTTAGTGGTGGTAATGAAGCACCAGCGGTTAGCCGTTATAGCTATTTAGGCTCCTCAGTTTTAGAAATTATTGCTAATCTTTTTCTCAAACCAGGACTAGTGTTAGGACATCTATTCACCCTGCCTAACTTAGCATATCTGGTTTTATTATTTTCACCGATAATTTGGGGATTGTCCTTACGATATCTCACACCCTTGGTGGTGATCTTACCTACTCTGGCAATGAACTTTCTTACTGATTTACACAGTCAAAAAGATATAGTTCACCAGTACTCTCTACCAGCTCTACCTTTTTTACTATTAGCAGTCATTGGCACTCTGGCTCAGGGTGGTGGCTGGTTGCGCAGTCAACGGGCAATTATCTTGTGGGCATTAGTCGCATTTGTCGCCCTAGCCAAGTTTAGCTATTTTGGCTCCAGGTATCTGGAATTCCTGGATACCAAGCAAGCAACCACTGAAGCAATCGCCTTGGTAGAAACCAAAGGTAGTCTGTTAACTGCTCCTCACATTGCCCCCCATTTAACTCATCGCCCTGTAGTCAAACTAGCTATTGCTCGTTTTGATGCTATGGAGCTAGCTAATTTTGACTATGCATTGCTAAATGTGCGCCATCCCGGTTGGCAGAGTACGCCGGAGTTTGCAGCTAGTTTGGTAGAGCAACTCAAAAATCTGCCAGAGTTTGAATTAACCTATGAGCGTGATGAGGTTTATTTGTTTACCAAGTCTGGATGAACTTCCGGTTATCAATGGATAATTGATAATTGATAATTGATAATTGGTTAATTTGGTCTTTGACCTCTTCAAAAATGCAAGAAAATAAAAAGAAAATATTTTCCTGATTGTCAATCCTCTTCTTTCAAGGAGAGG
>JAAHGL010000169.1 GCA_010692635.1 Symploca sp. SIO2C1 | reverse complement strand
AACCGTAACACCTTACGGTATTTTTCTTCCAGAATTAGATGAATTATTTTTGTACTTCACAGAATCGAAAGTTACTAGTGACTTTATAGTTGATGTAATAGCCGATTTTTGGGAGCGAGAAGCTGGGGCGATATGTGAACAAATACAACCTAAACTACTGTCATTATCTGCTCCCAAACTAAAATGAACAAACAATCATTACTAAATCCCAATGAGCTAGGTTCAGGACTCAAATTAGTAGAACATACCTGTCCTAATTGTGGTCATCAGGAATTGGTGATTTTCTACGAAGTCAGGAACGTTCCTGTCCATAGTTGCTTGATGATGCCAACTAAACAGGAGGCCTTGGATTTCCCCTGTGGTGATGTGGTTTTGGGCTACTGTGAAAATTGTGGTTTTGTTACTAACGTAGCCTTCGATTCTAAATGGTCAGCTTACGCCCCTAATTACGAAGATCAACAGAGCTTTTCTCCCACCTTTAATAAATTTGCTAGTGGTTTAGCTAATCGTTTAATTGAAAAATACGACCTCCACAACAAGGATGTTGTGGAAATTGGCTGTAGCAAAGGAGATTTTCTTATCTCCCTTTGCGAGTTGGGAAACAACCGTGGAGTAGGGATTGATCCTTCCGTTGTACCAGGAAGAGTCGAGAGTGAAGCAGCTGACCGAGTGAGTTTCATTCAAGACTATTATTCCAGGGATCATGCTCAATATGTCGGCGATTTTATCTGCTGTCGCCATACCTTAGAGCATATCTATCCTACCGCTGAGTTTGTGCAGACAGTGCGAGACTCCATTGGCGATCGCACCGATACTGCTGTCTTCTTTGAAATCCCCGACATGACCCGTGTCTTAAAGGACATTGCTTTCGAGGATATTTACTACGAACACTGCTCCTATTTTACCCCTGGGTCTCTAGCTCGCTTATTCCGTTCCTGCGGTTTTGAGGTTACCGATCTTTACCGAGCTTATGATGAGCAATATCTTCTCATTGAAGCTATCCCAGTCGCTACCCCATCAGACAAGATACATCCCCTAGAGGAAAGTCTGGAGGAAATGGCTGAGGATATCAAACATTTTGTGGTTGAGATCAATAACAAATTCCAGCAGTGGAAACAACATCTCAAGCAGATGGAAGAGCAGGGTAAACGAGTAGTAGTTTGGGGTTCGGGCTCCAAATGTGTTGCCTTCCTGACTACTCTAGATACCAAAGATCAAGTCCAATACATTGTTGATATTAATCCTCACCGTCAGGGCAAGTTTATTCCTGGGGTGGGCCAAGAAATTATGTCCCCAGAATTTCTCAAAGAATACCAACCCGATCAAGTAATTGTCATGAATCGGATTTACTGTGGCGAAATTCAGGAAATGCTGGATAAGATGGGGTTAACTACAGAAGTCATACCAGTTTGAGTGTAAGCATCAAGTTCTTTGTTGTTGTTTATCTCTTCCAAGACTCTTCCTCTTGGACTGCTGTTTAAATATCTGGGTGTATCTCCATCTGAGTGCGTCTCCAAAAACATCTTTATTACTCAGATGTCTTATGTATTCAATCAATAGTGATTCTCAATCTATATCTTCGCTTAGCCAGAGCCAGGAGAATACTACAAATTCTTCAGAGGAGGCTAGTGAACAAAACACTGCTCCCCTTGTCAGCTTTGGGATACCAGTGTATAACGCTGATAAGGAGTATCTGTGCGAACTTCTTGATTCCTTGCTGACGCAGGATCTTCAAGATCTTGAGGTAGTTATTAGTGATAATGCTTCTGATAACGATACACAGAAAATCTGTGAGGAATACGCAAGTCGTGATCCACGGGTTCGATACCATCGAAACCCAAAAAATATTGGTCAAATTGCCAACTTCAACAAAGTTCTGGAACTAGCCCACGGCAAATATTTTCGCTGGATTGGTTCCGATGATTGGCTAGAGTCAGATTACGCTCGTCGATGCGTGGAAGTCCTGGAAGCTGAAGATGGCAAGGACTTTGTCGGCGTAACGACCTATCAAGATTTTATCCTGGACGATGGTCAACACTACTATAAAGAATATAAAGGAGAGCGTCTCGATTCCCCTCTGACCCACGTAAGAATTCGACGGCATTTGTGGTTTATGAATGCTGACTTTGGCTACATTGACATTATCTATACCATGATGCGTCGGGAAGTGCTGATGCGAACCAGTAAGATACAGTTCGTGCCGAGAATGGATCAGGCGCTAGCTTTTGAAATTGATTTATTGGGTCCGTTTACCCATATCCCTGCTTGCCTTGCCCACCGTCGCCGACTACCCTTCGAGAAGATTCCCAAGAAAAAACTCCATGAAGACTACGCGGGTGAACAACAGGAGAAGTTGGATGATCCCTTTGGTTTTAATTCCACTGCTGCCTTATTTTCCATTCTTATGACTAGTCCAATCAGCAATTGGGAAAAGATTCTCTGTTTGTGGTCTTTGGCAGGCTTCGCTTGGGTACGAATTACAAAGAAAACTTACCGTCAGTTGCTGACTACAGCACGTTCGGTGAAAGCTCTACTTCTCCCTAAAAAGGAGAATCAATAAAAAATGCACTAGTGCTGCTGCGCGGAATTAAGAATTAAGAATTAAGAATTAAGAATCCTTACTCTATAAGCATTCTATCGCTCTCAAACTGGTCAGTTATTTCTGCCGCACTGCACTAGTGCAAGAAGGTTCCAAGGCAGTCCCAATGAAAAAATTTCACTACCATTGGATAAAAGTAGGGGCTAATGGCAATTCGCCCCTACTTCTCCCTACTTACAAGTTAAAAGGCTCCAAAGCAGGTGGGTCTTTACAACCTGGATATAGATGAAAACCCTACATATCAACTAATGGATGACATTCACACTCCCAAGATTAAAATTAAGAAATATACCCGTCGCACTTTTCTTCAAACTAGTGCACTAGCTACTGCTGGGGTTGTATTGCACGGATGCATGACCCAGTCAAACGACGAGCCACTAGTCGAGGTTTTGCACCTACCGAAACGTTTCTCCCGCCGTTCTGGTGAACTTTCTGCTAATATATGTGGAACTCTTTCATCTCAAGTTAAACAAGCTAAATATCAACTCAACAATGGTGATTGGTTAGATATTGTTCAAGCAAAACCACGAGTACCTGAACCACTGTTTACCATCGAAATGAGAGCTGAGGAGCTGCGTCCAGGAACTAATAATCTTAAGATTGAGGCGAGTACTGATCGAGGTCAACCGGAAACTACTTCCTTGGAATTTGAATACGATCCTGACCCGATTAAGCTACCAGTAAAAGCTGAATGGTCAAATGCAGATCTAGAAGTTCAAGATGGTTATTGGGAAACTTTTTCTGAGAACGGCGAATGGCGTGTGCGTCCTAAACTTGGTTTTGAACAATATGATCGAATACTATCGATCACAGGCTCTTTTCCTGAAGGCAGACGAGTAGAGACAGACCTGATCTTCCGCGATAGTGGAGAGGAAACTGTTTATGCCTTCGGCATCCTGCCAATGTGGGGTGGACACTTGGATGAGGTAGGTATTAGCCCCCGTCGTGGTTGGATTTACAGCATCGCCTGGTTTGATCCCCACAGAGGTGGAGGGGGAGTAGAGTTCGGTATTAAGGATGGTGATGCTCCCAGAAAATGGGTCGATTCTTATCGCCAATTCAAGGTTGAGGCTGGAGTTAAATATTTTATCACAGCGGAGAGTTGGCCGGTACTGGATGAAGCAGGAGAACATCTACACTATGTACAACGAATGAAATGGTGGCAAGAGGGAGAACCAGAATCCGATCAATGGTTAGAGCTAACTGATGTAGAAGGTTGTCCGATGCCTGTGGGAGAATACGCCGTTGGATTGGTTGCTCATCGCTGCCAGGCAGATTTTGGTCCTGTGACTGTAACCTCTATTACAGGACCAGAGGAAAATTTAGATACTTAATCAGCTAATAGCTGATAGCTAATAGCCAAAAAGCATCTCGCTAATTAGCGAGATGCTTTTGCTATATGTACAAAAATGAGGTGTACTCTACTAAATCCGGTTAGGATAGAACACTTATCTTATCTATAAGAACTTGATATATATGAATTTTATTTTATTTATTGGTGGTCTAATTAAACTGGATTTAGTGTTAGAAGCCATGATTTATTTATCAAAGAATATCCACTAAATAAAGTTCTTGTAATGAATTGAATTTATTATTGCAACATTAAAGATCTACTTGATAAGATTGGTATAACAATGTAAGTCATACTGATTTGACTGTAAGCATCAACTTTTTGGTTGTTGTTTATCTCTTCAAAGACTCATATCTGACTACCTTAAAAAAATATAGGTGTATCTCCATCTGAGTGCGTCTTCAACAGAATTTTTTATTACTCAGATGCCTTATGGATAAAATTCAGATGAGTGCTGAGCAAGGTCAGCCTGAGATTACTTCCTTGCAATTTGAATACGACTCTAAATCTACCAGCGTACCAATTAAAACTGAATGGTCAAGCGCGTAGTAAGTGTTTAGAGTGAATCTACCGAGTTCATTTATTTCAATTAAAGTTTTGTCAAGAAACACAAGGCAGCAAGAGGGAGTATTTCTTTCTTAGATAACGGGTATGGTTACGCCCGTAGGTTGCTCCTAAGCAATTTTTATACCAAATCTGTTTAAAAACCCCCTTGATCATTCCAGGGTGTTTCTCCCCTGCTGTTTGTCGGAAATAAGGGGTAATTGACCCCAGTTTGGTATTACACGCATCTCCAATTACCAATCGTTACTCAACAAAAAGGAAAAAGCATTGAAGTATCATATCGCCTTAAGTCGTCCTTTTAACCTCAAGGATTTCGACCGCAATGCCAAAGCAGGAAAATGCCCCAGACACACCATGTTGTCTTTGAGCCAGTACTTAGGGGCAACTGTTCACCAACCTGAGGGAAACCCCATTTCACTTTTAGACAAGATGCGTGCCAAAATTACCGGGAGTGAACCTGAACATTGGGCGCTAGCTCGCAAGTTGTCCTCCCAACTTAAGAGTGATGATATGATTTTTTCCATTGGCGAAGATGTGGGTTTTCCTATTGCCGCAGTCTGTGGTGCTAAGCAGAAGCGACCACAAATGTCTGTATTTGTTCATAATATAGACCGTCCTCGTGGTCGTTTATCATTGAAATTGTTTGACTTGGGGAACCGGATTGATCTGTTTATGACCAACACTAGTGTTAAAGCAGATTTCCTCCGTAAATCACTAAAACTACCTGAAGAGCGGGTATATTTGGTCACGGAACAAACGGACACACAATTCTTCGTTCCTGGTTCTAGCTCACCAAACAAATCACGTCCAATTATTGGGAGCGGCGGACTAGAGCAACGGGACTACAAAACCCTTGCAGAGGCAACCAAAGATTTAGGTGTTGATGTCAAGATTTGTGCTATGTCTCCAAATGCTCGACCAGATCCAGAGAAGTTCCCAAACGTTATACCAGACAATATGACGATTAAGAAACTAGACTGGCCTGATTTAGTACAACACTACCGCGACTCCGATGTAGTGGTAATCAGCCTCCAGCAACACAATTATCAAGCTGGACTCACTACTTTATTTGAGTCTATGGCTTGTCGGCGACCGGTAGTGATGACCCGGACTCCAGGTCTTGTAGAAGAATTGGCAGATTCAGGCATCGTGACTGGAGTTAGCTCAGGGGATGCTGCTGGTATGCAACAAGCAATTCTTGATCTGTTGAACAATCCAGAAAAAGCTCAATCACAGGCTCAGAGGGGTTATGAATTGGTTGTGAAAGAGTATAACAGTGAACAATATGTCAAGGGCATAGCAGAGTATCTTAAATCAATGTAGTAGCCCATCATTGTAAATAGCCGGATATTTAAAAAAACGTTAGAAAGAAGCCAACTAAATTAAAGAATTATATCCGGTTATTGATGATTATGGGCTAGTAGCCCATAATCAATTTTATTTTTAGGGTTTTCTACTCTAATCCGTCGATGAAAGATTTATCTAACCAAACTTGTCCTGTTTGTGAATCTCCCCATTTAGAAATATTTTTTGAAATGTTGGAGATGCCAGTCTACTGCAATCTCCTGTGGCCAGAACAGCAAGCAGCCCGCAGTTGCCCTAAAGGTGATATCAAACTGGCTTTCTGCCCTAGCTGTGGTTTTATTACCAATGTGGCATTTGATCCAGCAAAATTGGGCTATTCCCAAGACTATGAAAATTCCTTGCATTACTCTCCACGGTTTCAGGAATATGCTCAATCCCTTGCCACTGGCTTGGTAGAGCGTCACAATCTTTATGACAAAGATATTATTGAGATTGGTTGTGGCAAAGGGGATTTTCTGATATCCCTGTGCGAACTAGGAAATAATCGAGGGATAGGTTTTGATCCTAGCTATGTTCCTAGATCAGAACATAGCCCAATGGAAAACCAAGTTCAGTTCATTCAGGATTTTTATTCGGATCGCTATCAAGACTATCAAGCAGATTGGATTGCTTGTCGGCATACCCTGGAGCATGTTCCTAATCCAGCCGACTTGCTCAATCCTCTACGACAAGCAATTGGCGATC
Source organism: Symploca sp. SIO2C1 (assembly GCA_010692635.1). Taxonomy (GTDB): domain Bacteria; phylum Cyanobacteriota; class Cyanobacteriia; order Cyanobacteriales; family Coleofasciculaceae; genus Caldora. The sequence goes on along the minus strand of JAAHGL010000169.1, from coordinate 8,562 downwards.
GCGTTAGTACAGGGATATTCTTTGAAGTCCCCAATGCACTAGATACGTTTCGTAATCTGGCAGTTTGGGACATTATTTATGAACACTGCTGTTATTTCGCCTCCACCTCTTTAACACAAGCTTTTACTAGTTGTGGGTTTGAGGTTAGCAACATGAAAGAGGAGTTTGGAGGACAGTTTCTTTGCATAGAAGCCATACCAGTTAACGAAAACGTGAATCGTACTCATGAGCAACGGGATCAAGTTGAGGCATTGAGCCGAGATATTGCTGCTTTTACCACTAAATTCAACGCTAAGGTAGAAACCTGGAAGCAAAAATTAGTACAAATCAGTCAAACTGGGCAAAAAGTAGTAGTTTGGGGTGCAGGCTCTAAGGGAGTTACCTTCTTAAATATCCTCAAGCTTCAAGATTTGATTGAGTATGCAGTAGATCTCAATCCCCGCAAGCAAGGCATGTATGTTGCTGGCACAGGACAAAAAATTGTCCCGCCGGAATTTATGCGGGACTATCAACCAGATGTGGTAATTGTGGTGAATCCTCTCTATGAGCAGGAAATTCGACACCTACTCGCAGGTTGGGATTTAAATCCTGAGTTCATCTGCGTTTAATTCTCGAGAAACACGCTCAAGGCTAATGGCTAATGGCTAATGGCTAATGGCTAATGGCTAATGGCTAATTGCTAATGGCTAATCGCTAATAGCTAATCTCTGAATCAACACCGAGTCTCCGAGTCAGGAAGGAAGGGGATTTGAGCTTGTTTCTGACCTTTGTAGGGGGTGGTAATCGCCGCTAGTGGGATTGCTCTTCAGAAACAAGGGAGCAGGGAGCAGGGAGCAAGGAAGAGACAAGGGGTGGGTTTAGCCAAAATCCTCGCCTATGCAATAGCTCCATTCCTGTCAAACCTGCTCTGCACTTATTGGCGTGGGACACTTAAAAATGTAGGTTGGGTTGAACGATAGTGAAACCCAACACTCGTGTTACTGGCGTTGAGTTTCGTTCCTCAACCTAACCTACATCTATTTCACCATTTTAGCTGTGTCGCGCCATTAGTCAGTTTGGAGACTAGAAAATAGACTTTCCCAATCAAAAGGAGGTGAGTCATCGACACCCTCTTTCACCTCAAAGGTGACATTACAAGCCGGAGGTTGTTCTAGTAACTGCACACAAAGCTGAGCAATATCTTCTCGACTAACTTTCCCCCGGATATTATCCCCTTGCTCAAATACCAAGACTTTACCTCCAGGTTCCTCAGTTAGGGCACAGGGTCGGATAATAGTATAAGGTACACCACTCTCCCGTACTGCTTCCTCTCCTCGAAGTTTCCAGGTGAGGATTCCTCCTAATTGATCATTCATTCTTACTGCTGGAGGCTCTTCCTCCAAATTAATTCCTGTACGCCCTGGACGAGTAACACCGGCTGAACTAATCATAATGAACTGTGGCTTAGTAGCAGCCCCATAAGCTTTAATGGTTTCTACTTCCAGAGCAAAACTCCCTGGCTCAAACTTAGGGTTCAGCGCGCCATCATACTCAAACTTGCTGAGCATCAGTTGCAAGGCATACACTTGACTCGAATCAAAAGCTGGCGCATCTTTTAAGGTTTTGGCACGAAATACAGGAATCAACTGAGCAAAAGGGATATGTACATCAATCCACCTATCCTGCTCCGTATCAAAAGAACAGCAGTAAGAAACTCCATCCCATTTTGATTCAGCGCGGAGAATCAATTTATAGCGCCCTCCATCTCCTTTCACCCGTAGTTCTATTCCCTCGTATTCAGATAAATTTAGGGTTGGTTCAAAGTTGCGGGTACGTACTGAAACAAAACCGCCTGAGTTTGCAGTAGAGACGTTACCAGTGAATAAGGCAGCATTAGTTATTAAACGGATCGAACTCTCGCTGACACCACCCATTACCACATCATCCACAGCTCCCCAGTTTGCCTTAAGGTCTTTTGACGGGTTTTTGAAGTCAAAGAGCAGTTTTTTCCCTGGAGTTGGCAGACTTTTGGTCGCAGCTTCTACTAGATGCTTGATACCCTGGTAATCGACAATTTCCGGGCTATCTACTACTTCTGGCAGATAGAACTTAATGCCCTGATAATATTTTTCCCGATTAGGAGTATCTCCTTCCACCGGCTGTACCCGCACTCCTGTACAACAGACAACAGCTGAAATACCGTTCATTAGTTCGGGAGTTAAAGTCTCTGGGATGGTTATATCTGCCTCAAACAGTTCTACCTTGTTACCCAGCATTTCCTTAGCTCTTTGAACATCCCTGACTAAAGCACGTACTGAATAACCCTGCTCCATTAGACAACGTACAACTCGCTTGCCAACACCGCCAGTTGCTCCAGCTACTAGTATCACTCCCATGCTTTTGCCGCCCTCTTCATTCGCTTTATTTTGATTAGTACGACCTGTGAATAGCCGATGTAGACAACTAATGAAAGGTATAACTTCAAAGTAGGTCAAAGTTTGCATAAACCTACCAGCGTCCCATCGGGAGCGATTTTCTTCCGTCACAACCGCCTCCTCTGTGTTTTTTTTTCACTGTAGCAAGTCTGATGCTGCGATCGCAGTTTGCTCAAACGGGTGAACGAAATTTTGCGTGGGATTTATAGCAAAGTATCCACCCAAATCATTATTTCTCCTTTGTTTCCCTATCTCCCCACCCTTTTTTTCGCTCACCCTGCTCGAACTATCTTGCATTTGTTGCCTGTTCCCTAGAACACCGATTCAGTATTCCTATTGACGCTAAAATCTACATCTTAGGGCGAAGCATTCGGACAGAAACACTAGGGTTTGAGAAGATAAATTATCGCCTGAATGCTTCGCCCCTACATCTAATTGTGGTTACTGAATCGATGCTCTAGTGGGTAGTGCTATACTGCCGCTTTTGGTGATTGCTCTGTTGCCCATTACCTCAATTCAAAATAAATAACCACTTGACAAAGTGACATATTTCTGAAAAAAAAGCGGATTTAAGCAATTTACCGTTGAAGTATTAATAGTAGAGCTAGAGAAATAATCGATATGTTACTTACACGCCAACAAATCAAAGCCAAAAAACGCCATGCCAAGAGGTTAGGACAATTACTCAAAGAAGTTAGAATAGAGCTGCAGCATAGTATTGGTCTCTTAGAAGATACCTGCATTGAGCGTGGTTCTTGGGAAAGGAGAGATATTTCTGGCTCCCATGATACCTATTTAGTTATAGGAGACATTCTGGCAATAGCTAATGAGTGGGATAGACTTAACCATTTTGAAATTGAGGAGAAGTTATCTCAAGTTGAAGCAAAATTTTATCCAGACTAACAGCACTCATAAAAAAGCGATCGCGTATGATGTATGAATTGCGATCGCGTCTAAACACCACGAATAAGCCGATTTTTAAATTAATTTATCTGGAATATTATATTTAGCAATTAATGCCAGATAGCAAAATAGTTGTAAACTAGTGAATAGCGCTCACCTCCGTGCTGTTTAATCAGCACAGCCGCAGCCAAGAGAAAATCAAACCAGTGACTCCCTCCAATCATTGACCTAATTCGTTTTACCCATCCCCCCGTTGGTATAACTAACAGTGTCATTCTAATAGGGATATTAGGACAAAAAAAACGACACAGCAAATCTCTTAACAGAGAAAAACTCGTTCCGTAACCATGATGTTTACAATACTTGTGACCCACTTCATCTGCAAGTTTGGCTAATCCTAAACAAAACGGCTTAATATCCCTGGAGTGGAATCGAGGAGAGAGTTGTTTAAGAAACCTCCATACTCCACCATCATGTGCCGCTTTTTCTAAAATTTCAGACTCTATATAAGGTAAGTTCATTTCTCCTCCACCGACTTTTTTAACCCCATTACCTCTACGGCAGTGGAATTTGACTTCCTCATTTTCTCTTGTGTTTTTTCCCATAAGCATATTTATTGACTAAATACTTTGACAGCAAATTATTGGCACGATTGCTGGGGTGCTATGATCTACAGTCTAAGCGCCAACGCACTTACTCTTTCTGACTATAATTCAGCTATTAGGTAAATGGCGACTTACTTTTCCAAGTCTTTAAAGTAAAATAAAGATCAAAACCTTGTCGTAGTCCTACTTTTAAGTTCTTTGAAGAATACTAAATCTGTAGGTTGGGTTTTACTGACACTCCACCCAACCTACAGCATTGTCGTTTGCGTTAATGAACTCGGCTAAACTTGAAATGATTCTCCAAAACTCTCGCCGTAGCAAACTTGCTCAATCCCAAAACGCCCACCGTACAGCTTAAAGGGTTCAGCAGCATAACCCATTGGCAACAAGCAACAAACATCTACCTCAGTGGGAATATTAAACCCCTCTTTTACCTGAGCAGATACGAATCCTTCTATAGGGCAAGTATCTACACCAAAGCTTTTTGCCACAATCATCAAGTGAGCCACAGCCAACATAGTGTGGCGATTTGTCCAAGCTTCCATTGACTCAAAGCAAGGGTGGTGCTCAAACAACTGGGGAATTGCCGAGCGCATATAATCAGCAAAGGCATCATTTACTCCACCAGCATCTTTACCCAGCTTAATCATAGACTCGATGTAATCTGTTTGATTCACTCGGCGATCGCCACAACAGATTAACACTACCGGAGCTTCTGTTACCTGACGCTGATTGAACGCACAAGCTCTGAGCTTTTCTTTATTCCCTTGCTCTTGTACTACTATAAACCGCCAAGGCTGCAAATTAAAACCAGAAGGCGATCGCAAACCTAACCGCAATATTTCAGCTAAAATAGCTTGGGGAATGGAATCAGAGCGGAAAGAACGAGCTGCACAGCGCTGTTCAATCGCATCTTTTAAGTTCATAGAAGGAGATAATTCGGTTGTCATCGTCTTTCCTGGTAATTCTAAACTTAATTATGTATATAAAGGTGGTTACTGTTTGAGGAGTAGGATGGACAATGCTCATCCTAACTCTATGCTGAATTGACTCCCTCAAAAACATCAAGCCAAATCGAACAGCAAAACTTCTGCGTCTTTTGTCGCTTCAATCACCACCTCAGTTTCCTCGCTGAGTGCTGCACCATCACCTTCTTTTAGAGACAAACCATTAAAGGTAATTTCACCCCGCGCTACCTGCACCCAAGCATGACGTTGAGGTTCTAAAATATGGGAGATGCGATCGCTTGCTTGTACAACCGCTGCATACAAATCTACATCTTGATGGATCTTGAGTGCTCCATTTCTTCCATCTTTAGCAGCAACTAACTGTAAATTACCAGGGTTTTTGGCTAACCCAAAGTTTTGCTGTGCGTAACTTGGTGAGTTTCCTTTGATTTCTGGTAACAGCCAAATTTGCAAGAAGTGAACTGGCTCAGTTTTAGAGTGATTGAATTCACTGTGTTGGATACCAGTACCGGCACTCATCCGCTGAACATCACCAGGCTGAATTACTGAACCATTACCAATACTATCTTTGTGTTCTAGTGCTCCTTCTAGCACATAGGTAATGATTTCCATATTCCGATGTCCATGAGTGCCAAAACCAGCGCCGGGGTTAACTTTATCCTCATTAATCACCCGTAGAGAGCGAAATCCCATATAGTTGGGATTGTGATAGTTGGCGAAGGAAAATGTATGGTAACTATCCAACCAACCGTGATTAGCATGTCCTCGCTCTTGAGCTTTCCGAATGGTGAGCATTTTTCCTCCTAATTTACTAGGATTTCTAAGAGTGAAGGGTTCTAAATGACACTATTTTTTGAAATTGATATTACTTGTACTTTCTACTAATAACAAATGACTAAGCTGTATATTTCAAGCTTATACTTAATACAATCAAAATGTGAAGTACGCACTTTTTAGTAAGGTAGTATCCAAAAAATACGATGGAAGCTAAAGCAGTTAAAATTGAACGAGCTAGTTGCCCAGTGGAAACAACTCTTAAGATAATTGGTGGACGCTGGAAAGTTTTAATTCTAAGGGAGTTATTTCTAGGAGTGAGGCGTTTTGGACAGTTGCACAGAGCTTTACAGGGGATTACCCAAAAGATGCTTACCCAACAACTGCGGGAAATGGAGTCAGATGGCATTGTGCATCGAGAAGTCTACCAGCAGGTCCCCCCCAAAGTAGAATATTCCCTAACTCCCTTAGGAGAAAGTCTGAAGCCGATTCTAGACTCAATGCACGAATGGGGTATCAAGGTTCTTGAGCAACAAACTCAAGACTGAGCCTCCTTTTTTGTATAACTGGTCATTGTTAAGTCCTCCCAATTCCCTTAAAACCTATTATTGTTCCTGACGGGCAGTGTAAACACTGAATCTGTTAGTAAGTAACCCTTGCTTGATGGGATTATCCTCGGTGCTATTTTTCTGACCTTGGGGATTGCCTAACTTGTCCTAGCAAACTTCAGAAGTTTTAAATTATGGCTACAAACGAAGCTTTTCAGCCATTGCTGCCCAACACTAATGGTCAACAGTCACCCCAATGGACTGGAATCTACCCAACTGACTTTTCTGGGCTTGAAGAAGATAAATTCGATCTCAGCCAGATAGGAGCAGTTGCCCGTCGTCGAGCCTTCGTTATTGCTGGTATTGGTCTAGCTGTCACCTCCGGGATTGTTGCTAAAACCATTAATCAGGTTCCCGATTATGAAGGTAAGTTTGAGTTGTTAGTTGGACCGACGACGACTAGTGAAGATCAGTTGAGTGGACTAACCGAGTCTATCAGCAAAAGTGCTGGTCTTCAAGTTGAGGATATAGATTACGACACTCAGATTAAAGTCCTGTGGAGTCCTCAGGTGATGTCTTCAGTTTTGGAGAAAATCCAAACTAAGTATCCAGAAGTTGACTATGAGACCCTTAAAGAGGAGCTGAAGATTTCCCGGCTCAGTGAAACCAAAATTTTAGAAGTTAGGTACCAAGATTCAGACCCCAGAAAAATTCAGTTTGTTTTGGAGCAAATTGCCCAAGGCTACATGAATTACTCTGATCAAGAAAAGTTTAACAGTGTTACCCAGGGACTTACATTTGTCAATGATCAGACAGAAAAACTGCGAGAGCGAGTTAATTCACTTCAACAGGAACTCCAGCAATTTCGACAACAGAACCAGCTGATTGATCCAGAAACTCAAGGTCAACTTTTGACTAGTCGTGCTAGCGAGATTATCAAGCAACGGCAACAAACGAAAGCTCAGTTGCAGGAAACTCAGCAATTGGAAATAGAGCTCAAAAATCAGCTGTCTCAGTTGGGATTATCGCCAGATCAGGCGATCGCCGCCTCAGCTCTATCAGAGGCTACCCGCTATCAAGAGTTACTCAATCAGCTCTCCGAGATAGAGACTAAGATTGCTAATGAATCAGCACGATTCACAGACGAAAACCCTACTATTCAAACCCTTAAAGAACAACGAGACAATTTACTGCCTCTGCTGAATGAGGAAGCAAACAAAGTAATTCCCAATAGTGCCTCTAACATTTCTAGTGATCCAGAATCGTTAGCATCTCCGAGTTCTCTACGCCTAGAACTAACCAAAAAATTAGTAGAAACCAGTAACCAAAAGCAGGTTCTACAAGCACGCACTCAAGTGATTGCTCAGGCAGAAAGTATAGTGAATCAACAACTTCAACAGCTACCAGTTGTTGATCGTAAGTACAAAGATTTACAGCAGAGATTACAGGTTGCAACCGAAAGCTTAAACCGCTTTCTCACAGTTCGGGAGAATCTAGAAATTGAAAAAGCAAGAAAGACCAATTCTTGGCAATTGATTGCTGGGCCAAAACAGCCCGAAGAACCGATATCTCCTAACATACCTCGTGGTATTCTCCTTGCTACTATGGCAGGGGTACTTGCAGGTGCTGGTGCTGGGTTATTAGCAGAAAAGCTAGACCGGGTGTTTCACTCTGCCGATGAGATCAAAGACACCACAAGTTTACCTATATTAGGAACAATTCCATTTAACAAAGAACTGAAGAAACGAGCCATCGGCAAAGGCAAGCAGCAAAAAGCAACTCATACCTCCCCTAACTCTCAACCTTCTTGGCTTAACCGCTACAATGCTTCTCCTTTTTTAGAAGCGTTCCGTTCGCTATCAGCAAACCTTAACTTTGTCAATCCTGATCAACCAGTTCGCTCTCTAGTGGTTAGTTCAGCGGCGCCAGCAGATGGGAAATCCACAACTTCTACATTTTTGGCCCAGGCAGCAGCAGCTATGGGGCAACGGGTGTTACTGGTAGATGGGGATATGCGGCGTCCTCAAGTGCATGTGAGGACCGATTTGCCTAATGTCTGGGGACTCAGCAATGTCATTTCCAATGAAGTCAAAGTAGATGATGTGATTCAGCGTTCTTCTATTGAAGATAATCTTTTTGTGCTGACTGCCGGTCAAATTCCTCCTGATCCTACCCGGATCCTCAGCTCCAGAAAGATGCACAATTTAGTGGAATACTTACAAGAAGATTTTGACCTGGTAATCTTTGATGCCCCTCCTATGCTAGGTTTAGCAGATGCTAGACTATTGGCTGCTCATACAGATGGTATGGTTTTAGTTGTGGGCATGGGTAGAACCTATCGGGCTGTGGA
>JAAHGL010000168.1 GCA_010692635.1 Symploca sp. SIO2C1 | reverse complement strand
TACCTCATATTCGGAATTTAAGCGGGTGTTTCCCTACGATGGTACAAGGTTTTTTTATGGATGGGCTCCAGAAACCTTGCACTTTCATGGGAAATCCCTGGGTAACCTTGGGGAATACAAGTGCTCACCCACGAGGATAAATGCTTCATTCCTTCTTACTTGTTACTTTTTACTTGTTACTTGTTACTTATTCAGCAAACCCTAATTAAGGGCAATTTACCAAGGTAGCTGTCCCCCCTACCTGAGGTAAGGAGGGACTTCAAGGCAACAAAATCCCTTAATAACCTTGTTGATTGGCGTTGCCTAATCGAGGAAGGTTAGAGGGAGTAATGAGTTGGCTCTCAAAACAAAAATGGTATCAACTACTATCTTAGTTGCCATCTTCGCCGCCTTCGCCGCCTTCCTCGTCTTCCTCGGCTTCGCCATCTTCGCCGCCTTCGCCGCCTTCCTCGGTTTCAGCTGCGGGAGACTCTTCAGCTGCGGGAGACTCTTCTGTAGCAGGAGACTCTTCTGCTGCGGGTTCAGTGGTTTCACCACCATCAGTCTCTGCCGGACATCCCCCTAAAGGTGCGATTAATCCCATTAACAGCAATAATCCTGCAGTTTTCTTTAACATTTTGGTATCCCTCCTGGAATATTACACAATAAATTGAATCGCTCAATATTGTGATTTACTTTACATATAAATGGCAAGAGGTATGGTCAAAGTCGGAGGCTCCCAGAATGATTCTCTCCATTGCGAAGGTTCTGACTACAGAGGAACTGAATCTAATCACTGAACGATTGGATGCTACCGACTTTATTGACGGTAAGACAACAGCTGGTTGGCATGCAAAGGTTGTTAAACACAACACCCAGTTAACTAGTAAGGCTACGTACGCTCAGGATTTAAAAGACATAGTAAAGAAAGCTCTGTGGCGCAATCAGCTGTTTCAGATTGCAGTACAACCTAAGGTTATTCACTCGATGCTATTTAGCCGTTACCAAACCGGTATGTCTTATGGTTGGCATGTTGACAATGCTCTAATGGGTAACCAAAATAAGTTGCGCTCAGATGTCTCCTTGACTGTGTTTTTGAGTGCACCTTCTGCTTACGGTGGAGGGGAACTAATATTAGAGACAATTCAAGGGGAACAGACTATCAAGTTGGAAGCTGGTGATGCAATTGTCTATCCTTCTTCCTTTCTACATCAAGTAGAACCTGTAACTGAAGGAGTTAGGGTGGTTGCTGTGGCTTGGGTGCAAAGTCTAGTCAGAGATCCCCATGAGCGAGAGATCCTGCTTGAGTTAGATACTGCTCGTCGGGCAATCTTTCACAAAGATGGCAAAACCGCCGAGTTTGATTTGATTTCCAAAAGTTACTCTAATTTGCTACGCAAGTGGGCTGATGTTTAGAACATCGATTTTTGGAAGTATTATCCTTTGATAAGCGATCGCAACTTTATGATCAGCTTACTCAGATTTTTCCGCTAGTTCAGTATTGATAGTTAACTCAGATGGAGGTAATTGACAGGAGGGACCTAAATGACCACTATTCTTTCCTGAAGCCTTTTCCAATTTAGTGCCACAAGCCTTACAGAACTGAGCATCTGCATCATGAGATGAGCAACCACAATTCCCACAAGGTATATCTACTTTGTTAGCAGTTTTGAGTAATTGCTTGATTAAATCACCTAACTGCCAAGGAATTAAAACAATTCCCGTCATAATCATTAGGAGTGTCAGTAATCTACCAGCTTCGGAAATGGGGGTAACATCACCAAAGCCAACCGTTGTCATCGTGACAATCGAAAAATAGACCGCATCTAAAAATGTTCTGAAGCGCCCAGAATTTACCCCATGCTCAACTTGATAAATCAAGCCAGAAAAAATAAAAACGATAGTAAATAGAGTAAATAATATTCTAGCAAAAATTACACCATCTTCAGTCGTAATGTGCAAAAAGTAAATTTTGAGATTGATAAATCGAATCAGTCGTAAAATTCTGAACCAACGCAATATTCTAATAAATCGAATATTTGTTGACCAAATAAAGAATGGTATGATAGCAACTAAGTCTATAATAGATAAAGGATGAAATAAAAAGCTTATTTTGGTTTCAGCACACCAAAAGCGGATTAAATACTCTACAACAAAAATTATTAATATACAGTAGTCAATACGGTCTAGAATAATCCTGAGAGAAGTAGGTATAGGATAAGTATCTGCTACAAAAATTACTGAGGATAGCAGAATCAGCCCCATAATTAAAAAATTAATCGCCCGACCAGTGGGTGTTTCAATATCTTGTAAGTAAAAGGCAGTCTTTTTGCGCAGCAATATCCAGTTGGTCATTGAAGGTATTAGGTGTTAGGTGTTAGGTATTAGGTGTTAGGTGTAGCGTAAATGTCTTTCAAACCCTTACTAATGAATGACCAATGACCAATAACCAATAACCAATGACAATCATATGCCATGACTTTTACCAATTACCCAATGACGACGGAAGAAACGGGCAAGAGCAGATTCTTCCAAAGATAAGTAAATTGGGCGCCCATGAGGACAAGTGCGAGGATTACGAGTAACTTTCCACTGATCCAGGAGCTTCTGCATTTCAGGTAAACTTAAAGGTGTGCCATTACGGATGGCACTGCGACAAGCAGTAGCAACCTGAGCCGTTTGCAAATCTCCTCCCAAACTGAGTTCTAGGAGAGCATCTGCGCAATCTTCTCGCTCTTGTAGGATTGCTGGAGCACTCCGTAGAGCCCAAACTTGATCACCGAAATTTTCGATATCCAATCCTAACCGCTGCAATTGCTCTACTTGAGCAGGATTCAGATTACGGAGAATCACTGGTGGTTCTATCGGAACTAGTTGCCAACGATCGCATAATTGTTCGTATAACACCCGCTCATGGGCAATATGTTGCTCTACTAACCACATTCCCGTAGGATGCTCTGCCAGGATATACATATTATGAACCTGGGCAATAGCTTTTAGTTCTATCAGCCCTAGTTCAGCAGCTAGCTTGTTAGTTTCCTCATCCGAAGATTCTGATGGAACCGATAAAGCAGCATCAGCATCAGAACTGGCATTATAAGCCCCCTTTGCTGCTGATGTCTTCAGCAACTTACCAATTCGCTCTGAGGGGATAGCTTCTGAGAGATTATAGGGACTAATCCGCAAAGCCTGCTCAATAGCCTGAGCAACTTGCTCTTGCCAATACTTCAGGGAATGTAAATAAATTTCTGCTTTGGCAGGATGGCGATTCCAGTCGATTTGGCTGGGGCAAACTTGGAGGTGAAGGAAACAAATTGGATAGCGATCGCGAGGTAAGGTCCGCGCCATTGCTGCTAAAATAGTTTGCTCCAATTCAGGCGATCGCACTAAGCGTTTATTGGTTGCTACCCTTACCCAATCGGCACGCCTGCGATGGCAACGGTCTGGTAAACCTAATACTAGCTCAATTTGGGATTTTTTCTTTCCCCATCTCCCTATCTTCCCATCTCCGTCTCCCCCCATCTCTGGCGTTGGTACTTCTACCTTGAGATGCTGCAAATCACTCGGGCGCACCTGACGAAGAATTTGGGGCAGAATTTCTTGGGGAGTAGTACTAGGGCTGATACTAAACCAAGAGCGCTCATGTTGCTGCACTTGCCAAGTTACCCAAGGATGGCAGAGGGCAATTTGCTGAATTGTGGCTTGTACCGCCCGCAGTTGTTGCCCTGCTGAAGGTAATCCCTGGCGGCGCACAGGCCAATTACCAAATAAATTAGAAACAGTAACTACTGTACCAGGTGCGATCGCAGCAGCAATTTCCTGTACTGGCTCCCCTTGAGAGTCATAAGTAATTCGCCACCCCTCTGTAGTTTCTATCAGTCTGCTTAAAATCTCTAACTCTGCCAGAGCCGCCAGACTATGCAAAGCTTCTCCGCGAAATCCTAAACTAGTAATTTTCCACAAATCATCACTACTGCGGATTTTACTGGTGCTATGGGCAGATGCCGCTTGCCGCAAATCAGCTAAGCTCATACCCGTACCATTATCTGCCACTTGTACCCGCCACTGAGCGGGCCAAACAGATACAGCAATCCTGCTTGCACCAGCATCAAGGGAGTTTTCTACCAGTTCTCGCACCACTGCCGCCAATGAGTCAATTACCTCACCAGCAGCAATGAGATTTACTACTTCCTTAGGTAAGGTTTGGATACCATCGGTCACAGAGCCTAGTTTAGGTAGAAGTGTAGAAGAGTGCATCCCTTTATTTTACCTGTGGAGGCGATCGTAAAGTTCAATCCTCTTCTTTCAAGGAGAGGTAATTATCCATTATCCATTGTTCATTATCAATTGTTGAATAGATTTGCGATCGCTTTTTGTGATCCTTTTTTTCCGCGCCTTTTGCTTTGATAATTAGAGCAACTCCCTGAATTATCATCCTGGGAATCGTATTTAGTGCGGGTTTTCCTGAGAGTGCATCGAGATTGCCTCTAACTCCAATAATGGCTGCTTGCAAGACAAAGCAGATAGCGATGATTCGCTGTAGATTCTTTTGCTTTTTTTGTGGGTTGTTGCTCATATGCTCTCCAACGAATAGCTTTTTTATTGATGAGACAAGCCTCTCGTTGGGCTTTTGCCCATGCAAATTCCCCAAGCAATTCTAAAAGTGCTTATACAATAGGAATTAGCTACTTGGGGAAAGTTGCCCAAGCAGATATGGAAATATTCTTAAGATTTTCTTTGTATTTGAACTATGTCGGAAAAAGCTAAACGTAAGTTTGGCAGGAGTGAACTGCACCAACGCAATGTACTGTGGTTACTGAAAGCTTTGCTGTTGCTTGCTAAAGGAGATTTGACATTAAAAGACTCTCAACTAGAAACAGCAGTTAAAGTGGCATGGATTGCAGAGGAAACGCTGAAAGTAACAGGAGAAGATAAGAAGAAAACCCGCACAGGAGAGAAAGTAGTTGAGGGGACGACAAAACAAGCTTTATGGCAGCTGACAGAAAATACTGACACTCCTTTAAAACTTCCACCGCGTAAGCGTGAGAATTCTGCGAGCACTAGGGAAAGTCGGCAAGCTGAGGTAGTACAAAATGCCCTTTACTACTTGGAAGAGTTAGGAGTTTTGCAAGATGAACGTCTTAAGAAAAATACAAAGTATTGGGTATTCACCCTCACGTTAAAGCACAAAGATGCGTCACTAGAAGAAAATCTGGGGGTAGTTAAACAGAAGTTGGGGTGGGAAATATCACCCTCAGTAAAAGATGCTGGTGTGCTTGCATCTGATTTCTGGCAAGACTGCTGTCATCAACAACTTCCTACTGACTTATCCATCAATCCTCTGCTACATGGAGATGGTGTGGTACTAACTCTTGATGATATTGTGCCGTTGGAATTGGTAGAGCGTAAACAGCAACCCCAGCACAAGGATGATTTTTCACCAGAAAACTTCCAAAGACAAGCATCCACCGAGTATGAAATACCTGTTGAACACGGCAAATTTCTCACTCAAGTCATAGAAACAGGGGAGTACCTGAAAAATCAGAATAGAAAAATTGCAATTATTGGAGAACCGGGAGCAGGAAAGACAACACTTTTACAAGAGATTGCCAAAGAAGTAGAGAATGCTGGAAGCTTACCAGTTTTTGTCAGGTTGGCAGACTTAGAAGGAAAGGTACTAGAAACATATCTTCTGGAAGATTGGTTAAAAGAGGCTACTAGGAAGCGGAGTATCTCAGAGGATATTCAGGATGAATTTGTTGAGCTGTTTAATTTAGGTAGAGTGTGGTTGCTGTTAGATGGAGTTGATGAAATCGCCGCAACGAGTAATCTGCTATCTAGCCTTGAGAAGCAGTTAAAGGGGTGGATAAGTAAAACACCGATTGTGCTGACTTGTCGGTTAAATGTTTGGGATGCTGGCAAAAATGCACTCTACGCTTTCGACAAGTATCGCATCCAACAGTTGAATCCTGATTTAGTCGGTGACTTTATCCACCGTTTCTTCTCCAAAGCTGGTGAGCCAACAACAGGAGATCAGTTAATCAAAAAATTAGAGCGATCGCAACCACGAATTCGAGATTTAATTAAAAATCCCCTACGACTAACTCTGCTGTGTAGAACTTGGAAACGGCGACAGGGAGAGTTGCCACAAACTAAAGCTGAACTCTACAAAGGGTTTGTTGAGACATTTTACGACTGGAAAGACAAACCTGAGATTGATAAAGATAAACGTCAACTCCTTGAGCAAGCTTTGGGAGAGATGGCGAAAAATGCTCTTGATAAAGAGACTACCAAGTTTCGACTAAGAGAATCTTTTGTTCGTCAGGAACTGGATAAGTTTGATAAATCCTTGTTTGATTTAGCCTGTCGTGTAGGTTGGATTAATAAGGTGGGTATGGCAGCAGAAAATCCAGATAAAGCTGTCTACGCTTTCTTCCATCCTACATTTCAGGAATATTTTGCAGCGCTAGCGATCGATGATTGGGACTTTTTCTTACCTAGCGCTCATGATAACCGCAATCCTAAGCCAGGATACTGCATCTTCGAGCCACAGTGGAAAGAGGTGATTTTGCTATGGCTGGGACGAGAGAATGTGGAGAAGAAGCAAAAAGATATAGAGAAGGAGCAGAAGGAGAAGTTTATTAAGGCATTGGTGGAATTTGAGGATTGGTGTGACAAGTTCTATTGGTATCAAGCATATTTTATCGCAGCCTCTGGGATTACTGAATTTGTTGACTGTAGCCTTGCTACAACAATTGTGGCACAGCTTCTCCTGTGGAGTTTTGGCTTTTTCAATAATCAACAAAAACTGCCGCGTCAACTTACCCATACCATTTCACAAAAAGCTAGGATAGTACTTCGAGAGTGTGAGCGTACAACAGTTATTATGGGGTTAAATATAATGCTCTCTAGCTCACATCAGGAAACTCAGTTACAAGCTGCTGTAAGAATATTGCTGGAGTACAAACAAGAAAACTTTGTTGCTATCGCTACTCTTAATCGTTTGCAGGAAAACAACTGCAATAATTGGACTATTCTAGCCTCTGCTGTCAGCCTGTGTGAATATTTTCAATATGATTTAAATAATCCATATGTTGCTCAGGCTGTAACCAATCTGTCTAGGTTTTTGAATAAATCTGAAGAAGATGATCTATCATACCTTTTTCGCTCAGCACGATCTATGGTTAGAGGTGCATTTAAATATATTTACGATATTGACATTCGCCAAGATGAAGAATACGAACCCATAAAAATAACAACTATATTTGGTAAATTAGAATTCTCTAATTTGAATATAAAAAGTGATAATTTAGAATTTAATAATTATGACAGTTACTGTCGTACTTTACAACCCTACCGCGATAATGAGGCTCGTAACCAATTAGCTATACAATTAGAAAACAAGATCGGTAAATTAGAGCTAGAGGGTAGTAATACTGTTAACTTAAGTGAAGTTAATGCATTAGTTGAGCTGATAGAAAAATCAGTACCACATTCCGATTTAACCTCTGCCTGGAACATTGTGTCTGCTGTTATGAACCGCATGGGCGAAGGAAAATTAGGAGAAATTGTTTTTAACCACTTGGAAAAAATTGCTTCTGATAATCTAGATATTATTGACACTTTGATTCAAGTGGTAACCAAGACTTTAATCCAGATAGTACGCGATTGTATCTACCTTCAACCTAAGTTCTATTCAGTGGCTATTGATTATTTGGGAAAAATCGGAGTTGGTAACTCTGATACTGTTGATGTTTTGCTTGAAGTTATACACTCCAACTCCACTCAGGATACTCGAATCAAAGCTGCTACAGTATTGAACCAAGTGCTTCGAGAAAATCTGTTTCATATGGCAGCTATAGGCTTAACAAAATACTTGCAAAAACAAACTTATGTAAACAATCAACCCTTTTACGATGCTTGCTATTCAGTCATCTGGCACTGTGCCCAAAATATGACTTATCCAGCTTTCTATCAAGCTTGGCATCAGCAAGAGATAAAAGACATTACAACAAATCCCAATAGCCAAAGCCTCAACCAAGCTCACTTACCTTAAAAAGGATTAGCGAACCATACGAATGCGAGAACTGCTATAGATTGCTTCTCACTACAAAAAATGAAATATACTGGACCGAGGCTCTAGCAGTGTACTAGCACGACACAGCTAAAATGATGGCTTAGATTTTCGGTAGTGCGAGCGTCTCGCTCGCTAGAGGTATATAAAAAGCGAGCAAGATGCTCGCACTACACTTTTGGATGGGGCGTATGCAATATAAAGATAGCTAACGAGAATTTTAATTAATATGAGTACTTTAACTCTCAATTTACCACCTGTCCTCAAACTGACTGACGAGCAATTTACCCAATTAGCTACGGCTAACCAAGACTTGCGCTTAGAACTCACGGCTAAGGGAGAATTAGTTATTATGCCACCCACAGGGGGAGAAACGGGAAATCGGAATTTTGAAGTTTACATTGACTTAGGTATTTGGAACCGCCAAACTCGTTTAGGCAAAGCTTTCGATTCTTCCACAGGATTTAGATTACCTCAAGGTGGTACTCGCTCCCCCAATACTGCATGGGTGAGGATAGAACGATGGAATGCTCTTACTAAAGAACAGCGAAAGAAATTTTTGCCTTTGTGTCCCGACTTTGCCCTAGAAATAGTTTCAGAAACCGATGATGTGGCAGAAACGAGGAAAAAAATGCAGGAATATATTGATAATGGACTACGGCTAGGGTGGCTGATTAATCCTAAACTTAAGCAAGTGGAAATTTATCCCCTAATCAAGAGGTTGAAGTATTACAGTCTCCGGTAACATTATCAGGTGAAGAGGTTTTACCTGGATTTGTGTTAGATTTGCAACCTATTTTTGCCTGAGAATGCATCTAGATTCTTCGCGACTTCTCCCAGATTTCCAGAAGTCCGACTTCTTCAAGAAGTCGGACTTCTAGCCCCTCGCCCCTAGTCAAATTGGGAATTGGGAATTGGGAATTGGGAATTGGGAATTGGGAATTGGGAATTGGGAATTGGGAATTGGGAATTGGGAATTGGGAATTGGAGCAATGATTACCTATCAGTTGCCAGATGAAATATACTAGTAGCGTGGCATAGCTAAAATGATGGAACAGGTGTAGGTTGGGTGTTGCAATAGCGTAACCCAACGTCGGAGCACATTGTGTTGGGTTTCACTTCGTTCCACCCAACCTACATTTTTAGATGTGTCACGGCACTAGCAGTGTAATTTGCTCCCATCCCAATTCTAAAAGAGGTCAAGATGGTACAGATACCTACCAGACCCGAAACCGAGACCCTATCAATTGATTTACCTAAAACCCTCGCACTGTATGTAACCCAAGAACAGTTTGCAGCTTTAGCAGTAGCAAATCGATACTTGAGACTAGAAAGAACAGCACAAGGAGAGTTAGTAGTGAATCCACCAACAGGCTGGGAAACTGGGAAACGCAATTTGAGTATTTCCGGAGAATTGTATTTGTGGTGGCGTAATGCGGGGGAGCCTGGTGAAGCTTTTGACTCTTCTACCGGTTTCATTTTACCCAATGGTGCAACTCGCTCCCCTGATGCCTCTTGGGTGGCGCAGGAACGTTGGGAAGCTCTTACTCCAGAACAAAAAGGAACTTTTCCTAATATTTGTCCCGATTTTGTAGTTGAATTGAGGTCTAGTTCTGATAGCCTGAAGTCCCTGCAAGATAAGATGAAAGAATATATTGAAAATGGTGCGAAACTAGGTTGGTTGTTCGACCTACAGCATCGAAAAGTGGAAATTTATCGCTCAGGGTTAGCGGTGGAGGTGTTAGAGAATCCGGCTGAGTTGTCTGGTGAGGATGTGTTACCGGGTTTTATCTTGAATTTGCATCGGGTATGGGGCTAGTACCGCTGCGCGGAATGAAGAATGAAGAATGCTTATAGAGTAAGGAGTCAGGAGCAAGAAGGTAGCTGACTCACTTATACAGCAAACCCCAACTAAAATTTTGCGATCGCGCTCACAATTCTCTTTGTGTCCTTTGTGCCTTTGTGGTTGCTTAAAAAGGAATAGTCTATATGCCCACACCTACTCCATTATTCTTATGTTAGCACAAGAAAGGGGCATATTACATAAGCCCCTACAGTCCTTATCTTAACCAACTAATTCAACAGCACGTTTTGCCAAGGCTTCAGCTGTTAAACCATTGAATGCCATAATGTGACCAGCACTAGCTGCAGTTTCACCCCGCTTCCAAGCAAAGGTGTCCCTCTTGGAATTACTGCGCAGCATAATTGGTTCTAGCATGGCACTGGAACCACCAGTTACACCAATTAAGGCATTACCACCAAAGAGTTTTTCAAATCCTTCATCATCCAGGAAGTGACTATCAGCTGCAGTGCAGGTTTGCCAAGCAGTATCATCAGGACGATACAAGCGGCGAGGATTGATGACTGAGACAATCCGCACCCCAATGCCTTCATCTTCTAGATGAGCTGCGGCATCAAATACGGGAATCAGCGTCATATCTCCAATTACAGCAAACACCACTTTTTTGCTACCTCCGCTTTCATGGAGCACAACTCCACCATCCTGGAGTGCTTGACGAGTTTGCTCAAAGGTAGTACGTACAGGTAAAGGCGATTTACTAGCAGTAATCGTAATCCCTTTATTCTTAGTACTCAGTGCCCAATCGTAACAAACTTGGATACTATTAGCATCGGCAGGGAACAACGGGAAGATATTGCCATTGCGCATCATAGCAGCAAAGTAGTTTTCTATTTCAGGACGCTGGTGAGTCCAGCCATTGCGCCCTTGCTCCAAGGCTCCAGCAGTAAAGAGGGTAATTGTAGCAGGGGTAGGATGGCGTAATTCTGCCATCGCTTGAGTTACCGTCTGCCAAATCGGTAAGCCGTTAATAGCAAAGGATTCGTAGGAACACCAGAGGGTACGAGCACCAAACAGGGCTAAACTAGCAGCTAAACCAGCACAAGCATCTTCACTCAAAGGTTCGTAAACCTGACCCTTTGGTTGTTGGAAGTAAATTTCATCAGGGGTAGGGTGAATGATTTTGAGAGCAATATTTATGTTATTAATCCCAGAAGCAGCATTACCATCAGCGTTGGAAACGATAAAGTTAGGGTCTTTTTGTCCTACATAAGCAACTAATGCCCCCATTGCTGTTGTTGCTACTTTCTTCTCCCCCTTAACAGGAAATTCTTCTAAGGGCAATTCACCTAAATCTGTCAGAGGCAATTCTTTTTCTGTCACCACCTGATGGGAAGCAGGGCCACCTGCTGAACGCTCAAAGTTGGTTCTTACTAATTCCCAAGCTTCGGGGGACAAGGCACGAGTTTTTAAGGCACTAACAATGTAGTCTTTTTCCAAGGTGTCACCTGGGTAAAGGTTATGGGATTGTGCGCCCCGTTTATGGACTCCTGCACCTTTAAGCTGTTTGACAATTAGCACAGTCAGCTTGCCGCTCATTGCTGACTTCGCAGCCTTATCTGTCGCCTCTAAGACAGCTTGGGTAAACTCCAAGCGTTTCTCCCAAGAAAATTGGGTGCTATCGACATAATCCCCTGGTTGGTTGGCGTCGTCATAGTCCTTGGCATTAACTAAAATAATTTCTTCAAAGCCGTTACCTTCCCAATAGGCAATCATCTCTTGATTCGACTTAGTAGAAACCATGCTGTGATGTTCCTGACTGTAGCCGTTCCAAACTAGGATGGGAAGGAAGTTGGTGACTTCTGGATAAGCGGTGTGGAAATGACCAATGCTACTCATCACATAGGGTTCACCAATACCACCGTCACCAATAGTTACAGGAAATAACACATCTCGATGGAGTAAGGCTCCTGCCATCGCAAAATGTTGTCCTTGTCCCAAAGGACCAGCAGGATTGAGCAGTCCCGGAATTTGACCGGAAAGGTGTCCTAGCAGTCCGTGCATTTCCCGGAAGCGTTCCCCCATTTGTTCCACCGTAGCAATTCCCATGTCTTCTAAGGAACGGTCGAGGAACATGTTGCTATAGAAACCGGGGGCATGGTGACCCACTTCCGTAATAATGTTTTTGTGACCAAGCATCACTAAAGAAGCGATCGCTTCAGCAATACTGGCAAATCCCCCTGGATGTCCAGAGGCTTTACTAGCAGTCACTTGTAGGGTCAAGTAGCGCAGAGCATCAGCAGCAAGTACAGTTTGGAATACTGCAGCCGGGTCGGAAGGAGATGCGATCGCTGATTGAGATGAGGCGATCGCAGGTTGTTGCCCATATTTCTCAAACCCAGGCAGCGCTTTACCAAAATACTGAATTCCTTGACAAAAAGCAGGGGTTGCGCTAGCAATGGTCATAGTTTTAGATACCTCTTCAAATAACTGCGATCCTTAAATAAATCCTACAGTTTGCCAGGGTCCTGCTGGATAAGTGATGCCTCGGATAACTATAGATTTGGCCTAACTAGCAAGAAGCAGCACGTTCGGAGATAGAGAGATCGGGAGATCGGCAGAGAGATTATCTACCTCCTGCCTCCTGCCTTCTGCATTCTGCATTCTAAATTCTAAATTCTGCATTCTTCCTCCTGCCTCCATAAACTAATAAGATTTCGCAACTAGCAGACAATTGCGGTTATCATCTGTGCGTGTATAACTAAGCCTGTCTGAAATTTTTTGTAAGATTAAAAGACCACGCCCTCCCGGACTCTCGCGATCTACCCTACGCTCCAGTTGCCGAATCCGCCCTTCTAAATCAAAGGGCGGTCCCCAGTCCCAAATTCGGAGTTCTAAGCATTGGGGAGCGATCGTAACTTCGATATCAACCGAAAGATCACCCGATAGATCTTTGTGAGCATGACGAACGGCGTTGGTGAATCCTTCCGCGAGGGCTAGTTGACATTGTAAACAGACTTTTCTGGGAATATACGGTTGGCTAAGCTGGTCGAACCATGACAAAATCTGGTCTAATGCCTTAAGGTCGGAGGGAAATTGCTTGATATATTTGTGAGAGTCTTTCAATTGCTCAAAGCCTTTTAAATCAACGACACTACAGCCTGGTCATAAATGCACCTCTGTTCCTTGTGAAACAATTCAGTTTACCCTGGATCTGAAGCCTTGCTTGAGCATTGATTAACTTGCTGGGGAACTGAACTATTTCCTGAGGAAACTACACGGTAACTGAATATAGTTGCTAACCTCTTTGTTAGTATGTGCATCTCCAAATCTAATACTGAATTGTAGTACTTCAATACCATGAGCCAAATTCTGATTATTGATGACGACCCAGCTATTCAGATGTTACTGAAACGGACACTTGCTAAACGGGGTTACGATATTTCAGTTGCCAGTAACGGTGAAGATGGTCTAGCATTGGCACAAGAGCTAAGTCCGGGACTAATTCTGTGTGATTGGAATATGCCACGGATGAATGGACTAGAGGTCTGTTGCAAAGTTAAGGCAACACCAGAGCTCTCTACTACCATATTCGTGCTGCTGACTGCTCGCACCTCGGTTGAGGATCGTGTCCAAGGATTGGATGCCGGAGCTGATGACTTTTTGTCAAAGCCCATCGAAATGCCTGAATTGCAGGCGCGGGTGAGGGCTGGGTTGAGGTTACATCAACTTAGTCGCGATTTGCAGAACCAAAAGCAGCTGCTGGAGACAGAATTAGCAGAAGCGGCTGATTATGTGAGTTCTATTCTTCCCGACCGGATTACGGAACCACCAGTAACTATCGACTCCCGATTTATACCTTCCTTTCAGCTAGGAGGTGACGGCTTTGATTATTACTGGCTAGATTCAGAGCATTTGGCAATTTATTTACTAGATGCGGCTGGACATGGCTTAAAAGCTGCCTTACCGACTATTTCAGTTTTGAACCTATTGAGGTCCCGAGCGCTTCCTCATATAAATTACTACAAACCCAGCGATGTCCTGCGAGGGTTAAATGACACTTTCCAGATGACTCAGCGCAATGATAAGTACTTCACCATCTGGTACGGAGTATATAACCGGTTTAATCGCCAACTAACTTACTCTAGTGCAGGACATCCACCAGCTATCTTGCTCTGTAAGAGCCCTGATTCATCGATTCAGGTAGAACGCTTGAAAACTCAAGGTTTGCCCATTGGTATGTTTCCTGAGGCTGCCTATATTGAGCAAAGCTGCGAGGTGGTCGGGTCTAGTACACTGTACCTCTTTAGCGATGGGATTTACGAAATTAACCAAAGTGATGGTAACATCTGGGGATTAGATCCCTTTGTCAAGCTACTTGCCGACTGTAGGAGCAATGGAGCCCATAACCTAGACCAGGTCTTGAATTCTATTGCCTCTATCAATCCCCAAGATGATTTTGATGATGATTTATCTCTGTTAGAAATCAACTTTGGTTAATATTGCCCATCAGCAAGGATAATCTTGCTTAGTGAGTCGAAGCAACAGCATTGTCAAACTCTTCTCGGGTGTCAAAGATTTCAAAGACGCGATCCATGCTGGTTAATTCAAATAACATTCTGATTTGGTCATTGACAGAACAAATAAAAAGCTTGCCACCAGCTGCGCGAACAGTTTTCAGTGCCAGTACAAGAGCTCCTAAGCCGGAACTATCCATAAAGGTAACATCGGCAAAATCAATCAACACAATATCTACATTAGATTCCACCAATTTAGTAATCTCTTGGCGAAATTGACCAGCTTTGGTGCCATCTAAGATACCAGAGGGTCGAACAACTTTAACAACAGCACTCATATTTCTCTCGAGACTTTCTATTTACAAAAATATCCAGACCTTGCCAGTATAGCCGCGACTATTAGTTTCAGCCACACTGTAGCTACTACTAATAGTCATTAATTTCCTTGGTTAGTCAGTAATTTTTTGGAGATGCCCTAGAGAATCTTTTACTTTACCGACGTACAAATATCTTACCAAGACGAGAATTGAGGGCGCACGTCGCTCATTGGTGTCAACTTAAAGTGAAATCCTTGCCCCGCCTGGAGTTTAAACTCCAGGCTAATAGCTAAAGTCATTTACAGATGACTCAATTTTCCCAAAAATCTTCAGTCCACGCTTTGTGGACTTTCGCTATTAGCCGGTGAACTTGAGGATACTGTTGGCGAATCGATGTAGGGTGTGACCCCTCACCAACTAAACTACCGTGTATACAAGATTCTCACCGAAATAGGTCAAGATCTTGCTACCCCCCTTATTCCCCCCTTAGTAAGGGGGGAAA
>JAAHGL010000167.1 GCA_010692635.1 Symploca sp. SIO2C1 | reverse complement strand
GTGCTATTAGCGCGATGGTACCACTCCGACCCCATCCCGAACTCGGTAGTGAAACGTTGCAGCGGCGAAGATACTTTGGGGGTTGCCCCACGGGAAAATAGCTCAGTGCCAGGTTCAATTCTTTCTCTAAAAGCCCCCTGTGTTCAACTCATTACACAACAGGGGGTTTTTAATGCTTTGATTACACAAAAAATTTTCTTTAAGCCCTAGAACACTGATTCAGTATTCATATTTAGGGCTTGCTGCATGAGTATCGACATCTCAGGGCGAAGCATTCGGACAGAAAAACGAGGGTTTGAGGGATAAAATATCGCCCGAATGCTTCGCCCCTACATCTAATTCTGATGAGTGAATCGGTGTTCTAGCTAGTAGCTGCTCGCGCTGCTGCCGCTTCATCTGGATGAATACCTAAACGAGTAAGATTGATGCGACCTTTGTTGTCAATTTCCCGGACTTTGACAATCACCTCATCTCCAACAGCGACTTCATCTTCTACTTTGCCAACTCTATAGTCTGCCAGCTGCGAAATATGGATCATACCTTCCTTACCAGGAAGCAGTTCCACAAAAGCACCAATGGGAATAATTCGGGTGACACGACCAGCATATACTTCTCCTTCATCCAACTTGCGGGTCATGCCTTGAATATATTTGATGGCTTTTTGCGCCCTTTCTCGTTCAATGGCCGATACGGTGACTGTACCGTCGTCTTCAATGTCTACCTTAGCACCAGTTTGCTCAGTAATCCCTTTAATAGTTTTGCCTCCTGGTCCAATCACCAAACCAATCATTTCTGGATCAATCCTCATGGTTAGCAGACAGGGTGCAAAGGGTGAAAGTTCTGTATGAGGCTTGTCAATCACCGCCAGCATTTTTTCTAAGATATGCAGCCTTGCTGGTTTGGCTTGCTTAATTGCTTCGGAAACAGTATCTAGAGACAGACCAGTGATTTTCATGTCCATTTGTAAAGCTGTGATGCCAGTATCAGTACCAGCAACTTTGAAGTCCATATCACCCAAAAAGTCTTCAATCCCTTGAATATCTGTGAGAATGCGGACTTCGTCCCCTTCCTTTATCAAACCCATCGCTGCACCACTGACAGGTTTAGTAATGGGGACTCCAGCATCCATCAAAGCTAAAGTAGAACCACAAACTGAACCCATTGAGGTGGAACCATTAGAGGAAAGTACTTCAGAGACAACTCGGATGACGTAGGGGAAATCTTCTTGGGGTGGTAATACTGGTACAATTGCACGTTCGGCTAAGGCACCATGACCGATTTCACGCCGTCCAGGCGATCGCAAGGGTTTAGTTTCACCCACGGAGAAGGGGGGGAAATTGTAGTGATGCAGATAACGCTTCTCTCCTTCTGGATTGAGGTCATCAAGAGTTTGAGCATCTCCTGGTGTTCCCAAGGTTGTTGTAGAAAGCACTTGGGTGAGTCCCCGATTAAACAAAGCACTACCATGAACTCGTTGGGGTAATACACTCACCAGACAAGAAACCGGTCGCACTTCATCCAGTTTTCGCCCATCAACCCGGACGCCTTCCTCCACAATCTGAGAGCGCATGAGTTTTTTCGTCAGTTTTTTGAAGACATTGGCAATAACTTGACTGTTTTCGTCAACTGCCAGGCGAATTGGATCTTCTTCTGGTAGTTCCTCAATTGCTGCGATGACAGAATTTTCTTTAATCTCATCTAAGGCAGCATCCCGACTGCTTTTGTCGAAGTCAAATTGCGAAAGTACTTTTTTGATTTGCTCAGTGCTGCGATCGCTGACAAACTCTTGCAGCTTCGAGTCCACCTCTGGTGGTTCCTCAGCCGCCAAATTGATTCCCAACTCCGCCATCAACTCTTGCTGAGCCTGAATCAAATCCTGCACTGCTTCGTAACCGAAGTCAATCGCTTCAATAATATCTTGCTCTGGTAGTTGATTAGCACCAGCCTCGACCATAATCACTCCCTCTGGGGAACCGGCTACTACTAAATCTAGGTCTCCTGACTCAATTTCTCTGTAGGTTGGGTTAATAATAAAGTCATCTCCCACTAAACCGACACGCACTGCTGCCATTGGACCATAGAATGGAATTTGAGCTTGCAAGACAGCAATGGAAGCTCCGGTTACCGCTAAAACATCAGGCGGCACTTGTTCATCCATGGAGAGGGTAGTTGCTACGATCTGAATATCATCTCGGAGCCAATTGGGAAATAAAGGACGTAGAGGACGATCAATCAAACGACTCGTAAGGGTCACCTTCTCTGGTGGACGCCCTTCCCGCCGCAGGAATCCACCCGGAATCCGACCTGCTGCGTACAATCTTTCTTCGTAGTCAACCAACAAGGGAAGAAAATCTATGCCTTCTCTGCCAGCAGCTCTAGTCGCCGTTACCAAAACGGCAGTGTCCCCAGACTCAATCAACACAGAACCACCGGATTGTGGGGCAAATAGACCCACTTTCAATTTAATATCCCTGCCGTCGAAAGATATTGACTTGTCTAACTCTACCATTAGGTACTTTTTCCTTCTTTATCCTGTTTTTCTCTCTGTGGCAATCGTAGCATTTCTGTTCTGTCGTTGCTTTGGGGTAAATGTTGTTTATGGCTTATGGATAGATACTATTGTCAAGTCACAAAATGAAGCGATTCGCAAATCTAAATTTGTGTGCAATAAAGTATTGCGTTACTAGATGGATAACCGTGGTGTTGGCAAAAAAGAACTTTATCGATACAATACTCAAATAAGAGGTAAATTTAAGTTTGTCAAAGATTTAAATATCCAAGCTTGCCAAGCATATGTAGAAAATGTAGAGCGAGCAATTAATCGGTTCTACAACAACTGCAAGAAAGGTAAGGTTGGGAAGAAAGGTCACCCAAGATTCAAAAAGTATAGTCGTTCTGTCGAAGATAAACACTCAGCCTGGAAGTTACACCTAACCAAGATACGAACAGTGGCTCAAATACTTTGGCAGTAAGTATGTAAGGGAAATTATCGCAGTCCCACCACATTACACCAGTCGTGAATGCAGTAATTGTGGTGCAAGAGTACAAAAATCTCTAAGTACTCGCACTCTCAGTTGCTCACACTGCGCTTATGTCGAGCAATGAGATTCAATGGTGCCAAAGTAATTTTAAGTCGTGTAAACGCTAGGGGAGGGCATCCCCAAAGTAACGCGAAGAGAGATGTTTCCTCTACCTGGAGTTGGTCGTAAGATCTGCCGTGGCAAGAAACGTTGCTGAAGCTAGAATCCCCTAGCTTATAGTCATGGGGAGTGTCAACAAACTCAAAACTTTGTAAGCATGGCAATTTTACATGGCAGCTGGATATCTCGCCAACAGGGTGATCATCTATTTATTTGGGGAGAAACTTGGCGTACAAGGACTTCTGTAGAACCAACGATAATCAATAGTGCGGCTCCTCATCCTTGGGCAATGACTCAAGTAGAATTGACATCTTTTTTAGATTCTCATCATCTTTCCCCTACTTTGCCTAGCTCTCCACACTTTTTAGAAGCTGGTAGAAGTTCTCGCAAAAAAACTCCCTCTCCTATAAATGATAAGCTTCAGCCACAATGGAAAACTCAAGTGTTTGCTCTACCGACTCAAGCCTCATCCAAGGGTGAACTAGCACATCCACTAATGTCTGCAAAGATGCCTTCAGAAGCTGAAGAGAAGCAGTTGTTAGAACTTCAACAGTGGACAGTTGAGGGGTTCTGCCTTGAGCCTCTAGCGGCAGTAAAGTTCCTCCAATCACTTCCCCTTGGCTCCTTTCAAACCTCAGACGCTTATGTGGGAGGTGATTTGCGTTACTGGACTCAAGTAACGCGGTGGAGTTTGGATTTGCTAAGTCGGTGTAAGTTTTTAGCAGGAATATATCGGCAGCCTGATGGTAATATTTTGGCTAGTTGGCAAGCTCTCCTCGATAGTTCTGTAGATCAAGAACGTCTGGGTAAATTTTCTCAACTAATGCCTTCAGCTTGCCGTGCTTATCTAGGAAAGGAAAATGAACAAGAATCCTTCCTATCCCTCATCCCCCCTCAGGAATTACTTCTGAGTTTTTTAAGCAGTGTCATAGATAACCAGGTGCGCAGTTGGATTGAAGAGACTTCCCTTCCAGCAGCGGTCTCCCCGGTAAAGGAGTGGTTAAAAGCTCTCTCCACAACTCCTGAGCATCTTGAAGGAGAGCCTTCAGATAGGGCACGCTTAGAAGCTGCTCTACAAGCCTGGACAACCCCAGTACAACAGAACTTAGTCACACCCAATTCCCAAGGTTTGGGACGAAATCTATTTCGCACTTGCTTGGTACTGCAACCACCAACCAAGGAAGAAGCAAACCAAGGGGAAGGAAATTGGCGATTGGTATATTGCTTACAAGCAGTTGACAAACCAGAATTTTTGGTGGATGCTCAGACGATTTGGCAGCAATCAGTTGAAGTATGGGAGTATCAAGGAAGAACGATTGAGCAGCCGCAGGAGACTTTACTAAAAGGTTTAGGATTAGCAGTAAGACTCTATCCTCCCATCGAACCGAGCTTGCATCAAAAACGCCCCTCCTCTTGTGAACTCAAACCAGTGGATGTATATGAATTTATTAAGGGGAGTGCTTGGCGTCTGCAAGACAATGGTTTGGGAATTGTTTTACCCCCAGGATTAGCACCAGGAGCAGGAGCCAAACGCTTGGGTATCAGCATCAGTGCTGAAATACCAAAATCGAAAAAGCAGGAACGTTTGGGGTTGAACAGTTTGCTAAAGTTCAAGTGGGAACTGGCGATTGGGGAAAAAACTATCTCGAAGCAAGAGTTTGATCGTTTGATGGCGCTACAGTCACCGATAGTAGAAGTAGATGGGGAGTGGATGGCACTGAACTTGCCGGATGTGAAAGCTGCTCAAACTATTTTAGCTTCACCCAAAGACCAGATGAGTCTTTCCGTGGAAGATGCTTTGCGTCTGAGTACTGGTGATACTACCACCATGGGAAAACTGCCAGTAGTCAATTTCGAGGCATCTGGTGCTTTGCAACAGTTGATTACTAATCTGACAGGCAACAAGTCTATTGAATTGATTGAGACACCGACAAGTTTTAGAGGACAACTAAGACCTTACCAACTAAGAGGCGTCAGTTGGCTAGCTTTTCTGGAACATTGGGGACTTGGTGCCTGTCTAGCAGATGATATGGGATTAGGTAAAACTCCCCAATTCATTGCCTTACTGTTACATCTCCAAGAACAAGAACTGTTAGATAAACCAACCCTGGTAGTTTGTCCAACTTCTGTTCTGGGAAACTGGGAGCGGGAAGTTAAGAAATTTGGTCCCTCCCTCAAAGTTATAGTTCACCACGGGGATAAACGCTCCAAAGGGAAAGCATTTGCCAAGGCAGTTCAGAATAAACAGTTAGTAATTACTAGTTATCCTTTAATATATCGGGATCTGACAACCCTTCGGGGAGTTGACTGGCAAGGTATAGCGCTGGATGAAGCACAGAACATCAAAAATCCCAGTGCCAAGCAATCCCAAGC
This sequence comes from Symploca sp. SIO2C1, assembly GCA_010692635.1. Classification (GTDB taxonomy): domain Bacteria; phylum Cyanobacteriota; class Cyanobacteriia; order Cyanobacteriales; family Coleofasciculaceae; genus Caldora. Next base: position 9,897 of record JAAHGL010000167.1, on the reverse strand, counting down.
AATACGGCAAATTTCAGCAGAGTTTCGCATTGCTTTGACAGGAACACCAGTAGAAAATCGCTTGTCAGAGTTATGGTCAATTTTAGATTTTCTCAACCCAGGATATCTCGGTGATCGCCAATTTTTCCAGCGCCGATTTGCTCTACCGATTGAGAAGTTTGGGGATACAGATTCTTTGCGAACTTTGCGTTCCCTCGTGCAACCCTTTATCCTGCGCCGCCTCAAGACAGATAAATCCATTATTCAAGATTTACCTGACAAGCAAGAAATGACCGTATTCTGTGGTCTTTCAGCTGAACAGGCGGCACTTTATCAAAAGTTAGTTGATGAATCTCTAGAAGAGATTGAAGAGGCTGAAGGCATCCAGCGTCGAGGCAAGATTTTAACTTTGTTGATGCAGCTGAAGCAAATATGCAATCACCCTGCTCATTATTTAAAGCAAAAAAGTTTAGGATTGGCTGGAAGATCTGGTAAACTGCTTCGCTTACAGGAAATGCTGGAAGAAGTAATTGCGGAAGACGACCGTGCTTTAATTTTTACCCAGTTTGCTGAGTGGGGCAAGTTAATCAAACCCTATTTAGAGAAACAGTTTGGCGGGGAAGTTTTGTTCTTGTATGGAGCAACTCGTAAAAAGCAGCGAGAGGAAATGGTTGATCGCTTCCAGCAGGATCCTGAAGGTCCTCGTATCCTAATTCTTTCCCTCAAAGCTGGAGGTACAGGACTCAATCTAACTAGAGCTAATCATGTTTTCCATGTTGATCGCTGGTGGAATCCAGCAGTAGAAAACCAAGCAACTGACCGCGCTTTTCGTATTGGTCAAACCCGCAATGTTCAAGTACATAAGTTTGTTTGTACTGGTACTTTAGAAGAACGAATTAATGACATTATAGAAAACAAAAAACAGCTAGCAGAACAAACAGTAGATGCTGGAGAACAGTGGTTAACAGAGATAGATACTAACCAGTTGCGATCGCTCCTGTTACTTGACCGTGGTGCAGTAATTGATGAATAATTACTTGTTGTTTGTTATGTACCAATAACAAACAACAAACAACAAATGACAAATGACAAATGACAAATTACGAAATTGAAAGCCAAGAATGGTGGGTTCAAAGGTGGAATGATTTACTCAACTCCTACCGCTTTAAAAAACGCTTGGAAAGAGGACGTAAGTATGCTAAAGAAGGCAATATTATCAGCATTGAATTTCAAGGTTCACAAGTAGTTGCAAAAGTACAAGGTACAGCACCAGAACCTTATGAACTTTCCATCTCCATCGACCCCTTCACTGATGAAGACTGGGGTTATGTAGTAGAAGTCTTAGCGGAGGAAGCAATTTATTCAGCTCAACTGTTAGCAGGAGAAATGCCGCACAATATAGAAAAAGTATTTACTGCTAGCGGTTTGAGCTTGTTTCCTTTCACCCTAGCTGATGTTCATTCCGACTGCAATTGCCCTGACCCTAAAAATCCTTGCAAACATATTGCTGCAGTTTACTACGAATTAGGCGATCGCTTTAGTGAAGATCCTTTTGTCTTATTCCAGTTACGGGGACGCACAAAAGCCCAAATCCTTGATACGTTACGTCAGCTGCGAAGTAAGGAAGTAGAGGAAGAGATACTAACAAAGGAATCAGGAGAGGAATCCTCCCTCGTCAGTTCTCAATCCCCTGTTGATGAAATCCAGCTTAGGGAAGTAGATAGCACAGTAGAAGGTAATACAGGAGAAGAATCTGCCCTCAACATTCATCAGTTTTGGCAATACAATGAACCCTTAGATTCTTCCCTGGTTGTGATTACGCCACCCCAAGACAGTCGCACAGTTCTTGATGTGTTAGGGACAATTCCTTTAGCTGCTGCTGATGCTCCAGTCATGGAATATCTCAAGGTAGTCTATCAGACGGTTAGTCAGAAAGCGATGATGTCGGCACTGAAACCTTAAGAGAGGGTATTAGGTGTTAGGTGTTAGTTAATGTGATTTTTCAGTTATTTTCAAGGGTTAAAGCCCTAATTAAAGGATTATAAAATCCATTAGATCGCTATAAATTATGGATTGACAAATTACATTTTTTTTGATAGAGAATATTCTGTGATTTACCCAACAACTACCGGCTTGATAAGATAAACCTGTGTCCTGGATAACCATAAAAACTACCCATGTCCGTTGGGAGGCAGAGTTGATGCAGCAGTTGTTAGCCGCTCATGATATCCCTAGTCGCATTATTGACACAGGGATAACTTCTTATTTCGGGGCAGGTAGTTCTGCTGCTTTACAAGTTCGTTCAGCAGATCAATGGACAGCTTTACTCCTATTGAGTTCTCCAGAGGAGGAGCAAGCAGAGGCATCAGATAACAATTAGGGAATAAAAAATTTTTATGTCTTTATTTGATTGGTTTGCAAATCGACAGAAATCAGAACCCGTTAACCACAAGCAACAGGATCGCGAGATTGCAGACGGATTATGGACAAAGTGTCCTGCTTGTGGTCTGATGGCTTACACCAAAGACCTGAGAAGCAATCAAATGGTTTGTCTGGATTGCGATCATCATCTGCGGGTAAGTAGTGATGAACGTATCCGTCAGCTAATTGATGCTAATACTTGGATTGCCCTAGATGAGCAATTGCTTCCCACTGATCCCCTAGAATTTTGCGATCGCAAATCCTACAAGGACCGTCTGCGAGAAACCCAAGAGAAAACTCGTCTGACAGACTCAGTTCAAACTGGTACAGGACAGCTGGATGGTTTGCCTATGGCTTTGGGTGTTATGGACTTTCGCTTCATGGGTGGCAGTATGGGTTCTGTCGTGGGGGAAAAACTTACCCGTATGATCGAACACGCAACGTTGCGACGTCTACCTGTGGTGATCGTCTGCGCCTCTGGTGGTGCAAGAATGCAAGAAGGGATGTTAAGTCTGATGCAGATGGCGAAAATCTCAGGAGCATTAGAGCGTCATCGTCAAGCCAGACTGCTTTATATCCCAGTACTGACTCATCCTACTACCGGCGGCGTTACTGCTAGCTTCGCTATGTTAGGAGACATTATTCTAGCAGAACCCAAGGCAATGATTGCTTTTGCTGGACGTAGGGTAATTGAACAAACTCTCAGAGAAAAGCTTCCAGAAGATTTTCAAACCTCTGAATATTTGCTACAACATGGCTTCGTTGATGCCATTGTGTCCCGTACCCAACTGAAGAAAACTCTTGCCCAGCTCATTCAACTACATCAACCCTTGCCGGTTACCCCTTCGGTAGTCCCCTTTCCAGAAACTAGACCATTGAAAACTCCTTCTGTAGGCTCCTAGGAAGTTCTCAGCAGAGAGGATCCCAATAGAACCAAATCTAAACCGAAGCTGGGGGAGCTGAGGAGCTGACGGAGCTCCTTCAATCTAGCAAATGTAGGGAAAGGTGACGCTCAGTGGCATCATATTATTTATGAGAGCAACTTAATCTTTAGTAACCAACCAATAATTATGGGGTTTGCAGACCTGTCTATTGCGGAAATTGCCGCTGAATATGAACTTCCAACCCAGGACGTGTGCAATCTTTGCGAGCAAATGGGAATTGCTTACAAAAATCAACAAACCCGTCTTGCTCTGGAAGATGCTAAGGCAGTTATTTCTAAAATTTTGTCCAAAAAACAGACCTAAGTTACCCAGAGTAGGCACAATGAAGCTTGAATCCCTCAGTGAGCAGTATTTTGGGGAAGAGCTAAGAAAGCCTTCCCTTTGCACCTTAGACATCTTTTTCCTCTAAATCATTGGTTGACTGCGATCCCCCTTAGGTAGAGGATAGGCAGAGATTAAGTCAGTGCTGTGTTGAGCATCCAAAACTAATAAGACAAATTTTTGAAGGAGAATCAAGAATGAAGCGACTCATATTGTTAGCTGTGGCAACTGTTTTCTTTGCCTTTCAAATCGCAGTTGGGACTGCAGCAGCAATTGAACTTGACCCTGCTATCCGCACGGTGAAGTTAAATGAACAAGGGGATACTACTGTACTTACCCTGAAACAAGTGAAGATAGGTAAACGCCTCTTTATCGATACCTGTGGTCAATGTCATGCCCAAGGTGTCACTAAAACTAATCCTAATGTGGGCCTTAGTCCTGGCGCCTTAGCGGGAGCTTTACCACCACGAGATAATATTGTCAATTTGATTGATTACCTGCAGAATCCCACTACCTATGACGGAGAGATCGAAATTAGTGAATTCCACCCCAGTATGAAGAGTGCTGATATCTTTCCAGAGATGAGAAATCTTTCTGAAGATGACCTTTTTGCCATATCTGGTCATATTCTCTTAATGCCCAAAGTTAAGGGTCCAGCTTGGGGCGGTCCTAAATCCTTGCGGTAATCACTGCTTCATTTGGCAAGGATTTTGTCTGTTGGCAAATGTAGAGACGTGCCATGGCACGTCTCTAACCCAGTTCACAATTATTATCAATACCTAATGCTGTCTCGATTATTATCAATTCGCTATCTAATCATCACTTTGATTTTAGTTTTCAGCTTCTTGAGCGTTAGTTCACCCGCTTACGCTGTAGACACCTATGTTAGACGTTATCTTAAAGCCACAGAACCAATTTCCCTAGATCTAGACAGACAGGGTAATACCAAGGAATTCTCTGCTGAAGACCTGTCTACCGGCAAGGAGCTATTTGAGCAACATTGTTTGAATTGTCATGTTGGGGGAGAAACTTTACCATTTCCCCCAGTATCTCTAGCTCTAAATACTTTGGCTGGTGCAACACCACCTCGTGATAATATCAATGGTATAGTAACTTTTCTCAGGCAACCAATGACCTATGATGGCACTGAAGAAACCTTCTGGTGTCGTGAAGTCACAGAAAATTGGATGCCCCAAGAACAAATAGAACAATTAGCAGCATTTGTACTCAGGGCAGCACAAGAAGCTCCAGGATGGGGTACAGAAAATTTCTTACAGGAGTAAGGAGTAACTCGATTTTTGGATTTTAGCTTGGGGATTGAGGATTTCAGTTCTAAATTCTAAATTCTAAATTCTAAATTTCCTGAACAATGAATCACCAAGCCCAGCAACAAGTTCCGTTTGTGGATCTACAGCCGCAACATGAGCCACTCCAAGCCCAACTTCAACAAGCTCTCAAGGCTGTAGTTGAGCGAGGAGACTTTATCTTAGGTAAAGCGGTGGTAGATTTTGAAGCTGCGTTTGCTGCGGCTTCTGGCGTAGAATACGGTATTGGAGTGGCATCTGGAACAGGTGCGATCGCTCTTGGACTACAAGCCTGTGGTGTTGGTGCTGGAGATGAAGTAATTTTACCTAGCAACACCTTCATTGCTACCTTAATTGGCGTTCTTCAAACTGGTGCAACCCCGATTCTAGTTGATTGTGACTCCAGCACTGCCCTAATTGACCTCAAAGCTGCTCAAAAGGCGATTACGACCAAAACTAAGGCAATTGTACCAGTGCATCTCTATGGTCAGATGGTTTCCCCAAAGCAATTATTAGCATTAGCTGATACCCATAACTTGCTGATTTTTGAAGATGCAGCTCAAGCTCATCTGGCTCAACGGGAAGGCTACTTGGCTGGTTCAATTGGTAAAGCAGCTGCTTTTAGCTTTTACCCTAGTAAGAATTTGGGAGCTTTTGGCAATGGAGGGATAGTCCTGACAAAGGATGCTACCATAGCTGCGAAAGTGCGATCGCTACGCAATTATGGTGCGCCTCAAAAATATTTCCACACAGATATTGGTACTAATAGCCGCTTAGATACTCTGCAAGCAGCAGTTCTCAATGTCAAGTTACCCTATTTAGGTGGGTGGAATCAGTCCCGTAACTCGGCGGCTATGTATTATGATGCTCTTCTAGAGCCGTTGCAGAGCCAAGGCATTTTCCCTATCGAAAATCAAAGTGATACTGGTCACATTTATCATCTTTACGTCATTCGGGTTAGTGCTGGTTGTCCTGTAGACCGACAAACTATCCAAGATGAACTTGCTGCCTTAGGAATTCAAACTGGCATCCATTATCCCATCCCCTGCCATCTTCAACCCGCTTATCAATATTTGGGATATCAAGCTGGGGACTTTCCACAAGCCGAAACTCTTAGCCAGGAAATTTTGTCTTTACCGATGTATCCAGGTTTGAGTGAAGCTCAAATCAGTTACGTTGTTGATTGCCTAAAAAAAGTAAGGTTTTAGGTGTTAGGTTTTAGGTATTAGGTGCGCCCTTACCCTAGATTTCAGGCTAAAAACTATGCAATATCGAAGCAAGATTCCCGTTGCCATCGAGCGTTACTTGTTCGATGGATTGCTCATTGCTTTACTGCTGATTCTTTATGCACCTTTGCTCATTCATTGGTGTGATGGCTGGCTCAACAAAAATATTAGTCTGGAGCATGAATACTTCAGTCATGGTTTGATTGGACTACCCTTTGCTGCCTACATCGCCTGGAAACATCGGCAGGAGTGGCATCAGCTGCCAAATACTACCCATCCTCTGGGTATTGCCTTACTGGTATTAGGAGGATTATTTTATTTAACTGGTCAATCAGAACTAGTAAATTTATCCTTTCCTATCTTATTAACTGCTCTTTGCTTGTGGTTTAAAGGTATTCCTGGCTTTAGGCTACAAAGTTTTCCACTATTACTAGCATTTTTAGCAACACCAACCGCAGCTCCTTACTTGATTTCACCTTATATCTTACCCTTACAAAGATTCATTGCAGCTACAGCAGGCTTTTTCCTTACTCATTTGGGTATGGATGTCACCATTAGTGGAATTAACTTGTTCGTTGGGGGAAGAATTGTTGAAGTTGCACCCCACTGTGCAGGACTCAAGATGTTATTCACTAATCTTTATGTGGGTTTGATGCTAGTTTACTGGATGGATACCTGGAAATCAACTAAGAAGACAACCCTCTTTTTCTTGGGGACGATTTTCATTAGCGTTAGTGCTAATATCATCCGCAATGCCTTACTCACTTTCTTTCATGGCACTAGTAGAGATCAGGCATTTCGTTGGTTGCATGACTCCTGGGGAGGGGATGTTTATGCTGCTGGTATGTTGATTATGTTGGTGGTACTTCTTAATTGCCTGGAACAATACTATCCGATGAAAGATAACTAACTTAGTCCTAAATAAAAACTCGCACTTAATTAATGAAGGAAAATCAGAACCAAAACCCTCGTCTCATTACCCTGTTTACGGCTATCTGCATTGTCGTAGCCAATATGATTGGAACCGGCGTGTTCACCAGTCTGGGTTTTCAAGTCATAGACATCCAATCGGGTTTTTCCCTGCTGTTCTTATGGATAGTAGGTGGAATTTTCGCCCTTTGCGGTGCCCTCTGCTACGGTGAATTGGGAGCAGTTATGCCTCGTTCTGGTGGAGAATATCATTACCTATCGAAGATCTATCATCCGATAATTGGCTTTCTTTCAGGATGGGTTTCTGTCACAGTGGGTTTCGCTGCGCCAATTGCAGCAGCAGCGATCGCTTTGGGAAAGTATTTTACCAGTGTCTTCCCTATAATCAATGCCACCGCGATCGCTTTAGTCGTTGTCATCGGAGTGTCTTGGATTCACCTGAATAATGTGAAAACAGGAAGCTATTTCCAACAGATTTTCACTATCTTAAAAGTTCTATTGATCGTTGTTTTGATCTTGTGCGGACTGTTGTTAGCCGAACCCCAGGCGCTGAACTTCTTGCCAACTTCAGGAGATCTACCTCTAATTGCCAGTACACCCTTTGCTATTTCGCTAGTATATGTCACCTACTCCTATTCCGGCTGGAATGCTTCGATCTACATTGCTAATGAGGTAGAAGAACCGGAGAAAAATGTTCCCCGCTCTCTATTGCTGGGGACTTTAGTCGTGATGGTGTTATACCTGTTGCTCAATTTTATTTTCCTTTACAGCACCCCCATCGACCAGCTAGCAGGACAACTGGAAGTAGGTTATATCGCAGCTGAAAGTATTTTTGATGCCTCTGGAGCCAAAATTATGGGTATGTTGATCTCTTTTGGTCTAATATCTTCCATTAGTTCTATGGTTTGGGCAGGACCGAGAGTGACTCAGGTAATTGGGGAGGATATTCCCTTGTTCAAACTGCTTGCCAGAAAAAATAACAGTGGTGTTCCTTACTATGCCATTCTCCTACAACTAGCTATAGTTATCGTTTTGGTAATTACCTCTAGTTTTGAGGCTGTAATTACCTATCTAGGATTTACCCTGACCCTATCTTCCTTCATGACGGTTCTGGGTGTATTTGTCCACAGATTTAAGTATCCTGAAGTACCTCGACCCTATAAAACCTGGGGATATCCCGTGACGCCAGTGCTCTTCTTGGCAATCAGTCTCTGGATACTGATCTTTATTTTCAAGGATAAACCCATTGAATCTTTGGCAGGATTAGGTACAATTGCTCTCGGTTTACCGGTCTACTTATTGGCTGCTAAGAAAAAACTTGTGTCCTCAGATTCTCAAGATTGAGTCAAAATTAAATGAATTTTTCCAGAAATTATATGAATACCAAAAAATCCCTGTCTTTACTGTTAGCACTGCTTGGGCTACTAGTTTTTGTCGGAGCTTGCGGCAATAGTAATACAACTGAGCAAGGAACAGAAGAAACAACTGAAGTTGCTGAAGCTGAGGAAACATCGAAAGATCCCCTAGCTGAATTTGATGAAGAAAAAACTGCCAAATTAACTGCTACTGCTAGGTTTCTCGCCGGTATGGAGGTGAGCGAAAATGAAGCAATCGCTGAAATGACACAGAGCGGCACTTGGCAAAATCATGCTAGTTATTTAAATGGTGCTTGGTCACAACTCGAAGGACAACAGTTGTCTAAAGCCAGAGCATGGTCCGAAGAAGAACTTCAAACAATCAATGCCTCTTCACCCCCCATCTTTTATCCCTTTAGTGGACCAGATTTTTTGTATGGTTTTACTTTATTCCCGAAGGGTAGTGAGTATGTGATGATAGCTCTAGAGCCTGTCGGAGAAGTTTTCGATCTCGAAGAACTCTCCGAAGCTCAAAGAAATACCAAATTACAGGGAGTGGTTGGTGCCCTATCAGAAATCCTGAAATTTAGCTTTTTCCGCACGAATGATATGCAGGTAGATTTGGCTAAACAAGGAGCTTTGCCAATTTTACTGGTTTTCATGGCTCGCACTAATAATCAGATCCTAGATATACAGCTAATTAGTATGGATCAAAATGCCAATATTCAACCTCGAGGTGAGGGAGAAGAAGCTAGCGAGGATAGCAACTCAATTTCAGGAGTCAAAATTTCCTTTTTACCAGAAGGAGAATCTGAGCCACGAACACTCCATTATTTCTCTACTGATATATCCAATGAAGGCTTAGAAAAAACGCCCCAACTTGAGGAATTTGTCAAGCAGTTGGAAAACCCAACTACCTACCTCAAAGCTGCCTCCTACCTAATGTACCGAGATAGTTTTTCCCAGATTCGAGATTTGATTCTTAACCAAAGCAATTATTTGCTACAAGATGATTCCGGTATGCCGATCAAGTATGTGGACGAAGATAAGTGGGATCTGACATTCTATGGTAACTATACTAGTCCCATTGGTCTATTTGCTGAGCGGTATCAGCCAGATCTTAGGAAGATCTATCAAGGTGATGAGAGCATCAAGCCATTGAATTTTGGTATTGGCTACAAGTTTGGCGTCAATCAATCGAATTTAATGTTGGCGACAAAAAAGGATAAGCCTGAATAGATAGGGCTTGCTGAATAAGTAAAAAGTAACAAGTAAAAAGTAACAAGTAAGAAGGAATTAAGCATTTATCCTCGTGGGTGAGCACTTCCATTCCCCAAGGTTACTCAGGGATTTCCCATGAAAGTGCAAGGAAATTGAACCCATCGATACAATTTCCTTGCACTTTTTCAGGGTAAAA
>JAAHGL010000166.1 GCA_010692635.1 Symploca sp. SIO2C1 | reverse complement strand
GTGCTCCTCCAGTCTTTGAGTGAGCCGTTTCTCAGCGAAAGATTATTGCTGAGATGGAGAAGCTATTGTCTCACAATAAGGTTTGCGTAAATATTACGCAAACCTTATTTTTTTGTCCAAAGTCCAAAAGTTAAACGGTTGTGCATTTTATCAACTCCCATATATAGAGATTGAGGACTCAAAAAACACTATATATGGAAATACTCAAGAGGTTATAAAAATTGTATTCTTCTTCCTCAGCATCCTCAGCTTCCCCAGCTCCCTCAGCTTCCCCAGCTCCCCCAGCTCCCTTGACAACGACACTTTTATCTTAACTTGTCACCAATACCTATTCCCCATTCCCCATTCCCAAAAACCAGGCTCTTTGTACCTCATCTAAATGAAAAACGCTGTATCAGGTTCTCAAAAACAGTTTTAGCCTAGTAAATAAACTGACAAAGCCAGCAATAATCAATGTGTATACTACCCCTCTCAGAAATCCGGCAACTGGAGTTGAGGTCATCTGGTTAATTTGGTCATTCCATCGGCTCAACACCAGAATTGGCCACAGGACATTAGCAAAAGCAACATAGGCAATCATCGGATTCATGCCATTATCAATTAAAAGTTGCAATGATGATTTTCTCTTAAAAACATCAATAATTATGATCAACAAAATTAGTATAAAAATTGCCATACCTGTAGTCGTGAAAAAATAGCTAATAGTAGCTTCGTCTTTTTTAATGCCTCCCTGATAAGGCTCAAATAGTAATCCTAAAGTTAGCCAGTATACTCCCCAGCGGTAAAGCATATTCAGTAATTTTTCTACTGAGCTAACTGGCTTAGAAAATAAGATAAAACCTGATAGACATAGGAGTAAAGTTAATATCGTTGTTTGCCATACTAATCTAGATTGCAACCCAATCAGTAAAGTTACAACTATCAGCAACATCAATCCAATGATGCCAATAAACTTTGTGGTTGTCCAATTATTCTTAACAAAGCTTTCTCCTTCTAACGTAGAAGGAAATGCTTCCTCATCCTTCTGCCCTATGCCTTCCTCCCTTGGGGGGACATAGGGGGGGTTTATCTTCTGCCTTCTTTCAAGAGCATCATCAGCTTGAGTAGATTGTAACCAGGAAGCTATTAAATCACCAACAATAGTTCCAGGAATACCAATAAATAAATATTTCAAGTAATCAAATCTAAAAATCCAGGGAGCGGGAGAGATAGACCAAACAGAAGCAATCCAGCCATCAGCATTAGCTGATAAATCTAGAGCTAGTAATAAACCAAGTACACCAATACGTAACCAAGGATTGTGACGAGTAAACAGCCAAATAATTGAACTAAAAATAGCAATATTAGTGAGAATAACTAGAATAATATCACTTTGCTCTAGAGAAAATCCTGTTCCATCTGGATCCCCCAGCTTATATAAGAGCAAAATGCCCATAACCCAAGCACCAATAGTCAGAAAATTCCGCAGCCGAAGACTCCAAGATTTTGGCAAACGGACAAACATCAAAAAGAGTACAATAAATCCTAAGATAGCAAGTCGCCAGGTTTGCGGGCTTGGGTTCTGATTAATGGTAAAGGGTCGAATATGCTGTAAAAATATGGCAAATGACCCTAACAAAAATCCCCTTTTCAGGATGGATAAAATTATTTTTTTGATGCTCAAACCTTTAGCTAGACGACGAGATAGAGCTAAGGGAATGGCTGCTCCCATAGAAAATAAGAACAAGGGAAAAACTAGATCTACCCAGGTTAATCCAGGTAGATTAGGATTGAATACATGGTCAGGTGGCGGGATTTGAGCATGGTACATCCAGGCAGGCAAGATTTTACGAGGAATCACCCCTGACAAAACCATCGTTAAAATTGCGAATCCCCGCAGCGCATCTAAAGCAACGGCACGTTTTGTAGGGGATGTAGAAGTGGAATCAACAAGATTGGCCATGGAGGAAGTGAGCAAAAGATTTTCCTTGATTTCAATCCTCTTCGTTTAATGAGAGCTAATTATCCATTGTTCATTATCCATTTTCAATTTGTGAATAAGCCCATTGTTACAGACAAATGATATCATTCATATAGCATCCTTGAAATAGCTTGTAAACAGTCGTTATAACTATAACAAGGCTGAAACCCTTGTCCGTATTCACAAATCATTTAGGATTGCTATAGTTACTTGAGAGTAAATTTTATGTTTCCAACTAAAGCGTTTCCAATAAAAGCATTTTTTCTTCCATTTTTACTTTTGCAACTGAGTGTCCCACAACCAAGTTATGGAGCAGACATATTAAAGGTAGACTATGAATCAGGTACTAGCGACTCAGGAATTAAGGGACTTAAAGCTACCCATGCGAAAGCAGCAGATGCAGCATTTATTTCACGGGATTACTCTAGATCTGGAGATTACTCTATTGGTCATAAGGTAGTTCTTGGAGACTCTACATATCAGTCAAACAATTCCTATAGAAGCGAGAGCGATACAATTGAGATTATATCGACCAGGTATGAACCTGGTATGGAAATCAAATATCAGTTCAGCGTTCTTCTTAATAATTGGGAAGATTGGTCAGGAAAAGATATTCCCATTGATATTATCTGGCAATTCAAGCACACTCAAGGGGAACCTGACGCAGTTATTGGAGTAAAAAGAAATTCTCTTGTATTACGTTATGGAGAGTCAGGTGAACAAGCTACATTGATTGATGATATACGCTCCCTTGATAACAAGTGGATTGATATCCGAGCAGATATTTTATGGTCAGACACAAACAATGGTTATTTAACTGTATATGTGAGAACAGAAGATGAGACTGATTTTATAGAAAAGCTCAATCTAGATAATTTCAAGACTTTTACTGACAATGGAAAAGGAGACTTTGGATATTTAAAATGGGGACTTTACAGACCAGATTCGACATCTTCAAACAATGCATTAGAAAGAGTAGTCTATCATGATGATATAACTATATCAGCTATCCGTTGAGTCTTCATCGACTACACTGGTAAGGCGGTTTCTGGGAAAGAATGTACCTGTTGTAGTGCCGTGTCACACCTAAAACTGTAGGTTGGGTGCAACGAAGTGAAACCCAACATAATATGCAAGGAGTGTTGGGTTACGAAGAAAGCTTCAACCAACCTACTTATTCCACTATTTTAGGTGTGCGACGCTAGTGGCGCGACACAGCTAATTTGATAGTTTAGATTTTTGGTAGTGCGAGCGTTTCGCTCGCTGGAAGTTAAAAGCGAGCTATAAGCAGAGAAAGCAGTGAGGTTCTTCCTTTGACTGATTCACATTCAAAAATAGTCCCTCCTAACGAGAGAGCCATCGTCGTTTTCGACATTGATGGTGTAATACGGGATGTTAGTGGTTCCTACCGACGAGCAGTTGCTGATACGGTTGAACATTTCACAGATGGCGCTTATCGACCTGAATCGATAGATATTGATAAACTCAAATCAGAAGGTATCTGGAATAATGACTGGGAAGCCTCACAAGAGCTAATTTATCGATACTTTGAGACTCAAGATGCTAGTCAATCGGCTACTGCAGCACCTAAAATGCGATCGCAAATTGATCTCGACTACAACACCCTTGTAGCTTTCTTCCAGTCTCGTTACAGAGGTACAGATCCGGATCAGTTAACAGGGTATATTTGCAACGAACCCTTACTCTTAGAACCTAGCTATCTAGAAAGTCTAACAGCAGCGGCAATTCCTTGGGGTTTTTTTAGTGGCGCTACACGGGAAGAAGCTGAATATGCACTTGTAAAGCGCTTGGGAATCCAGCAGCCAGTACTAATGGCGATGGAAGATGCTCCTGGTAAACCTGATCCTACAGGTTTATTAGCAACGGTTCAGCAACTAGAGCAACGGCATCAAATTAAGGTGGAGCTGCCAGTTATCTACGTCGGAGATACAGTGGCTGATATGTATACTGTCAATAAAGCCAGAAATCTTCAACCTCAACGTACTTGGATTGGTGTCGGTGTGCTACCTCCCCATGTACAGCAAACTTCAGAACGTAGTGAAGCTTATCAGCAGTCTCTCAAACAAGCTGGTGCTACTTTGGCTTTCAATAATGTTGAACAATTGACTCCAGAACAAATTTTATCAATTCTAAATTCTAAATTCTAAATTCTAAATTATCTTAGCGATTTCCCTCTAAGCTTGCCAATTCACTAACCAGGCGTAACAATAAGCAATTAACTCTGAAATTATCTTTCGTACACCTGCGCTATAAGTCCACCAATATTTGGGATCATAATCAATTGATTGAATAGCAATTACCCCCACTTTGATATCGGGAGCAAGTGCCTGTTTATAAATTAGCCAGCTACGGCGAGCGTGGACATCCTCTGTATAAAGATTGATGGACTTAATTGGCAAGTTTGTAGCTGATATCCACTGGCGTAGAGCGATGGCAGCTGCCGCTGTGCGATCTTTTTGAACTTTTGGTGCTGGCACAGCAACTAGTTTATCTTGCTCGAAACCTAAGGTCATCAAAGTTGCACCTGTAAGTTCAGCAAAGTTATTATATTCAGCGAGATAATATCCTTTCGACAAAGGTGCTCCTGTGGTAATCAACTTTTGGTAACCACCTTGTTCAAATTCCGCGATCGCTTTTTCAATTGCATGATCTTGAATCCAGCCTTCAACCACCAAAACGTCTGCTTTAATTGGAGCATTGAAGGCAAGAAAAGAGTGTATCTGAGTGACACAAAACAGCAATAAAGCAGCGATTAACAGGAGTAAGACAAACCATCCTTGAAAAGTCAACACCCACTTCTGTTGTAACTGAATTAAAGCCATGATGGAAAATTTAGAATTTAGAATTTAGAATTTAGAATTTAGAATTTAGAATTGAAAACCTAAAACTTCAATGTAAGTCTGCTTCCCAGATACCAATGTAAAGGCGATCGCTATTTTCCCAATGAATCACGCCTTTGAGAGTGTCCAGCTTAAATTGATAGTGCCAAGACTCTCGCTGCCAAACTTGTTGCAAACCTTCTGCAATTTGGTCATTTATGCGGCAGCCTAACATTCCATTCAATGTCAGTAATATAACCTCAGTATCAACCTCACTAGTAAAAGATGCTTCCGTTTGGCGAATCCGTTGAGAGTTTTTGTCAAACAGAAAACCTAAGCTTACCTGTTCTGGTATTAAATCATAAGATACAGCAAGGGTATTAGGCCAATAACCCCTTGTAGTTTTGTTCGGGACACCAAGCATGCGCATCACATCATCTTTGATTATTCCTGGCTGAAATGCTGGAATACCTATACCAGAAGGGACTTCTTGGCATTGGGTTTGAATCAATTCCCCAATCGCTGGATCAAACAACTCAAAGGAATCTATTGGCCACTCAGAAGGCATTGAGGAAATCAAAAAACTACGTTGTACTCCTGCTAGCTCTGATAGTGCTTGAGCTAACGGGAATACCTGGAATAGTCCTGCTAATAGGTAAATCGAAAATCCTAAGCCCCCCATAACAATTATCTCAAAATTGTTGTAAAAGTAGCACCCCCTGACAGTAGTTTTTTGAACCTCTTATATCGTCAATCTAAAATGATCTAATCTACAATCCCCTGACGCTAGCTGCTCGTTGTTGTTTCAGGTAAGTAAAAACTGACTTATCACCAATGTCATCTGGAATTGCTTGCACTAGCTTACGCAAAGCAAACACTGTAAATAAAACGGCCCAGATTCCTAACAAAACTTGCTCCCAAGCGATCGGTAAAATACCAGTAAGGTGTCCGAGTAACAGGATTGGCACTAATGGAGTCAGAAATTTAGTTTCAAAGCGGTTGAAGCAAAAAGCTTCCTTAAAATAGATCCCTGTCAAAGCGGCAAAGGTAAAGCCGATGCCAAAAATCATCATTGGCTGATGGTAAACAGACAGAGCCAGAGGTTCGCTACTTTGGAATGCCAGCACTATTGCTGTGATGCCACCAACTCCCCAAAAAACTTGCAGTAGTCGATGCAGAGGAGCTAGATAAATATGAATGGTAACTAAGCTAACCCCCAGGGCGATGCAAAATACTGTATAAAGAGGTGTCAGTAACCTGATAGCAATGGGATTACTACTCCCAGCTAAAACCAGCCAACTACCGATCGCAAAACTCAAAGCTGCTATTAGCAGACTACTGCGATAGACAATAACACCAGTGCGATCGCTCTGAGTAATCGTAAATTCGCCAAATTGTCCTTGGTATACCTCTGGTGAGGCTGTAGGATCTTTGGTGTTGTTACTATCAGACTGTTGTGGTGATGCAATCATAATTGGTTTTTGTTGACTCCTAATTGATAGATATTAGTAAGGCTGAACCTTGTCCTCAGAGCATCTCTGAACAATCTCTAAGTACTCCCTATACTCTAATTTAGCGACTGAATCTGCCAATTGGTAAGGTTGTCATTTGGGAATTGGGAATTGCTAATTGCTAATTGCTAATTGCTAATTGCTAATTGGTGAGCGTAAATATCTCCCCCAGCTTCCTCAGCTTCCTCAGCTTCCTCAGCTTCCCAATCTCCCAATCTCCCTATCCCTCATCCTCCCGGTGCCTAACCGAGATTTGTTATGACTTCTAAAGTGGCTCCCCAATCTAGCTGTAATCGAGACTGAGCACTACCACCATTAACAGCAATTTCCACCCAACCGTGACTACCAACTAGAGCCACAAGTTCTCCCAATTGGCGATCGCTATAGGTTAGACTGCCTAAGATTGTTTCTTTTCCCACAACAACCGACCAAGTTTTGCCCTGAACCTCAGCAGCTGGTATATTGCTAATTAAATTGCCGAAGTGATCAATATATTGGATACAGCCAGTTATACCGGCAGCTGTTATGTTCATTGCTGGAAGTTCTAACTGAGCCAACGTTGTGGGATCAATTGTTTCTCCCAAATGTTTCAAGGGTACACCACTAGCAAGATGCGCTCCTACAGGTGCAAAGATATCTCGACCGTGGAAAGTTTGGCTAGGTGCTGATGTTCGCCAATATTCTGGATTAGTCAGCTCAACTACAGCAATCACCTTAGTTTGACTCAAGACACCACTAAATAAACCATTATCTGGTCCGACTAGGAACCCAGAATCGAGTTGAATTGCGATCGCTCTTCGGTGACTTCCCACTCCCGGATCTACTACCGCCACATGCACCGTTCCGTTTGGGAAGTAGGGATAGGCATTTATCAGGCTAAACCTAGCTGCAGTAATGTTTTGGGGGGGAATTTGATGGGTAAGATCTACCACCCTCAGCCTGGGGTTGATTTGGGTAATGACTCCTTTCATCACACCCACATAAACATCGCTTAAGCCAAAGTCACTTAGAAGAGTAACGAACCTGTTTTCTAGCATCTTGCAATCAGGGTAATTCAGCCAGTCATCTACCAACTGGTCTGCCTTATATACCTCATTTTTGTTAATTTCTGTATCAAATAATACTTTTTTCGTCCTTTCCCACTCTGTTCATGTTACTTTTAGAGCATGGGAGTTTACATTAATTGAACACAAAAGAATGTTTGCCGTGAACAAAAATCGTCGTAAGAAAGTAACAAAAGCTGCTGCTGCCCATCGGGATAGCCTCAAAAAAAGCTTGGAACATCGTCTAGAGTTAGCGAGAGCCAATGGCAACGAAACTCTAGTTCGTAAGCTAGAAGCAGAAGCAGATTACTTGCGTCTAGACTAAGCTCCCTGATCAATTCCTTCTGGCATCTGGCAACCCAATTCCATTATGTCAGGAATCTGCCACTATGTCAGGAATGTTTAACAATTTTCCCTGGTAGCTCAGAAAATTATTCCAGGATGTTAAGACAAGTTAACAAAGATATCAGCCGATATCGTAACCGAAAATATTCAAATTCCGTCCTTCTAGGGCGGAATTTTATCGAAAGCGGCGGGAAGCCAATTCCTTCAAGAGATGGGAGGGATAGCCACCCGCCGCTTGGTTGTTTGTTAGCAAGTTGTTTGTTATTTGTTATTTGATTTCTTGACAAACAACTAACAACTAACAACTTGCTAACACTTGCATCCCCCGTGCTGTCTTCCGGGGGATGAGTTAATTAGGGTTTGCTGAAAAAGTCTTAATTTTCTGGTTTTGAAGTAATAAGTAATAAGTAATAAGTAATAAGTAAAGAGTGTACTATCGCTTGCTGCACAACTCTTTGAGGCAATTAATTGAAGTAAAAGTAGCTCTTAAAAATCTGCTTACTTTTACCTCATATTCCGAATTTAAGCAGGTGTTTCCCTACGATGGTGCAAGGAAATTGTCTCGATGGGCTCAAAAACCTTGGACTTGTTTGGCATCAAAATGATTGAAAGCCAAGTCTGGCATAGCTTCCACACTTATGCAGCAAGCCCTAATTAAAAGCGCTCGACAGGCGGCGCACCACCCCTGATGGGGGTGAGATGAAAAAAGGTGTGGGAGAGCTTTTTTGAGTAATGAGCGTTAGAAGGCAGGGGGCAGGAGGCTCCGAGGCAGGAGGAACAAGAGTTTTCCTTACCTAAAAAGAAGTCAGAAACTATTCATATCAAGGGATTCAGACATCCCGTAGTCATTTTTAGTTTCTCAATAGCTCCCCAGGAGCGCTTCGCGCCCCCAATTGAATGGGAGAAACAATTCTCTTCCATTAGCTATTAGCCATTAGCCATTAGCCATTAGCTTTGAGCGTGTTTCTCGAGAGTAATGAGTAATGAGTGAAGAAACTTTTGTCAAATCCTCTTTCCTTCTACCTCCTCCCTCGCCTCCTGCCTTCTGCCTCCTGCCTTCTGCCTTATTTCTTAAAAGCTTATACAGTTTACAACTCCTTTGAAAACCCTATATATCGATTTCGATCAATATCGAAATCGATATATTTAATATTAAGATTTTATAATTGTAAAACACATTGAAAATTCTTTTGTCCGATATTTTTACATTTTTCAAGTCTTGATTGTGCCTGCACTACTAGAAAAATCATTATACCTATAGTACCAAATAGTAAAACTAATTCTCTTAAGTTCATTTCTTGTTAGTTTGCGAAGTTTAGAACGACTGAAGTATAGCCTGATTTTTTCTTTATTTGCAATGGTAGTATACCAAGTCAGTTTGGAATATATCCTTGTTAATCTGACGCAATAAATTGATATTATTGACATGCATGAAAACTTATAAACCTTACTTTAACCAATATTTCTTCTATTTAAGTATGACGTTACTTTATTTATTCATTGTAAATAACTACTCTTACTCAATCGAAAATTTTTTCTTTGGCATACTCAATTATAAAAGGGATATTCAATTAGGACTTATCTTAGTTTAATTCTCTTGCAGACTGTCAATTTGGTAATCATAAAATCCTAGTGCAGCCATCGAACAATCAGCTTCAAAATATGCTAGGGATGGAAACATTAATTTTTGGTTACTCAATTGTTAATTTTTATTATTGAATTAGTGCTTGATAAAATAAAATTAACTAGGCTAAAAAATATATTTTTTTTACTGCCAACAGGATAATAATTCATCAAATCATTACAGTATCTTTACTGTTACTAAACAATAACTTAAGGAAAAAAAAGTCACAATTATATTAATACATACACCCTTGATGAAAGTCTTTGACTCCTTAGTTGAGGACTTTTTCTTTGACACCTCCTTAAAACACTATATATCGATTAAAGAATGATTGAGAGCTTGCCGCATGACTGTGAAAGCCATGCTAGACAGGGCTGACAATTCTTTTTTTGCTGAATAAATGCAAGGAAATTTTATCTTTGAGCTCAAAAACCTTGCACAATTGAAGAAAATCCCGCTTGCCACCATACTGTTTCAGACTTATTCAGCAAGCCCTAAATATAGATGATGATTCAAAGACGTTTCTTTTTGCAGCTAATGGCTACTGTATCCGGTTCGATTCTTATGGGAAAAATGCTTAATGGTTGTGATGCAACTAGTACCGAATTCTCAACTACCTCAGATGCTTCATGGCTGATGCCCGATGAATCAGCGCCACATCAATGTACTTGGATGGCTTTTGGAGCAAGTAGAGGAATTTGGGGGCGTAAACTCCTTCCTGAGGTACAAGACAATTTAGCCACAATTGCCCGAACTATTGCCAAGTATGAACCTGTCAAAATGTTGGTTCGCCAAGAAGATTATGACCTTGCTAGGGTAAAATGTGGTTCAGATGTTGAGTTGATTATTTGTCCTTTAGATGACCTCTGGATCCGGGATACTGGTCCTGTTTTTGTCATCAATCAGGATGGAAACAAGGCAGGTGTTGATTTTAACTTCAATGGTTGGGGAGAAAAGCAGGATTTCTATGATGATGCTGAAGTAGCTGGTTTTGTGGCACAAAAATCTAAAGTGCCGCTGATTAATACGGACTTGGTGTTGGAAGGTGGCGGTATTGAAGTAGATGGTCGCGGCACTGCTATTATTACTGAAAGCTGTGTCTTAAATAACAATCGGAACCCTGGGCTAAGTAAAGCAGATTGTGAGGCGGAGCTTAAAGCTTTATTAGGGTTGCGAAAAATTATCTGGCTTCCTGGTATTGCCGGTTACGATATTACGGATGGGCATACAGATTTTTACGCACGTTTTGCCCACCCTGGCGTTGTGATAGCAGGGTTTGACCCTGATCCGAATTCTTTTGATCACGCAGTTACCAAAGAGCACCTAGACATTCTAAGATCAGCAACTGATGCTGATGGGGATCAATTAGAAGTGACTGTGCTCGAAGGACCGCAAAAAATTAGACCAGGTTACCCAACAGATGATTTTGCTGCTGGATATATTAACTTCTACGTTATTAACGGCGCTGTAATTGCACCAGAATTTGGTGATTCCCAAGCTGACAGCCGTGCTCAAGAAGTATTAGCAGAACTTTTCCCTAACCGAGATATTGTGCAAATTAATATTGATGCAATTGCTGCTGGAGGAGGAGGAATACATTGCACTACGCAGCAAGAACCAAGGGTATAAATTAGTTAGGGCTTGCCTCAATACTGCTCGGTTAAGAGAAATTATCGGTTAAAAAGCTGGGGGAGCTGAGGGAGCTGAGGGAGCTGGGGAAGAGGGATTAGGGCTTATCCGAGCAGTATTGGGACAAACTGCAAGTGTACGTTAGAATTTAGAATTTAGAATTGATGAAACGAATACTTTTAACGATAGTGGCGATTGCCTGCTTGGGTTTGGTTTTCTTCACTCCCAAGGCTGAAGCTTTGAATTTACCTGAATGCGTCCTAACCGATTGTAATTGCAGTGACTTTGCTACGCAACCTGAAGCGCAAGCAGTATTTGATGTTTTTGTTGAAGATTTCTTCAAGCTTGATAAGGATGGCGATGGACGTGTTTGTACTAGTCTTCCTGGTTCGCCTAAGGTTAAAAAAGTCGAGCCTGAAGTAACTGAACCGGCTCAACCTAAGTTATCTTCAGAATTGGTGTTAAAACAAATTAAGTTTGGTAATCCTAGTGATGCTGATACTGATCTCAATAATTATTTAATCCCCAAGGAGCAGTTTGTGATTTCTTACAATTGTTCGAGAAATCTTGCTAATTGGGTATCGTGGACGGTGGATGCGAGTTACATGGGAGAGGTTGAGCGTGCGGATAATTTTCGTCCAGATCCTGATGTGCCATGCTATAAGGTGACGCCACGGGATTATACAAGAAGTGGTTATGATCGGGGGCACATTGCCCCTAGTGCGGATCGAGATAGTAATAAAGAAGACAACAGCGCGACTTTCTTGATGTCTAATATGATGCCCCAAAGTCCCTCGAATAATAGGGAAGTTTGGCGAGAATTGGAGGGCTATGAACGCAAGCTAATTACTGAGTTGGGTAATGAAGCGGTCTATATTGTAGCGGGTCCGCTGGGTAATGCTGGTACTATCAGGAATGGTGTCGTTATTCCAGAAAGTACGTGGAAGGTTATTCTCATTGTTGCTGATGGCAGTCCCACTGAGACTATTGCTGTTAATATCCCTAATGATGAGTCGGTGAAGCATACCGACTGGCAGGATTATCTGACAACGGTTGATGAAATTGAAGCTTTAACGGGCTATGATTTCTTTGAAGAGCTGCCTGATGAAATTGAGGAAGTTCTTGAAAATTAAGAATTAAGAATTGATTTTTTCTTAATTCATCTTACGATTCCACTAACAGTGTTTTTAGGGCAATCCATCCTTCTTCAGTCCTACCCGTCACAAAAACATCCGCTTCAACTTCTCCTGCTGTGTAGATGGTGAGCGCTTCAAGGTTTTCTTGCAATAATTTCACTAGGGCTTTGTAACGCTGGACATCGGCTTTATCTTCCTCACCGTGCCAATCTTGCTCTGTGGTGGCATTGAGGAAGAATGTCTCGAAGTCTTTGGTTTTAACGGGTGTCTTTCCTGAAAGCTTGGCGATAGCTTCAGTAGTGGGTTCTTCATCAAGAGGCAGTACTTCCCACAGTTCGTCGCTTGCACTAATCCAATATAAATTTGCGATCGCATCGTTGAGTTGAGAGAGCAAGGTCATGGGAAGTCACACGGAATCGATGGCACTATTGTACTACATCATTTCCTCAGCAAGTTCTTCAGCTGTATATTACTTTTAAGAAACAAGGCAGGAGGCAGGAGGCAGGAGGCTCCGGAGGAGGTAGGAGGTAGAAGGAAAGAGGATTTGACAAAAGTTTCTTCACTCATTACTCATTACTCATTACTCATTACTCAAAAAAGCTCTCCCACACCTTTTGAGAGTTCACCCGTTGGGGGGCTCCTAAGAAACACATTCAGTCTCTGGAGATTGAATGTGTTTCTTAGGAGTATCACCTATTTATTGTCTAAACTAGAGTGTTTACCGAATTGGTAAAACTAGACCAAAACCTATTGCCGTATCATTATCAGCACGTACTCTGAGACTACCAAAAGGTGATGAACCAACGCGATTAGTTGCATATACTTCTAACTGCAAATCCGACAATGCACTGGTTTGGGAAATACCCAACAATGAGGCTGGATACCAGCGCAAGCCCAAACTCCAAGGAATTACCGTCTCCCGGTTGTTGCCGATAAAGGCATTACCTTTACCACTTAAGTCTAAACCAATCTCTGCGATCGCATCCAAATCTGTGATTAGGGGAACTGAACCTCCTAAGTTAAATCCAGCAACTTCTAGTCCATTACGTTGTACAAATCCCACAGTAGGGGTTAGCCAAAGAGCACTTCCCCCCTCAAATTGATAATGTATAGGAGTAGAAAGGGTAATAATCAGCAATTCTCCTGCTTGTTCATTGCTCAGAGCAAACCCACCCTTTTCTATACCTCGTCGAGCCAATTCATTGCGATTATTACGTACTAGGTTAAGCAATACGTTATTCGAGCGAGCCAAACTAACTGCACCACTTAAGGTAAATGGATCACCATCTGCTTGATGCAAAAAGCGAATCTTACCACTCACTCCCAACTCTGACTCATCTACCGTACCGGGAACCAGACTGAGAAAAGTACCAATTTCCAAATCATCTAGCAGTCCATACTTAATACCAGTAAATAATCCCTGTTCCCCTCCTTGTAGGGTGAATTGTAGTTGTTGGTTAGCAACAGTACCACCATCTAACCAAGCAAATCCAGCAGGGGTGCTAGGGTGTGGTTGCTGGGTTGAACCAAAATGTTGGAGGTATCGGCGATTAGCACTAGTAACTCCTGGTAAAAAAGTTACACCTAACCCCAAAGCTGGGAATTCTTGATCCGCAACTATTGATAGAGCGCCGGTATTACCTAAAGTATTAGAAACAAATAAATCTGTAGCTAAGCGAGGATTAACCCAATACCGTAAACCAGCATTAAAGGCAACAGTTTTTTCAGGTAATCCTGTGCTTCGATTAATAGTATTATTGCCTGTGAAAGGAACAAAAGCATCACCCCATAATAACAGTCTGGGACTGAGGCGATAACTGATACCTCCGGCTAAGCCAAAGGTAGTACCAAAAGAACCTGGTTGGTTAATCGGTAGTGTATTGAAATACAAAGCATTATCTTCTGGTAAGAAGGCAACTTTAGGGGAGAAAGTAAACTGCCAACGGTCATCAGTTATGGTAAAAGGTAACTCCAGAGAAAGAACCACCTGAGTATTTTGTCCGCTGGCAACAATATTTCTTCTCTCAGTAAACCGAAAAGGACGTCCACCGTTTCCCTCAGAAATGCCAACTACACCGCTCAAAGCGAGGTTACCTGTTTGGTTTTGCCAAAGTTGTTGCTTTGCCTGAAAAGTGAATTCCTGAAAGAAGTTGGGACCACTACCATCTGGGTTGATTCTAGTTCCCCGAAAGAGTCCCTGACGACCAGGACCACCATTATCAACAGTCTGTAGATCTACGGTAATTTCTAAATCGTCAGTAATACCCCAAGTAATCCCAAAAGTAGGTTGGCCTGTCAGACCAATCTGACGGGGTGTGCCGGATGGAAATGATTGACGGTAACCTAGACTAGTGAGGATCTCTCCTTGTCGCAAATGTTCTGCTGTAGTAAGGATAGGTTGACGGTTCCCTAAAAACTCTTGAGTTTCTTCTTGAACTTCTGGTGCTGTTTCAGTTTTTGGTTGCTCAGAAGAGATTTCACCCAATGTTGTACTACTGGCAATAGGAACCCCTTGAGCCATTGAAGATCCTAAATCAATCAAACTCTGGCGTTCTTGCACAGGAAACATAATTGTATAAAATTGGTTATCCTGCCCCCACATCAGTGAGGAAAAAGTCGAAGATGCTTCTTGGTTTTCACTCTCTAATAAATATCCCTGAATGTTATTAGTTATAGTAGTTAGTGTGCCTGCTGATTGATGTTGTTTAAATGTTTGGTTAGCCTGTTCAGAAGTATTGGCAGCTACGGCAAAACTACCAACTAGGCAAGATGGTAATTGTTCTTGGCAACTAAAGACACTAACAGTTAGACTAGCTTCAGAGGTTGAGGGAGAGACTTGAACAAAATATTTTTCGTCTTGACTATTGAAGCGATCGCTAAGCAAAACTGGAGATGGCAAGCGCATTACTAACCCTGGTGGTAGGCTCGTTCGGATTTGCTCTAGATAGGGTGCAAAGATATCAGTGGAGGTATCAGAAGCTTTGACCTTACTATCTATTGTCGTATGAGATGCCTTCTCCTTTGTTGGAGTATTTTGCTCAACTGTAGCTACGGAGGCAAAGGTTGGTGTATCTATACTTTCAGGAGGTGCGATCGCTTGACTCTGCGGCTTTGTGGTAGTTGTTTGTTGGTTCTGTGTAGTAGTACCATCCTCATTAAAGAAATCACTTGCTTGCACTTTCTTACTAAAAAGCTTCAAGTTGGGAGTATCTTGAGAAGTGTAGTTTAACTCTTGTAAAGCAAGGAGTGCTAAGGTAGAAGCAGTAATATCTAAGATACGCATAAAGTAAAGGTAATATCAAAAAAAAAGTCTGCCTACTCAAGAAAACAGAATTTGCTGCCTTCATCAGGACAAATTACTTCAAAAATTTTT